>CAXTMQ010000222.1:0-7924 GCA_964245305.1 uncultured Pyrinomonadaceae bacterium
CGAATATGATCTTCGGCATCGCCGCGACCGCCGCCTCCGCCGCCGCGACCGAGAATCCGGCGCGCCGCAGTTCTAATTTCGCTTGTTTTTTCGATAGATAAACTTTGTCCATCGGTGTTACTTACTCCGACTTAACCAGCATTTTGCTGTGGTTCAGCATCGCGCGGATGTTTTTAATATTTCTCTCTTCCTTGTCGAGACACTCTTCGATTGTCTTGATTTCCTCGTCGTCAAATATGCCGTCGCTAAAGGCTTCGACGAGTTTCGAGAGCGTCAGCGCGTGGACGCTCATTTTTTCCTTGAAGCATTCAATCGCCGTCTTCGGACTCAAGGCGTTGCCGCCGAAGCGATAGCGCAGAAATTCGAGATGATTGTCCCAGTGACAGGTCGGCAGTTTCGCTTTCAAAACGCCTTTGTAAAGATTCTCGAACGGCGCGAACGGATCGGTTTTGTCGTCGCTCAAGATCGCGTAAAAATATTTGTCGTATTTGCGCATCGCGCCGGAGACCGCGCCGACGTTATCGGTCAGCGTGTCTCTGGTTTGATCTGAAAGCGAAAAAATTTCTCTCGACATTTTCGGTTGAAAAAAAGTTCGTAAATTCTACTGACAAAGATTTTTGAAATTTTTAGAATCTGTAGTCGGTTCTTTGAAAAATCCGCCGTCGCCTGGCTTTATCCGCCCGCTTCGATTACACTCGGGTTCGGCGATTAAATGGCTGCGAGCCTCCCCGGTTCGCGCCGCCAATCGCCTGGTGAAACGAGAAGCGGTGTGGAAGACGCTTTTCATTTCGCCGCTTTTTTTGCCCTTCAAGTCATCTGCTCCGCCCAAAGCTCGAAAAATTCGTCGGTGATTTCAAAAACGACATCGCCGAACGTATCCGTGACTTCGCCTTCGGGCTGAAACTTGTTGACTGCTTGATCAGCGAGCCATTCGGCGGCTTCGCGCTGTGTCGAAAATCGCGCCGATTTATCGAAGTCGAGTCCCTTCCGGTTTCCATATCGAAGCGTCGCGGTGAACGGTTTTTCGTCTTCGCGGCGGTTCGCTTCCCGTTCGAGCTGTTCGTCGAATGCCGCCGCCCGCTTGTGTCCGCAATCGCCATATCTTTCCGCATCGCTGCAGGCGCAGCGGAAGGAGTTTTGGATTTTGTAAACCGGATACCACTTTGCGCCGTTGCCGACGGCGACGCGGTAGCAGTTGCCGGAAACGGTGACGCGGTTGTCGGCGAGAAAAGCGCGGGCTTGTTTGGCGAATTTCGCGGCGGCTTGGTCTGCATCGAGCAGCGGCTTTTTGGCGTTGGCGAATCGGCTGATCGCATTTTTGTATTGCTGGCGGCGGTCATTGCATTCATTCTGCGAATTTCGGTGGCTCGGGAAAGTTGACATTTTGTTTTCTCCTTTTCGGTTTTTTCTTAACCATTAAGAGATTGTAGATTAATTATCTACATACTGTCAATAGTAAATCTACGTTTTTAAGATACTTTTGATGCAATATCTACAGATCGTCTTAATTCATCCGCAGAAACGCCGAGTTCGTCTGCGATCAAGAAGACTTCATTGGCGATTAAAGTTGAACGGTTTTGAAGTCTTAAAGAAATTGAGTCACGCCAATTTAATCCAATGCGGCACCCAAGTTCGGCGAAAGAAATGTTTCTTCGCAGAGATATTTGATTTTGTCCAAATCTACAAGTTCGTTTTTAGATTGAATTCTTTTTACTGTTTCCATAAATTTATGTCCATAGTAAATCTACAACAAAAAATACACAATCGTCAATTTCATATCTACAATTATGCAATGGCTAACTACGATGCTGATAAATTCGCCGACTGGCTGACTGCCAGTTTTGGAAAGTCGTCCTTTAAGTCCTTTGCTGCATTAGCCGATTCTATTGGCTTAAGCCGCTCAACAATTAGTGCTTTGGCAGGCGCAAAAAAGCAGCCATTGACGGATAAACCAAGTCAACCGAAAAGTGAAACTGTTATTAAATTAGCTGAGGCTTTGGGCGAAGATCCTAATCAGGCTTTATTGTTAGCGGGACACGCTCCGCGAACTAATACATCCGGGGGACAATTTAGGAATTACAGTAAGCTATCTTCAAAAATGAAGAAGGTAGCAGATAAACAGATTGAAGCCATTATTGAAAGCCTTGCGGCGATTGATGAGCCGGATACCGATTACGGTGATTTCGATAAAGAAACGAGTCCCGACGCTTTTATCACAGGCGTTCCTTATAAGAATTAGATATACAAAGCATAGTTTCTATAAATATATTCGATGCTCCTCAGCATAAATAAAATTAAAGAAGTCTTTCCAGACTTCAACGAGCGCGAACACACCGCGGATGATTTTTGGCGGGTGGCGAAACAGAACAAAATTATTGTTCGAGAGGAGCCGCTTTTGATTGACGGTTATTTTAAGGTTTACCGAAAACGACCTTATATTTTAATCAATTCTAATCTGCCGGAATTTGAGCGACTTTTGACGGCATTTCATGAATTAACTCATTATTTGCTCGACGCGCCTTATAAAAAAAGTTCGGTTTTGCTCTACCGTGATGTTCAAAAACTTGAAAGTATTCAGGAGCAACGAGCTGAAGAAATAGCGTTAGTTTTACTTATACCGAAATGGAAGCTTCTTGAGCTAGAAGAAACTCCATTTGAAGATTTACATCCTTATACACAACAGCTTTTAGTAAAACGGCAGAGAATATTTGAAAAACACAAAATTTGAATTATATGAAAAATCAAAACAATTTAAACTTAGCCATTGCCCTTTTAATCCTGCTCGTCGTCGCCTGCGCGTGTCCGAAAAACGATAATCAAAACGACCGCGCCGCCGCGCCACCTTCCGCCAACACTTCCAACACGCCTGCGAAAACGCCGGTCACCGCCAAATCAACGCCCGAAGCCACCAAAGATACTGCCGGCGTGACCATCGAAAATTTTAATAAATTAAAAACCGGAATGCGCTATGAAGATGTGGTTAAGATTCTCGGCTCGGAAGGAACGGTGGTCAGCGAAAACGAAATCGGCGGCTATAAAACGACGATGTATCAATGGAAAGGCGGATACGTCGCCAATATGAATTGTATGTTCCAGAACGGCAAATTGATGAGCAAGGCGCAGTTCGGATTGGATTAAATTCAGCAGGCGGCGCAGTAATGGCACTTTCGATGGACGAGGGAGAGATAAGATGAAAATTTATTTTTGCACGATTTTAATATTAATTTTCGCCTTTTGCGCGTTCGCTCAGACGAGCAAGCCGCAAGATGTCGGCGTTTTGGTTTCATACGGCAAGCCGATTTCCCTGCCGAAGCCGAAATATCCGGCAAAGGCGCGAGCGGCGCGTGCTTCCGGCGGAGTTACGGTTCAGGCGACGGTTGACGAGACGGGCAAGGTCGTCGAGGCGAAGGCGGTCAGCGGCGATCCGCTGCTTTATGAAGCGGCGGAGAAAGCCGCGCGCAAGGCGAAATTCAAACCTTTTATGTCGAACGGCGCGCCCGTGAGCGTGACGGGCGTGATTACTTACAGTTTTATGCCGGACTGAAAATTTCCAAGTTATTTAATATGAAAGGTTTTATTTTAATCGGCGGCGGTTTTGAGCGATTCTTTTGCTCTGCCAGTATTTCCAGCGCGTTTTTACGTCAACCGGATTCATTGTCGTATGAAGACCGGTCGCTATTTTGAATCTGAGCCAAAAGTAATCGAGATAAAACAAAATCCTTTCCATTTGATATATGAATTCGCAGCAGTTAAGAGATTGGTTGCATATCTACAGTGCGGTGATGTCGTTCGATTGTTGAGAGAGAAATTAAATAATTCGGGGATTGATTAATGAAACTCTGCTTCTCAATAATTTTGATTTTAGTCTCGCTCGCTTTTAGTTGTCGCGCGCCGGTTTCAGAATTGCAAACCAAAGACGAAGACCGACCGGCGATTGAAATAGCCGTTCGTGAGTTTTATGCCGCGCCGCACAAAAAAGAGTATCCGAGTGATATCGAGCAACCGGTAAACGTCATCGGCATTCAATTGGTCAATAAAGCCGGTGACGCGCGAATCGCTAAAGTTGACATTCAAACTCGGACCGGCGACAGGCAGATGCGGACGGTTCACGTTAATGCTTTTAACGACCAAAACGGAAAATACTGGAAAGTAAATGAGTGATGGTGAAAATTTAGACGAGAAGAAAGCATTCAAACCTTAATAAATGGAGAATAATTTATGAACGGCATTCCTCAAATCTTAAAACGCTACGAAAACTTTCAATGCGAACGATTGCAAGGCACGGCGCGATTAATTGTAAAGCGGCATATCTGCGTTCACGAACCCGACGATGAAACCAAAACGCACGAAACGGGGATTGAAGTCGGCGAATGCGCGAATAAATTCGATTGCGGATTGTTTGTTGGAAATCCGAATGGCGCATATCACGCTGTCGAATCGCCAATTACGGGTTGCTGTGCTTTTGTGAAAGTTGAGCGCACGGGCGATCTTTAGCGCGAACGGTTAATTCAAGAGGGCGTTTATAACCTTCAAGAATTTTTTCAGGTATGTGAACCGTCGCAACCGCCATTCCGAAATAACCTTTTTCGTTTCGGAAACAGATTTCAAAAATTTCGGTCGGATTCTCGATTGTAATAAACGGCGTTTCGTCAGTAGCCGGTTGGCAGTTCTGCATAGTTGAAATTTATCACATTCCGTTAATTTTGGTAACGGAAAATCAGCAACCCGCGCGGTGATGCCGCTTGAAGGACGACGGAAATAAAATAGAAATTTTAAGTTATGAATATACCGCCGGAAGCAATTCAAATTGCACAAACTCTCGGAATAGCCGCCGCCAGTTTTCCGACGGTTAAGTTCTTACAAACCATCGCGCCCGCATTCGGCAGAATGTATGAACCGCTTGAAAAAATTATAGACGCGAAAGCCGAAGCGAAGGCGGAGGAAATAAAAAAAATAAATGAAGTAAGGACGGCTTCCAAAATTGCAAAATTGCAATCGGAACTCGCCGAGTCGGTTCAGCAGCGAGCCGCCGACCGAGTCTCAACCACTCAGATCAGGCAGCAGGAAAATTTAGAAAGCACGTTCAAACTCGTTCCGCAGTTTTTACCCGAACGTGTCGGCGACGAAAGCGTTGACGAAGATTGGTTTTATCAATTTATGGAATATAACCAAACTATCAGTGACGAACAAATGCAGATTCTTTGGGCAAAAATCCTAGCCGGCGAAATCACGCAGCCGGGTAAATTTTCACTGCGGACGCTTCAATTCGTTAAAGCGATGAGTAAATTCGACGCAAAACTATTCGACAATCTCTGTAACTACTTGTTCAAAATCAATTTTAACGATAGCAGCTTTTTCCTAATTGGCGGGCAGGAAATCGAAACGTATTTAATATCGAAAGGTATTAACGGCATCTATTTGGCTCACTTAAAAAGCGTCGGTCTGCTTCTTGATTCTGTCGTTTATGATTTAACGAATCCCGATAATCAGGCATTGACTTTAATGTATGACGATGAAGTCTTCAGCGTTAAAGCTCCGACTAAAATAATCAGCAAATTTTTAATGGTTTCCAAATTGTCAGATGTTGGCTGTGAATTAGCGTTATTACGAACCTTTACCAAAGATGAAAATTATCTGTCCGTAGTTTTAGAGTCGTCTGAAAAGCGAGGATTAAAGATCGAAAAGATCGTTAAGGTATGAGGGAGAGATAAGATGAAATGACAAAAATTAAATAATCAGACGAAAGGATGGCAACATGCGGGCGTAAATTGTATAAAAGGTTGGGTTCACGCAGGAAGTAAATCGTATTAAGGAGTAGATAATTATGAAAGAATTTGTTCACGTTGGCAGTTAATTATGAGCGTACACAGGTGTTTCAACTGCCACGTTCATCTGCACGACGAAGAAGATTCGCCTGTGATGTTTACGACTCTCGTCGTCGCCGAATCGAGAGCCGAGGCGGTCGAGCGCGCCGCGCAAATAGCGATGGAGAAATTTCCCGACACCTGGTTTGTGATCGATGCCGTGGCGAGTGTGATAAGTAAAGAAATTTTGGAAGAGATTGCGGAAACGGTTTTAGGCTGGCAGAGACCTGTTGAATGATTGGTTTTTTTTGAAGGCGGGAAGATGAAATCAAAAGCAATATGGTGATGCCGCTTTCGATGGATGATGGGGAAATAAAATGAAAATTTAAGGAGACGAAAACTACGGCAAAAGAAAAAGATTCGATTTTAGATGTGAACCCGACAATCGTCTTTTTAGAGAAATACGCCGATCAGGGCGGCGCGGTGAAGTTGAGCGGATTTGTCGGAAATTCCGGCTCGGAGAAGATTCGATTGTATCAAACTTTGGAAATGAACAATTATGTCGATATTTTCCGCGACGCGATTCTGCATTCGGAAAAAATAAGCGGCGACGAAAACGGAAAAATTTCGGTCTACGTTTTGAAGTCGGCGAATGTCACGGTCGGACAAATCTCCACCACGACCGCCGGTGAAGCGATTCATCCGCTCCAACAATCGAACGGCGGCGGAACTCCCGGAACAAGATGCGCCCAATACCGGCAGACCATAGTCACCGGGCAGTTTCTGCTGCGTCTTTTGCGATTAATGGGCAATAGGTTCGGAATAGATTTTTCCGGCAGCGGCGAAGCAATCGCTATTCAAGCGAGCATTGACGACGCTAGATCCAAGCTTCAAGCATTAGGATGCGACGAAGCATTTTAGTAATCAGATATGGCGGCGGCGGCGATTTTGGCGGCGGCGGTGCGGGTGGAGATTGGTAATGCCGCTTTCGATGGTGATGGCGAGATTAAATGAAAATTTACCTTGGGAGAATAAATTTATGATTGAAAAATGTGAGAAATGCGAGACGCCGTTCGACGGCGATAAAACTTTCCCGGAAACGGTCAGCGACTATGACGAAGCGGAACTTGAAAACTTCCTAAGGCTTCGCAGTCCGCCGAACCCGTCAACCCTTTGCGATCAGTGTTTGCTTGAGCATATTAAATACTTAATGAGCAGCGGCGTAATAGCACAAGATTAAGCTCTGACCAAGATTCAGCTAAGAATTTAGACGAAAACAAAATGTTTGAGGCTTGATGATCGAAGGATAAATTTATGAAAGAACAAATACCAATCGGCGGCTGAAATGATAGGAAACGAATTAATCACTCCCGAACAAATAAACGCGCTCGATAAATTATTCGACGCTTGGGAAGGCGTGTCCATTAACACGGATGAGGATTGCGGACGATTGGGCGAGATGTTTGATGAAGAGGAGTAATTAGCAGAATTTAATAAGTCATTGAAAATTCGAGGAAATCATAATCGTATGAAAAGATGCGGCAAATGCGAGAAACAGTATGAAGACACAATGTCGTTTTGCTTAAATGACGGCTCAGTATTGCTTGATGTCGGCGGCGCGACAGCCGACACGGAAGTAACTATTCCTCAATTTAAAAATTCTCTCAGGCTGCCAAAATTAGACGGATTATTGGCTAAAACCGAGAGAAGAATGTTCAATAATCAAGAGCGTTTTGAACGAACCTGCAATGAAATAACCAGGCAGCTTAACGAGTTCGGAATTATTCCGGCAACAGGTGTAGCCAGAGCCATACTTCATCAGGAACAATATGAATACGCCTTGAGTCTATTTAATTATCTTCTAAAAAAGGCTTCATTATTAGATGAAGATTTATACATCATTTACGGAAACATTGGATATTGCTTATTGGGAATGAACCGATACGAGGAAGCTCTGGCATATTTTGATTACGTTAAGCAGAAATCAGGCGTTAGCAACTATTTTGCCTGGCATGCTGCCGCCGCCGCCTATTGCTGTCGCCATCTCGGTCAAAATGAAAATTACAAACGAGAATTAGCGTATGCAAAAATGCGATCCGAATATCATAAAAGTTTGGACG
>CAXTMQ010000223.1:0-7904 GCA_964245305.1 uncultured Pyrinomonadaceae bacterium
TTACGGCGCGAGATTCTTAAAACGCCACAATGACCAAAAAATCAAACTGCCGATCACCAACCAATGGAAAGCGGCGACTAGATTTATTGTCGAAGCCGAAGACAACGAAATCGTGATCAAACCGATGGACGCTTTCAGCTTGAACTAAACCCGAAAATTATTTTTCGCATCAAAGGCTTTGATGATAAAATTCATCAAAGCCTTTTTTTAGAAATAATTCTATGAAAAATCTTTTTCTGATAACTCTCTTCATTTTAATCTCCAGCGTTTTTACTTTTGCCCAAACTAACAAAACCGACGAAAAAGCCGAAGCGGTTTTGAAAAAAGCCGTCGAAAAGCTCGGCGGCGAGAAATATTCGCAGGTGAAAACGAGCGTCAGTCGCGGGCGTTTCAGCGTGTTCACGGACGGCGTGGTTTCGTCTTATCAGTCGTTTGTTGACGTGATCGTTTATCCCGGTAAAGAGCGCACCGAATTTAAGGAAGGCGGCGCGAAAACCGTGCAGACGAATACGGGTGAGACGGGCTGGATCTTCGACGGCGCGGCGGCAACGATCAACGCGCAGACCGCGGCGCAGATCGAAAATTTCAAACGCGGTCTGCGCGTCAGCATTGATCATCTTCTGCGCGGCGATTGGCGCGGCAAAGCCGTTTTAAGCTACGTCGGCAAACGTCCAGCGACGCTCGGCAAACGCAACGAAGTCGTGAAATTAACTTTTAACGATGATTCTATTGTCGAGTTTGAATTCTCCGACGAATACTTTCCCGCGAAAGCCTTATACAAACGTCTCAACGCCGACAAAGAAGAAGTAAAAGAAGAAGACCGCTACGCGCAGTTCGTTGATTTTCAAGGCATTAAAACGCCGCTCATCGTTGACCATTTCACGAACGGAGCGCAAACCAGCCGCATCAATTACGAAACTGTCGAATTCAACAAAATTATTTCCGATTCGATTTTCGCCAAACCGAATTCGCCGAAGGATTTGAAGAAAGACTTGAAACTTTAAAGAGAATCAGCCGCGAATAAAACGAATGACACGAATAAATTTTTGAATTTCTATTCGTGTCATTCGTTTTATTCGCGGCTGATTTCGTTTTAGATAAAGGCGAAATCGAATTGCTGCTGATGAAGAATTGATTTGTCGCCGGTAACGTCAACATTGCCGAGATGCGCTTCGATTTCTTCCAAAACCATACGTTCCGCGCCGGTCAGAGCTTTGGCGACTTCCGGATGAACGCGCAGAGTCGTCGAACGAACGTCCTCGACCGATTTCGCCAATCTTCTGGCTTCTTCCAAAATCTCGAAACAGACGGTTTGCGCCGATTTTACCCAGCCCGCGCCTTCGCAGTATTCGCACGGAGCGCACAAAGTTCTTTCGAGCGATTGTTTGACACGCTTGCGCGTCATAATAATCAAACCGAAATCGTTGAAGGATAAAACTTTCGTCGGCGATTTATCACCCGAAAGTGCTTCCTGCAACGCCTGCGCGACCTTATTTCGGTTGCGTCGGTCTTCCATATCAATTAAATCTAAGACGATAATGCCGCCCAAATCGCGCAGACGAATCTGGCGGGCGATTTCGTCAACCGCTTCCATATTGGTTTTCGTGATCGTGTCTTCCAGCCGCGCATTTCCCTTGCCGACGAATTTGCCGGTGTTGACATCAATCGCCACGAGAGCTTCGGTTTGATTGATGACGAGATAGCCGCCGGATTTTAACCAAACGCGCGGTTTTAAAGCCTTGTCAATTTCTTCCTGCACGGCGTATTCTTCCAAAATCGGCGTTTCGCGCGTGTACAGTTTGACGCGGCTGACCATTCTGGGTTGAATGCGGTTGATGAATTCAACGATACGCTGATATTCCTCTTCCGAATCAACGCGAATCGCCGAGAAATCGTCGGACAATTGATCACGCAGAAGTCTTTGAATAATGTCCAAATCCTGATGCACGAGCGCGGGCGATTTTGATTTTTCCGCCTTCTTTTTCATATCCGTCCAGGTGCGAACGAGATACCGCGCATCCTGTCGCAAATCCTGTTCGGGAACGCCGACACCGGCGGTGCGAACGATAAATCCGCCCGACGGCACATCTTCTTCGGCGCGAATTTTTTGAATTGCCACTCTCAGACGGCTGCGCTCGCTCGCCGATTCGATTTTACGCGACACGCCCAAATGTTCAATCGTCGGCATATAAACCAAAAAGCGTCCGGGCAGAGCGATGTGCGACGTGATGCGCGCGCCTTTTTTGGCAATCGGTTCTTTGGCGATCTGGACGAGAATTTCCTGACCTTCACGCAGCAGATCCGTGATCGTCGGCTGATTTCGCTCGCGTTCGCGCCGCGTGTTGCCGCTGCCGCTACGTTCGCGCCGATTGTTGTCCGTTCGGCTGTTATCGGTTCGATTACTGCCTCGATTGTCGTTGCGGTTGTCGCTTCGATTATCATTTCGATTATCACTGCGACTACTTTCGCGCCGGGTGTCGCCGCCGTTGCGATAATTACTTTGCCGGTTATTTTCCGTCGGGTAATCCGCTTCAAAATCTTCTTGTTTCGGCGGCGCATTGCGGTCGTCGGTTTCAGTTTGCGCGTTGCGCTCTTGGTCAGCACTACCGCCGTTCGGACGACGACGGTTGCGACCGCCGCGTCTGACCGCCATTTCCGCTTTCGGTTCTGATTCCGTAACGCTCGCCTGCGCGTCGGAAAGCGGTTCGCCTCCTTTTTTCGCCGCTTTTTTGCCGCCGCGATCTTTCTTTTTGCTGACCGGCGGTTTCATATTCGCGGCTGTTCTGACTGTTTCGATTGTTTCGTCTTCGATTGATTTTTTGGATTTGGCGCGGCTTTTTTTCCCGAGATTGGCTTCCGCGTCTTTCGTCGCCTCAGCCTGAACCGTTTCCTCGCCTTTCGTTGTTTCCTTAACAGCGTTTGTTTCTTCGCCCGTCTTTGTCTGCTTGCCTTTGCCGCGACCGCCGCGATTGCTTTTCGGTTTTTTCGTTTCTGCAGACGGCTGTTCCGCTTCGTCTTCGTCGGCGATGCGTTCAAAACCGCCAATCCTCGTTACCGAATCGAGCAAAGAGCCGACTTCGGCGGTCGCCGCGCTTTCCATATCGAATTCGATGGCGCGAACTTTGTCCACAATCGCTTCCTGACGATAAGCGTCTTTGAACATATCGCCGGTCGTTTCCTCGTCGTCCACAACACGCTCGAAACCCGAATCGTCCAGATCGAACAGCAAACCCGACTCGAATTCCGCCGGTTCGTTTTGTTCCGATGATTTTTCCGCCGCGTCGTCGAATAAATTGCCGCCGAATGAATTTTCGGCTTCGCTCTGAAAATCTTCTGAATATGTCGCGCCGGATTTATCCGAAGACACTTCCGCGAACGGCTCGGCTTCCGTCCGCTCATTTTTTCCTTTTCGGTCGCGGCGCGATTTTCCGCGTTTTTCGTCTTTGAAATCTTTCGCGGTTTCGTCTTCACTGATTGGTTCCGCGTCAATTGTCGCCAAAGGTTCGGCGATTTCCTGCGCCGCTTCCATCTGTTTTTCACGTTCGAGCCTGGCTCTCTGAACTTGGTCGTCGGCTTCGCGGCGGGCATCTTCGGGCGAGCCTTTCTTCGATTTTTCCATCACGATGCGCTCGATTTCCTCTTCTTCATCGAAAAAGTCGGAAACATACAAAAACGCATCGCGTTCCAGCCCGATTTCGACGAACGCCGACTGCATTCCGGGCAGCACACGCATTACTTTCCCTTTGTAGATATTGCCGACGATGCCGGAATTTTCTTCGTCGCCGCGTTCGATATAAAACTCGGAAACGCGACCGTTATCGAGAATGGCAATCTTTTTTTCGCGCCCGTTGACGCTGATAATCATTTCTTTTGACATATTTTATGCATTTAATTTTCGAGAACCGGCGGTGATAAATTAAGCGCGTCATACGCGATTTTCAAAGCGATGACCGACCGCCCGCCGACGGTTTTTTGCGAATTGCCGTTTTGAATGAAGCTCGGGGATTTAGCGATGAATTATTAAACTTTGGGATTTTAACTCGAATAATTGAGCAGATTTGGCGTTCGATTCAAGTTTTTCGGTTTGTTTTCAGAATTCGTATTCTGAAAATAAATTGGAACTTCGGAGTTTTCTCGCGCTGAATCTTTTTCGTCGAAAACGGTCGTTAACCGTCTCGTTTTTTCTTTGACAGGGAGCGCGTTATTAATTTCAATTCGCGCTCGAACCCGTCTGAAATGCTCTTTTACAAAAAAGCCTTGATCTTAAAATCTTAAAATTCTTTTCTAAATCCTTTTCGTTCGACCGATCTTATCGAGTAGTTGAATGGAAAATCTTCATCATCCGGCAAACTGTCCACAAGTATAAATGAAAAACGGTAAATGGTAAATGGTTAATTGTTAATTTGGCGTAAATTTACCGAAACCGTAAATTTCAGACGAGTTTGCTGTTCTGTCAAAACACAAATTCTCGCGCCGCCATTTACCATTTATCATTTACCATTTACCATTGAAATATGGAGATTTATTTTCAGTTAATCACCGACGCGGAGACTCTGCGAACGGCGTGTGAAACTTTGCAAAAAGAAGATTTTCTCGGTTTTGACACCGAAACGACCGCGCTCGATCCTTATGAAGGCGACTTGCGCCTCGTGCAGTTCAGCACGGGCAGCGACACGAAAATCATTGATCTGAAATCGTTTGCCGCGCGAAGCGATTTGCGAACGAGCCAAGAACTCGCGCCGCTTCGCGCGCTGCTCGCCGCGCCGAAACCGATCAAAATCGCGCACAACGCCAAATTCGACGCGAAATGGGTTTCACATCACTTGGGCGTTCAACTCGGCGGCGTTTTCGACACGCTTCTCGCCAGCCAAATCATCGCGGCGGGCGACGACGGTCGCCGACATTCTCTGGCTGACGTAACGAGCCATTTTCTCGGCACGGAACTCGACAAATCCGAGCAGGTTTCCGATTGGAACGCGCCCGAATTATCGCAGTCGCAAATCGAATACGCCGCCCGCGACGCGGCGACGATGATTCCGCTTCGTGAAAAAATCGTCGAACGATTGAAACAGGACGCGCTCGTCAAAGTCGCCAAAATCGAATTCGACTGCATTTTGCCGATTGCCCAGATGGAGCTGAACGGCTTTTACCTCGACGCGATGCGCTGGCGCGAACAGCTCGAAAAAGTAAAAGTTTCACAAGCGAAAGTCGCGCTCGAACTTCAGCAGATGCTTTCGGCGGGCGTGGCGCAAGCGTCGCTTTTCGGTATCGCCGAAATCAATCTCGACTCGCAGACGCAAGTTACCGACGCGCTTAAAAATCTCGGCGTTCCCGTTCCCGAAACCACGCGCGGCTGGCAATTGCAGCCGCTCGCGCACGATTATCCGGTCGTCGGCAAACTTCTCGAATATCGCGGCGTGGCGAAATCCTTGTCGAGCTTCGGCGAAAATATTCTCGATTTCATCAAGCCGGAAACCGGCAGAATTCACGCCGACTTTCGGCAGATCGGCGCGCCGACCGGACGTTTTAGCTGTTCAAAACCGAACATTCAGCAAATTCCGCACGAAGAAGCCTATCGCCGCTGTTTTCGCGCGCCCGACGGCAAAAAGTTAATTATTGCCGATTACAGCCAGGTCGAACTCAGAATTTTAGCCGAATTTTCAAAAGACGAAAACTTCATCAAAGCCTTTATTTCCGGCGAAGATTTTCACACGACGACCGCCGCGCAAGTCTTTAACGTCAAACCCGAAGACGTAACGGGCGACCAGAGAAGTTTCGCCAAACGCTTAAATTTCGGTGTCGTCTACGGCATCGGCTCGCAGCGTTTCGCAATGATGACCGGCTTGACGCAAACCGCCGCCGAAGACATTATGCGCCGCTATTTCGCCACCTATCGCGGACTCGATTCGTGGCTCAGAGAAGCCGCCCGCAAAGTAACTACCGAACGCGCCGCCCGCACCGCGTCCGGCAGATTATCCAAATTCCGCTACGACGAAGATGACCGCAAAGCCGCCTCGTTAGCGCAAAGAAACGGCAAAAATATGCCGATCCAGGGAACAAGTGCCGACGTTTTAAAACGCGCTCTGCATCTTCTCCACGAATCAATCGGCGGCACATCGGCGCGTCTGGTCAACATCGTCCACGACGAAATCATCGTCGAAGCCGACGCGAGCGAAGCCGAATCAACCGCCGACAAATTAGAAAAAGCGATGTGCGCGGCAGGCGAAGAATACGTTAAAGTCGTTCCCGTCAAAGTTGACGTTCACATCAGCGATGAATGGGCAAAGTGATTGAGGGCGAAAGATAAAAGGCAAAAGTGAAGAAATAAATTCCGCACTTTTGCCCTTTGCCTTACTTATTGTCCGGTTGTTTTGGAGCGGTAGTCCGCTGCGGATCGCGTTCGAGGTGATTCGCCGTCGTCCACGCGGCGAGTTTGGCGGGATCGCTGCGGAGTTTATTGCGGTTGATGTTATCGAGTTTTTTGGAATGCTCGTTGAGCCGCGCGATTGCCGCTTTTAGCCCGCCGGTCGAACCCGCGCCCGCCGTGCCGGAAGTGTCGGCGGCTTCGTTGGCGGCGTTGATCGCGCTTATCAAATCGAGCATATCGGCGCGAAACGTCGGCGGCAGATCGTATTCGAGCAACGCCGATTCATACTGCTCCGACGCATCGTATTGGGCTTGCGCGGCGGCAAGAATGCTGTGTTCATTGCGGTTGCGCGGCAGACCGAACAGATTTTCGATGCCCGGAAATTCATCTTCGAGCGCGTCGCCCGCCCTATCGAGCATCTTCATCAACTCCTTCAAATCGTCCAGATCGTCGTGCTTTGAACTGACGTGCTGACTGCGCCCGTCCGCGCCGCTCGCTTGTCCGGCGGCAAAACCCTTAACCGCCTCGATGTCCGTCTTGAGCAGTGCCGCTGTTTTCGCACCCGGCGAATTTGCTGCATAATCCGCCGCATTCGCCGTCATATAAGCCGCCTGCCGCTCGGCGCGGTCAAACTTCCGTCGTTCCTTATCTTCCATATCGTGATTTTCTCCTTTTTGTGATTATGTGATATTCGAGGTCGTGTAAAATCGTTCCGTTAATCGTAACGACAAGCCCGCCGGCTGTTGCGATGCGTCCGCTAATCGTTACGGCGTATCCGCCGCCTGTAACGCTCCGCCCGTCAGTTGTTACGGCGCGTCCGCCGCCTGTAACAGTTCATCCGACACTTGTAATGTACGTCCGCCGACTGTAACGATTCGTCCGACGTTTGTCATGACCCGTCCGGCACTTGTAACGCCCCGTCCGCCGACCGCTATCGTCATCCGGCACTCGTAACAACCCGTTCGGCACGAGGAATATAGTCGAAATTTATACTCAAAAGCAAATTAGAATACGACGTTTTCAGCCTTTTGCAGAAATTATTCGAAAATGCGCGTTTTAGCTTAATTGATAAATAATAAATAGAATCGGGGTGATAAATAAAACTTTTACAAAATTCCGCCATTACTTCAAATTAAATTTCCGAAAATAATCATCAATTTCCCCGCGCAGTTCGATGCCGACGCGCTCGAAGATGTCGAGCAAATCGTTATACGCGCCCGCGCCGCCGAGGAAATCCCAGAATTCTTCGGCGACTTTTAATTCCTGCGGCAAATCGAGCATCCCGCGCATCGTCCAGCGGTTGTAAGGTTCGGGCGCGTATGGATTGTATGGAATCGCAATCCTTTTTGTTTGCGGACATGAAGTGAAAGGACGAAGTTAAAAGGACGCGCAGGAAAATTAAATTTTCCTGCGCGCCCTTTGAGTTCGTGCGGTGAATAAATTATTGCTTGAGGTATTTCTCAAACCAGCCTAAAACTTCGCCATACCAGAATTCGGAGTTTTGCGGTTTTAGAATCCAGTGTCCTTCGTCGGGGAA
>CAXTMQ010000224.1:0-7879 GCA_964245305.1 uncultured Pyrinomonadaceae bacterium
GTTTTGTATCATATATATCAGGTTTATCCTGACATTTCGGCTATGAAGTATAAATTTATCTCGACTCAATCAGGCGAACTTCTCGCTTACTTTAATGAGCGAGGCAAGTTCTGTTTCGATTTTGTTGAGGCTTTCGGGGCTCTGCCTGACTCGAAAGAAGGAACAATTCGGGAATTGTTGAGCGATATGACGAAGCGCGGTCTTTTGATGAGACTAAAAGACGGCGTTTATTACATTATTCCTTACGAACAGGATGCCGAATCGTTCGTCCCGGACTGGCATTTAATTGCCGAATACCTAGTTGGTGATGCCGAGTATTACATCGGCTACTATTCCGCACTGCAAATTCACAATCTAATCACGCAGCCGTCTTTAAAGGAGCAAATCGTCGTTTCAAAACAAATTCGCCCGTCGGAAATTAAAATCAAAAATGTTCCGTTTCAGTTCGTTTATCACAACGAAAGACATTTTTTCGGCGCGAAGAAAATCTGGATAGACGGCTTTAATCGGGTTTCTTCTTCGGATTTGGAAAAAACTTTTATTGATTGCCTGTTTAAGCCCGAATACGCGGGAGGAATCGTTGAGACGGCGAAGGCAATTTATGTTTCGAGGGACAAAATCAAATTCGATAAATTGCTTGACTACGCGATTAAATTTGATTCTCAGGCAGTCGTCAAACGATTGGGATTTCTTTTAGAGACGCTCAACCTCGGCGGCGAAATTATGGGCGAATTGCAAAAAATCAAAACCGCGTCATATACGGTGCTGGATACGGAACTGCCGAAAACGGGAAGAAGAATCAGCCGTTGGAGCATTCAGCAAAATTTGGAAACAGAAACACTAAAGTCCGCCATTTACACATGATCAAACCCAAAGAAATACAACAAAAGGCGCGCGACGCGGGCGTGCGCGATCAGCAGATAGAAAAGGACTATATCTTATCGTGGATATTGAGGGGCATTGCGCGGCACGAACAACTCTCAAAAATTCTCGTTTTCAAAGGCGGCACGGTTTTAAAGAAAGTTTATTTTGAGGATTACCGATATTCGGAAGACCTTGATTTTACGCTGCTTGATAACAAGACTACGAACGAGCAGATATTCGAGTGGTTCGGAGAGATTTTTGAATTCGTGAAGGAAGAGGCGAACATTCCGCTCGAAATCACCGGCGACAACGAACACGAAGACGGCGGCATTAATTTTTACATTGGCTACACGGGACCGCTCGGCGGAACGGGAAGCAATAAAAGAGTAAAGATTGACATTTCAAAAAGCGAGCGATTGAAATTTGAGACGGTTTTGAAGGACGTTTTCGCCTCCTATTCCGATATTGAAGAGCATCAACTTCTGTGTTACCGACTCGAAGAAGTTTTAATCGAAAAACTGCGCTCGGTGATGCAGCGGATGCAAGCCAGAGATTTTTACGACATTTGGTATTTGCTGGAGCGGGAGGAAATGGAAATCGAATATTATCTTACAGAATTCGCCAATAAGTGCGCCGCAAAAAACTTAAATCCAGCTGATTTTCCGAAAAAACTAGCCGAACGACTACCCGCATATAAAGGTCGCTGGCAGGGTTCATTAAGCGAGCAGATTCAAAACCTGCCGAATTTTGAACGAGTCGAACGGGAAGTAAACAGACGATTGAGAAACCTTGAGTTCGCGTCGAAAAAATAGAATCAAGCAGTCAAGCGCGCTCACTTTTCGGCAATCTCCACAGCATTCGTTTCCGTGAAATGTCTTTTCAAAGCTTCGACTCTCGGAATTAGTTCCGCCCGTCCTTCGAGAACCGACAAATCGAGCAGTTCCGTCTTAGCCCGCACCGAAAGCTCCGGGTCAAAAAACACGGCATCGGCAAAATCAATCTTGGTGCATTCTCCGGTTTTTTGCTGTAATTCGTAATAACTCTCGACGAGTAGATTCATCGCGCAGTGATGACAAGGCTCTGAAACGCTTTGGTCAGAGTCGGGCAGGTGGCAATCGCGGCTTGAATAGCGGGAAATTTCGTTTGTCTCAAACGACCAAACGAGCAGAATTTTCTCAAACGGATTCCAATGAAAAAACGCGGTATCGCCTTCGAGAATTATCGCCGCAACTTGCGCGGAAGCCTTAATCCACGAATCGCGCAGATTTTTGTCGGCACAATTCAGATACGTGTTTACGAGCGCGTCTGCCAGGATTTCGCAGAAAAACTTTTTGTCGGAAATTTTGAGCATAGGAAACTGGGTCTTCTAAATTTTTATGCTTGAGAAGCGCGGCGTATCAGCCGCTCATTTTTCGATTAAAAATTATTCATCTTGCGAAAATGGTTCAATGACTTATTCTTTTCAATTTTTTGATTAGCCCCGAACGGCTTAATCCGAGATCGCGGGCCGCTTGAGTTTGATTATGCTTGGTTGCCTCCATCGCCTTTTGAAGAAGATGAGCTTCGACTTTTTCGATGTAGTCTTCCATTCGCTCGCCGGGCGCGAGAACGGGCGGAGAAGTTTGGTCGGCAAAAGTGATTCTCGCGTTTTGTTCGGCGATAAAAGCGTCGAGCCGGATGGATAAAAACTCCTTTGTTAATTCAATCGGTTCACTTGAGCGGTTTTCGATTTCGGCGACGAAAAGAGCGTCAAGACAAATCTTTTGAACGAACGAGCGCAGCTCGCGCAGGTTGCCGAGTCAGTTCGGTTTTTTAAGCAGTTTCAGTGTTTTGTCCGTCGCCGTCACGTCTCGCCTCGACCGGCGGTTGAATTCCAATAAAAACAGTCTCGCCAGCGAAACAATCTCGTCGCGGCGGGCGCGCAGCGGTTTCAGTTGCACGGTAAGCGCGGCGATGCGGTAGCGGAAATCTTCGCGCAAAACCGATAAATCGCGGTGCGTCGCGTAAATGATGCGGACATCAACGGGGCGCGGGCGCGTGCCGCCGACGCGCGTCAGGCTTTTTTCTTCGACGACTTTCAGCAGTTTTGCCTGGACTTCGGGCGCGAGTTCGCCGATTTCATCTAAGAAAAGCGTGCCGCCCGAAGCCGCCTCGAATTTTCCCGTTTTCGATGCGACCGCTCCGGTGAACGCGCCTTTCTCATAACCGAAAAGTTCGGATTCGATGAGCGACGCGCTCAGCTCGGCGCAGTTGACCGCCACAAATGCGCCTTTGGCGCGTGGACTCAAATCGTGAATCTGCCGCGCCGTATGAGTTTTGCCCGTCCCGGTCTCGCCCAGCAGACACACGTCGAGGAAGTCGAACCGGGCGAGAAGCTCAAGGCTTTCCGTTTCGCAAATTGTATTTCCTTGCATTTGACTTATTTATTTTTATTGATGCAATATTATTTCAAGTTTGAAATTTAACTCGGGCGTGTTTAAGTAATCAACCAAACCCTCACGACCGATAAATTAGCAACTCTATATATTAAAACCCCGCTCAGGCGACAAAGTTACTTTTCGAGCGCGAAAGTTTTTCGATATTTTCGTCAGTCCAATTATAAAATGTTTCTTTGTATCTTCAATCGGCGGAAAATATCAGGGTGTTGGGAAAACTCTTTCGTGAATCAAGCGAACGAGTTTTATCCGCCTCATGCGGCGATGATTGAATCTTTATTTGAAGAAATAAATTTAGCTAAGAAAAACGAAGCCGACAGTTGCCGCGGCAATGTCGTTATGCCTGAGCCGCTCGCTGAAAACGATTCGGAAGCGTCGTTTCTCGCCGCGCTGCCCGTGATCCGGAAGATTCTAAGCCGCAAAATCGCGTTTCCCAATCAGTCCGATTCTTCGGACGTTTTTCAGGGGATTGTCCTACGCCTCTGGAATTGGCGCACTAAGTTCTGCGAAAAAAGCTGGAGGATGTCGCCCAGTGAGTGGGAGTCTTTTGCTACCAAAACTACTTACAACGAAATCAATCGCTACTACTCTTCCTCCTCAAAGAATAAGAAATTCGTTTCGCTCGATGAAGCAACGGAAATCGCCTCACCGAATTCGGTTGCGGGCGAAACGAGTGCCGAAATAGAATCGCTCGCCCGCTTCGTCTGGCAGGGCGTTTGCCGGTTGACTCTGCGGCAGAGGCGGGCTTACCTGTTGCAGGACCGGTACGCAGTCACCTATTTTCTTCTGGGCGGTGTCGCTGATCAAGAATTGGCGACGGTGCTGGACATGACGGATGAGGATTGGCTGGGAATTAAAGCTCAGATGCCTCTGTCCGATCTTCAAATATCCGAGTACTCTGGTGCCAACAATCGAAGTTCAGAACCCGATGCCCGGTTGGTCAAAAAGGCGAGACACGAAGCGCGCGCTAAATTGCAGGCGATTTTAAGCAGATGAATCGAGATAAACACTTAACACAAGAACAGCTGTTCGGTTATGCCGCCGACTCGCTCGATTCTTCCCAGGAGGACGAGGTGGGCAGACATCTCCTGCTGTGTGCCGACTGCCGGAAACTTCTGCCCGTCCCGACCCCACAGCAGTTCCTTGCGATGGTGCTCGGCGAAACGGAACATTCAGAACAACATTCTTTTGAAACATCTTCTTTAATGCGGGCGCGGTTTCTCGCTCTCCTGTCACTGCTACTCGGCGAACGAAGACTGGCGTGGAGCGCAGGGGGAGCGTTGATTCTCATTGCTGTTTTTTCATTTTTTATCTGGCGGGTGACAATAAAACCGTCGGACTCGGCGGAACTCGCGCGAACAACTGTAATTGAGAATAACCAAAGCGAAACACCGATTAATGAAAATCTGAAAGACGCGTCAGATGAAAAAGTTATTAAAAATGAAGAAACTGAAAGCCTGACATTATCCGCGCCTTCTTCCAAAAAACTAAAAAATTCTCCCTCGCCCGTGACCGAACAATCCAGCAAAAAATTAAACAGGATCGAGGATGTTGAATTAGCCCAAATAATCGAGAATACACCGGCGGCTGTTTTATCCTTGCGACCGAAAGGCACCGCTGTTTTGCGAAGCAATCCTGACAACTCCGAGCCGAAAAGAATTTTCTCTCTGATCGATCCGGTCGGGGAAACCGTTCTGGAAACAGCACCAGAATTCCGCTGGGAAAAGGCGGCGGGCGCGGAGAGTTACAAGATTACAATTTTCGACCAGGAATTTAACGAAGTGTTGACGGCGACGGTTGCCGACAACCGATTCAAGCCGGATGCAGCATTGACACCCGGCACAAAATATCTCTGGCGCGTCGCGGCGCAAACTGCCGACGGCGAAGTTATCGCGCCCGGTCTGCCTCAACCGCCGGCAATATTTCAAATCGCTTCAAAAACGGCGGAAACCCGAATTCAATCTCTTAAAAAAAGTGATGATCAGTTCAAACTTGCTCTATTCTATGCGCGAGAGGGAATGCTCGATCTTGCTCGCTGCACTTTGAGAAGAATTCTGCTCCAAAATTCGGAGCATCGCGCCGCCAAGCGGCTTCTGGCTAAGGTTATGAAATGGAAGAAAGAAAATAAAGCAGTCGCTCAAAGATGCGGCGTTGAACCGTCAGCCAATGCCGACCAACGATCTAACCAAATTAACGAGAATTTCCGGTAAGGACGAAAGCCGACCAGTAAAAAGGATGATTATAAGGTGCGGGCAGTCGCACTGCTGTCAATTGCGCCTCTCTTAAAGCCCTCGCCGGTGAATTTGGCTTTTTATTGAGAACGCGATAGAAGTTCGACATCAAATCCGCCATCGCTTTTTCTTCGACCGCCCACTGCGCGGCGACGACATTGTTAGTGCCGGAGGCGAGAAAAGCCCAGGAAAGGCTGAGCAGTCCTTCGCCGCTCGTGACCTGTCCGCTGCTCGTATCGCAGCTCGAGAGAACGACTAAATTCGCCGACAAATTCATTTCCAGAATTTCGGAAACCGTCAACCGCCCATCATCGCCCGCCGACGGCGCGAGAAGTAACGTCGAATCAAATGGATCGAGCGAATTTATTTTGCCGTGGACGGCGAGATGAATTTGTTTGAATCTTGAAGCCGCCGCTTTGAATCTCGCTTCGGTCGCCGCCCGGCGTATGTAGACATCAGTTTTCCCGTAAAGTCCGGCGATATTAGCGACTTCTTTTTCAGTTTCCGGCAAAGGCGCGGAAGGCACAGAATTGACGAAGGCAAGAAATTGCTCTTGCTCACCCAACGGTGAAGAATGTTGAAAACGATTTAATGCATTCAGCGACGGTGAGTATGAAATAACGTATTTTTCGATCAGGTATTTTTGCTCCGAAAAGACCAAAGCCTGGAAGGGAAGTTCCCATAACACGCCATCAGGAATAATGACGAGATTCTTCGCGTCCCCGATCTCAGGTTCCAGATTTTTCAGTAGCAGCGCGTAAAGTTCTCGTGCTTCGCGCTTAAAAGACGGTTCAAACTTAATCAGTCCGGCACGAAACCGCTTTATCTTTTCGGTCAAAGTCTTTTCGCCCTGGGCGATGACGAAAATTTTAGGCTGCGTCCCTTGTGGGCGAAACACGAAGGCGAAACATGCTTCGTCCGTGACGGTGTAGGAAACGACGGCGGTTTCCTCAGGCATATTCAACGAAAGTGAGTATGAGTTCGATTCAATATTTTTTCGACCGCCCATCTTATCTTCCAAAACACGCGATTTAAGTTTTTCGCCGGTAACTAATGTCCGTTTCGTATCGCCAATTTTGATTTGCAGTTTCAGAAGTTCGTGATAAGCGGTCGCTTTGTCACCCATAAATGAAACTTTTTCGATGTCCGCCCCGGCAACCTGCCGGCGTTTTTGTTCGATTTCGCGGATCGCCAGCTCAAACATCGCTTCGGCGGCGGAAAGGTTTCTATCCTTGACGTGCGTGCGCCCGATAAGAGTCGCGGAGAGGTAAATTAGATTGCTCCATTGATTTTTTTGGGCTACCGACAACGATTCCTGCGCTAACTTTTTTGCTTCTTCGTATTTTCCAAGGGCGAACAAGGATTCGCCCAGTCTCCATTTGCTCTCGGCGACGCGCAAGACATTGTGGCTTTTTTCCGCGAGAGCGACTGATTTTTGCAATCGTTCGACCGCTTCTTGATGATCGTTCGAGATTTGCGCCAGGCTCGCCAAAATATTATTCGCCGAAATGTTCAAGTCATTGAGATCAGTTCGGGCAGCGATGTCAAGGGCGGCAAGAGCGCGGGTGCGAGCGGTTTGATGATCTCTTCTCTGACGAGCTGCGATACTTAAATTTCTTAAGACGGTTCCCTCAAGATTCGAATCTTTCAAGAGCTGTGCGAGTGCGAGAGCCTGATTTAGAATCTGCTCGGCTCCTTTCGTGAAGCGTTGTTCGAGCATCAACAAGCCGAGCGAGTTGTATAAATTGGTTTGTAAATTCAGTCGCTCGTTTTCGTTCCACTTTGAGGTTTTATCCGACAACTTAATCGCTTCGTTAAAATCCGCTGCGCCCGCCGCGAAATCTCCGATGTCGCGTTTTAGTTTACCGAGTTCCCATAATACTTCTGCCCGGCGAAAATTATCATCTTCAGGCAGCGCAAGAGCCTCGGAAAACTTCTCCGCAGCCAATGAATAATCGCCTGACAGCCGTCCCTCATTGCCCCAACCCAACAGCAAATCACGGGCGACCGGGACAAATAACTTTGATTTCCGCCAATCTTTTACGCTGGCGAGAATTTCCCAGCCTTTCTCAAAAAATTTTCGCGCCGTTTCGTTCTCGTCGAGGTCCTTAGCCGTTTCGCCCGCCGCGAGATAAATCTGGCAAACTACTGATTTTTCCTTATCGCTAGTTGTAGGAGCGTCTTTAAATACTTCGACTGCCCTTTGATATTCAGTCAACGCTTCTCTGTATTTACCCAGATCTGCTAATGTGTTCGCCCGGTAATAAATTGCGTTCGCCAAAGCCGAACGGTTGTTGCTTTGAACTGCAATCATTTCGGCGGCTTCCCAAAAAAACTGCGCTTTCCGTA
>CAXTMQ010000225.1:0-7878 GCA_964245305.1 uncultured Pyrinomonadaceae bacterium
CTCAAGAGACATTTTGAAAATAAAATTGTTCATTATTTATTATCAAATTGCACTGATTTGATAATTTTGATTGCTTTGTCTCGTTCGTTTGAAGTCTTACTCCAAGTCATAATTATCAAATTGCCACCACCTTTTCTAAACTGAGGCACAAGCATCATAGCCATATAATCTAAACCATAATGCTTTTCGGAAGTTACCGAAATGTGTTGAGTAACGATTTCTGCATCTCGCGTGTTAATTTTAGTTTTCGCTACACAGTATTCAAGCCAGTTTGAGTATTGGTCTGCACCTATATTGAATTCAGTTACATATATTCTAATTGCAATATTTTTACCTCGATATTCACGCAAACAAGTATCGGATGAATTGTCCTCTGTAAATTCAATGTCAGGCGGAACGTAAACCCCAACCGTGCAACCATTAATTAGCTTCCAGTTAGAAGGTAATTCAGGCTTGCTTTGAGCGTGAGAAGAATAAACATGCAAAATTAAAAGTGTGAGTGAAATCAATAAATGTTTCATATTCTTAACCGTTGCGTTCGCTTAACGCATTGAATTAGATTCCCGCTCGATTTTACCCGAAAGCATCGAACTTTGTATTCACCCGAAATAGTTCGGTAATATACCGAACTATTTATAATCCGAATCAAGGATGAAAGTCAATCAATTATTGACTTTAAATGTCATTATGAACTATCTTGGCTGATAATTAACAATTCCGCATAATAGATTACCGCGAATTATAAAAGTATGTCGAAACTGTTGGATCAAGTTCGCTCGACGATGCGAATGCGGCATTACAGCTATCAGACCGAGCAAACCTATATTAAATGGATTCGGCGTTACATTTTCTTTCATAATGTCCGGCATCCGGCAGAAATGGGCGCGGCTGAGGTCGAAGCCTTTTTGTCTAATCTCGCGGTCGAGGGAAACGTCTCCGCGTCAACGCAAAATCAGGCACTTTCCGCCGTTTTGTTTCTTTATAAAGAAGTTTTGAAAACGGATTTGCCGTGGCTCGGCGCGTTTACTCCCGCCAAAAAATCCAGTCACGTTCCGGTTGTGTTGACTAAAGACGAAGTAAAACTGATCGTCAGTCAACTGAGCGGCACAAACTGGCTGATCGCCAATCTGCTTTACGGTTCGGGATTGCGTTTGAACGAAGCTTTGCGGCTGCGCGTCAAGGATTTGGATTTCGGATTCCGGCAAATTGTCGTGCGCGACGGCAAAGGCGCGAAAGACCGTTTTACGGTTTTGCCGACCAGCCTCATCGAACCGCTGCAAAAACAATTAAAAGCGGCGGAAAAACTGCACGAACAGGATTTAAGGCACGGCTTGGGAAAAGTAAATATGCCTTTCGCGCTGGCGAGAAAATATCCGAACACCGAAACCGAATGGACTTGGCAATACGTTTTTCCGTCAAAAAGTTTGAGCATTGATCCGCGTTCGGGCGCGAAGGGCAGACAACACGTTTCGCCGTCGAGCCTGCAAAAAGTTTTCAGAGACGCTTTACGAAAAAGCCGGATTCCGAAAAATGCCAGCCCGCACACGCTCCGCCATTCGTTTGCCACGCATCTTTTGCAAGACGGCTACGACATCCGCACGATTCAGGATTTGTTGGGACATAAAGAAATCTCGACGACGATGATTTACACGCACGTTCTGCAAAACAACCGGCTCGGCGTGCGAAGTCCGGTTGACGCTTAGAGAAAATCGAAGAATTCATTTTTCCGGCGGTTGAAATGTCCGCCGCTCACCGCCGGCTGAAGTTTTTTGCTCATAATCTTGACGCTTTCCGGCATTTGCTCTAATTTACATTCAAGTCTTTTACAAATCTTTTTCAAAATTAGAATATATACAGAATGGATACACGAATTCACCGCGAAGTGATCGGCGGGCATCTGCTCGTGATCGGCGGCGCGGAAGATAAATATAATGAACGCCGGATTTTGCGGAAGTTTTTGGAATTAACGGGCAAAGACGGCGGCGAGACGAATGTTTTGATCGTGCCGGTCGCGTCGGATTTTCCCGAATTTGCGGCGGACGTTTACGTGCAGGCGTTTCGGCGTTTAGGAATTGCCAATCCGCGCGTTTTGCGGGCGACTTCACGGCAGGATGTTTTCGCGGCGGAAGCGGACGCTTTGTTCGACGGCGTGGACGGCGTTTTTATTACCGGCGGCGATCAGATGCGGCTTGTGTCCTTGCTCGGCGGAACGAAATTCGCGCAGGGTTTGCGCGATAAAGTCGCCGAAACGAACGTCGTTTTAGCCGGCACGAGCGCGGGCGCGGCGGGAATGTCTACGACGATGATCGTGCGCGGCGACGCGGCGGCGCATCCGCACAAAGATTCGGTCAGACTTTCGCCCGGTCTCGGTTTTCTGAAAAACATCATCATTGACCAGCATTTTACAGAGCGCGGGCGCATTTCGCGTCTGATTACGGCGGTTTCCTACAATCCATATAATCTCGGCATCGGCATTGACGAAAACACGGCGATTATTTTAGATAACGACGGCGTTCTCGAAGTTTTCGGCGCAGGCTCGGCGACGATTGTGGACGGCTCGCAGATTTCCTACAACGAAATCGCCGAAGTCAGCGACTTCGAATCGTTCAGCGTCTGCGGTGTGCAGCTTCATATTCTCGGCAACGGCTTGATCTACGATTATTTCGGCAGAACGCCGCTTCAGCCGCCGAACGAATTCTTATTGCCGGACATCGAGTAGTCAATGTCAGAACCGCCTGCGTGAGCGGGCGAATTGATAGCGAACGACGGTGCGGCGATTTAACTGAAGACCTGAATTACAAAAACAAACGATAATCCGCCCGCTCACGCAGGCGGTTCTGACAAATATGAACATTCTTGAAATCAGAACATTACGCGGACCGAATTATTGGAGCGGTTATTGGAAAAAGCTGATCGTGATGCGGCTCGACATCGGCGATTACGAGCAGAAGCCGACCGATAAAATCGAGAAATTTTTGGAGCGAATGCTTGAAGTGATGCCGTCGCTCAAAACGCATGGATGCAGTTATAAAGAAGAAGGCGGATTTAACCGGCGCGTGCAGGAAGGAACTTGGGCGGGTCACGTCATCGAACATTTCGCGCTCGAAATTCAGACGCTCGCCGGAATGGATGTCGGTTACGGGCGCACACGCGAAACCGGCGAAAAGGGAATTTACAATGTCGTTTTCGCGTATTTTGAAGAAGAAGTCGGGCGTTACGCGGCGCGCGCCGCCGTTCGGCTTTTTCTCGAATTAGCCGAAGGCAAATCCATCGAAACGATCAAGCAGACGCTCGCCGATGAAATTCAGGAAATGCGCGAGATTCGTGAAAACGTGCGTTTCGGACCTTCGACCGGCTCGATTATCGAAGAAGCCGAATCGCGCGGCATTCCGTATATTCGCCTGAACGATCAATCGCTCGTCCAACTCGGCTACGGCGTTCACCAGCAAAGAATTCAGGCGACGACGACGAACCGCACGAATATGATCGCCGTTGACATCGCCGCCAATAAAGCCGCGACGAAAAAACTTCTTGGCGAGATGGGCGTTCCCGTGCCGAAAGGTTTTCGCGTTCGCAAAGAAGAAGAAGTCGAAAGCAACGTCAAAGCCGTCGGCTTTCCGGTTGTGATTAAACCGCTCGACGGTAATCACGGCAGAGGCGCGACGGTCGGAATTGAAACTCTGGAAGATGCGATCACCGCGTTTCATCTCGCGCAATCCGAATCGCGCTCGAAATGGGTAATCATCGAAAAAATGCTCGTCGGCAACGATTTTCGCGCTTTAGTTGTCAATAATCAGTTGATTGCGATTGCCGAACGCACACCCGCGCACGTCGTTGGCGACGGCGGAAGCACGATTCAGGAATTGATTGATAAAGTCAATAGCGATCCGCGACGCGGTTACGGACACGAAAACGTCCTGACGCAGATTGACGTTGACGCGCAGACGGAAAAAATTCTCGAGGCGAAAAATCTGACGCTTGAAAGCGTTTTGCCGGCGAGCGAAATTCTGCATTTGAAAACGACGGCGAATCTTTCAACCGGCGGCACGGCGATTGACCGCACCGACATCGCGCACCCGGAAAATGTTTTCCTGTTCGAGCGCATCGCCAAAATCGTCGGTCTCGACATCGCGGGCATTGATGTCATCGCGCCGAACGTCTCCGACCCGCTTCGGGAAAACGGCGGCGGCATCATCGAAATCAACGCCGCGCCTGGTTTTCGGATGCATCTCGCGCCGAGCGAAGGCATCGGGCGCAACGTCGCCGAACACGTCGTCGAGATGCTTTTTCCGCTCGGCAAACCGTCGCGCATTCCGATTTTTGCGATTACGGGAACGAACGGCAAAACGACGACGACGCGCCTGATCGCGCACATCCTTCGCGGTAGCGGTTTGACCGTCGGTTTTACGACGACTGACGGAACTTATATCCAAAACAATCAAATCACGTCGGGCGACAACACCGGACCGGTTTCGGCGCAGTTGGTTTTAAAAGATCCGTCGGTTCAGGTTGCCGTTCTTGAAACGGCGCGCGGCGGAATTATTCGTTCGGGTTTGGGCTACGATCACTGCGACATCGCGGTCGTTACAAACGTCGCCGCCGATCATTTGGGATTAAAAGACATCAATACGCTCGAAGATTTGGCGCGCGTCAAATCGGTCGTGCCGCGCTCGGTTTCGCGCAAAGGTTTTGCCGTTCTGAATGCCGAAGACGAAAATGTTTTCCGAATGCGAAAATTGGTTGACGGGAAGGTCGTTTATTTCGCCCTTGACGAAAACCACGAAAACATCCGTCGCAACGCCCGTCGCGGCGGCACTTCGTGCGTTTACGAAAACGGTTTTATCACGCTTCTGAAAGGCAAATGGAAGGTGCGCGTCGAAAAGGCGATTAATATTCCTTTGACTTACGGCGGTCGCGCCGAGTTTATGATTCAAAATGTTCTGGCGGCGACGCTCGCGTGTTTCGTTCACGGCGTTTCTCTGGAAGATATTCGCGTCGGCTTGACCACATTTAATCCGTCAACGGCGCAAACGCCCGGACGGATGAACTTCGTGCCGGTCAATAACTTTATGGTCTTGATGGATTTCGCGCACAATCCGGCAGGTTTGATCGGTTTGAAAAAATTCATCGGACAGCTCGAATACAATTCGCGCATCGGCGTTTTGAGCGGTGTCGGCGACAGACGCGACGAAGATTTGCGCGAAATGGGCAAACTCGCCTCGGAAATGTTCGATCATTTGATAATTCGGCGCGGCGATTATCTGCGCGGTCGAACACAGGACGAAGTTTTCAAACTGCTTCAAGAAGGCGCGAAAGCGAGCGGCAAAGCGATGCCTTTGGAAATTATCGAAGAATCGAAAGAGGCGATTTATCGCGGTTTCGATCTGGCGCAGCGCGGCGATCTGGTCGTTATTCTCGCCGACAGTGTGCAGAAGGATTTGAAAATCGTCGGCGAATACCGCGAGGAAAATATTCATCAGACATACAGCTAAAAAATAAAGCAAGGAGTTGAAAAAATTATGACAGTTAGACTTGGCGACGACGCGCCGAATTTTACGGCGGAAACGACCGAAGGCGAAATAAATTTTTACGATTATTTGGGCGACGATTGGGGCGTTTTGTTTTCGCATCCGAAAGATTTTACGCCGGTTTGCACGACCGAACTCGGCGCGGCGGCGCATTTGAAGCCCGAATTCGACAAACGCGGCGTGAAAATCATCGGCTTGAGCGTTGATCCGTCCGAATCGCATCACGAATGGGCGAAAGACATCGAAGAAACGCAGGGCGCGAAACTGAATTTTCCGGTCATCGCCGACAAAGATAAACAAGTCGCCGATCTTTACGATATGATTCATCCGAACGCCAGTGACACGGCGACCGTGCGCTCGGTTTTCGTCGTCGGACCCGACAAAAAAATCAAATTGACTTTGACTTATCCGGCAAGCACGGGCAGAAACTTCGACGAGATTTTGCGCGTCATTGATTCTTTGCAGTTGACCGCCAAACACAGCGTCGCCACGCCCGCGAATTGGAAAGACGGCGACGACTGTATTATTGTTCCGGCAGTTTCCGATGAAGACGCGAAACAGAAATTTCCGAAAGGCTTTAAAGCCGTCAAGCCTTATTTACGAATCACGCCGCAGCCGAATAAATAATCGCAAATTTTAATTTTATCGCGGCGGGCTTTTCTATTTTCAAAAAAATCTAACTCCGCGCCGTTTTTATTCGCAAATTTTTTCGAGAGTTGTTTTCTAAAAAAAACGAAATTTGGTAGAATCTCAAACGGCGGCGCGATTTTCGGTAATTGATAATGAATTCAGGATTTACATCCAATTTGCGAAAGCCGGAAATCGAAGCGCGGAAAATAATTTCAACATATAAGGTGGAGATTATGAGCGGGCAGGGAAAATTAAGCGGATTTTGGATTCTGGCGGTGGACGACGAAGCCGATGCCCGTGAAATCGTTTCGTTTATGCTGCAAATAAACGGCGCGAAAGTAACGACGGCGAACTCGGCGGTTGAAGCGTTGGATATTTTGAAAAACGCGCAGGATCGCCTGCCCGACATTTTACTCTCCGACATCAGTATGCCGAACGAAAGCGGCTACGCGCTGCTCGAAAAAATCCGCTCTTTGCCCGTCGAACACGGCGGCAGAATTCCGGCGGTCGCGCTGACGGCTTTTAATCGTCCCGAAGATCGCCAATCGGCTTTTGAAGCCGGATTCCAGAAACATCTCGGCAAGCCGGTCGAGATGGAAGATTTGATCGCCGCAATTATCGAAACCGTTAACGACAGCAAACAGCAAACCGTCGGCACTTAAAAATCTGTTAACTTAATGAAATTAAACGCCGAAACGAACGACGAAAAATTTGAAATCGAATTAAAAGAGAACGGCTCACAGCTCAACGCCGAAATAAACGGGCGCGTTTACGAACTCGAAGCCTCTGCACCCGAACCGAACATTTATCTTTTCAAACACGACAATAAAATTTATCAAATTTTCGTTTCGCCGAACGAAAATCCGTCCGCGCCGTCAACGGTAAAAATAAAAAATAAATCGTTCGACGTAAAAATTTCCGACCCGAAAAATCTGCGCGGCAATGCGGCGACGAGCGAACACGCGAACGGCGCGTCGGAAATCAAAACGGCGATGCCGGGAAAAGTCGTGCGGATTTTAATTGCTGAAAATCAGGAAGTGAAAAGCGGCGACGGCGTGATTATCGTCGAGGCGATGAAAATGCAAAACGAAATGAAATCGCCGAAAGACGGCATCGTCAAAGAAATCCGTTTCAGCGAAGGCGCGACCGTCAACGCGGGCGACGTTCTGGTCGTCATCGAATAAAATTTCAAAGGAGAATCAAATGATTATTACAACGGGCAACGAAGTCGAAGGCGGCAAAATCGTTCAATATTTAGGCGTGGTGCGCGGCATCGTCGTGCGTTCGACGGGCATCGGCGCGGGATTTATCGGCGGTTTGAAATCAATCGGCGGCGGCAACATCGAAGAATTTACGCAGGTCTGCGAAGCCGGACGACAGGAAGCGTTTAATCGAATGGTTCAGCACGCGCAGGAAATCGGCGCGGACGCGGTCATCGGGATGCGCTACGACGCAACCGAATTTTCGCAAGGCTGCACCGAAGTTCTGGCTTACGGAACGGCAGTGAAATTGACCAATCGAACATCTTAAATTCCAATTTGAAACTTTATATTTCAACAATAAGCATCGTTCTAAAACATCAATATTATTGCTGATTCGTCCTGCAAATTATTTTTTCGAGAAGTCTTTTCCAACAAAACGGTAACTGTTTTCAGAAGTGAAGTTTTTCAGATGAATAAATTTGCGCTTTTTAAAGTTATTTATAAATTAAGAATATATG
>CAXTMQ010000226.1:0-7875 GCA_964245305.1 uncultured Pyrinomonadaceae bacterium
CCAATCGGTCGAAATTGCCGATTTGCTTGCCGATGATTTTCACGCCGGAATTTTTCACGAGGTCAATGCCGATTGGATTCGGCGCGTCGTCCGTGCCGCTGAAATGCTCGTAGGCTTGTCCCATCAAAAGCGTTACAACGCCTTCTTTGCGCCCCGTCAAGCTGGTGTTGCCGATTAAATACAGAATCGCCGGAAAATGTTTCGTGATTTCCTTCATCTCGTCGCAGACGAAAAGAAACGGCGTGATTTGACCAAGGGAGTTTTCCTCGCCGATTTCCTGCATAATCGAGGCGGCGATGCGGAAGCCCATACTTTCGCGCACGGGTTCATCCAAACAGGAAAGGGAAGTCAGCTCGTAAACGTCGAACGGCGAATCGGCGTCGAAATCAGGATGCGTCGGCGCGTCAAGCCACACGTCGCCGCGATAAATATTCAGTTTCAAAAAAAGCTCGTTAGCTTTTGTCCGCTCGGTTTCGTTCCAACTGTAACTGCCCATAAGGTCAAGAAAGTGTGAAAGCGTCGGCTGAAACTTCGGTCGCCCCGCGCCGTTTCTGGTGTTTGAGATTTTATAAACTTCCGTGACGATAAGTTTGGCAATCGAATAAGTAATCGTGTCGTCTTTCGGCGTTTTACTGAGATTAAGCAAATCGGTCAGAACGAACGTGCTTTGCCGTTTTGAAGCGGGCGTGCCGTTTTCGATTCCGGGATAATTCCAGACGTTCAATGGCTTCGGATCGGCTTCGGCGAAATTGATATGTCGTCCGCCGAAAAGCCGGCACATCGGTTTCAATGAATTTTTGTAATCAATCGCCCGCACTTTAACGCGCCCTTTCGTTGCGAGAATGTCGGTGATGATTCGCATTCCCAAAACCGATTTGCCTTCGCCCGAAGCGGCAGTAACAATCACCGTCGGCGATTTGATTAAATTACGGTCGAACAAATCGAGTCCGAACATCTGACCGTCCGGCGTTAAAAATAAACTGTGTGGTCGAGGACTGCCGCGCCACGCGCCTTCGGTCGGCACGAACGCTGCTAAACTGCTCGCCGCCTCGCCGAATTCCTGTCCAGTTTCTTTTGCGGAAAGCTCGCCGGCGAGCAGGCGCGGATAAATCGCCCGCTGACGTGCCGGTTCTTCGCGTACCGCATCCGCGCCCGGAATTTTGCGGACGGCGGACATCATTTGCTCGCAACGTTCAGATAAAATTTCGGTTTTTTCGTTTAGCTCTGCTCGCGTTCGGGCGCGCCCGCCGAAGACGATAAAATTGATGCGCGCCTTACAGATTTTTTCGCGTCCCTTTTCGACCTGGCGGAGAAGCTCGGTCAATTCTTCACGGATGACTTTTGCGTCTTCGCCCAAAGGTTTTAATCCGAAAAATGTGTTGCCGCTGCCCTCGATGCGTTTGATTTTTTTCTTGAGTTCCTTTTTGCTCGCCTCAACATCGAGCGCGACGAAATCAAGCACAATCGTGTGCGGGAAATTCAAATCGCCGCGACAGGTCAGATAGCGCATCGTGTCGGCAGTGATGAAATTCTGCGGCGGCGTTTTTAAGCTGACGACGCTTGCCAGAGACTGCTCGTGCATTACGAAATCGGTCTCCTGAACTTTGATATTGCTCGCCGTCAAATAACGCCTGATGTCAACGCATCTGACCTTTTCGGGCAGAATCGGCGCGTCGGTGTTACCACCGCGCCGGTGAGAGACAAATAATTTTTCAAAAGTTTCCTGTCTGCGTAGAGTTTCGAGCCGAAGTTCTTTCGGGAAATTTTCTTCAAAGGCGCGAAAAACTTTCTCGGCTTCGCGCTTGTATTTCTCTTCGCGTGACTGCTCGCGCCGAACGAAATTTTCGCTAAATGCGTTTTTACTATTCACGACCGGCGCGGTCAGGAATTGAACGAATCCGCCGCGTGTTACTTCACGACCTACGCTCGGCAGAAAATTCAAAATTGCCGGATGGTCGTGAGAGTCGCTTCCCGGAACGCGAATCCAAACGGTCGCCGACTGTTCTTTAATCAGCTCGCCCGTGATCGAGTCTTCGTAAAGTTTCAAATTCGTCGCGTGCAGCAGCGCGGCGTGCGGATGACTCTTCTCAGCGTTTCTACACTTCAGATGATTTCTCAAAACCGTGCCGCCGTCGGGCAACGAATCGAAACGGATTTGAATTACCGTTCCTGCCGGTTTGTCGAAATTGAGCAAAGACGAAATTTCGTCAATCCGGTTTTCGGTGAATTCTTCCGATTGATAAATCGTGTTGGCGAGCGTAATGCGGTAAGCGCGCCCGTAGCTTCCGTCCCTGTAGCGCAAGCTATCGCCGTCAAAGCCCATTACTTCACTTTTCCTGAGCCGTCCCTGCCCGTGCCTCAGTTTCTTTTCATCAGAAGCAGGCAGGGCGTAACTCGCGGGCGCGGATTGCTCGTTAGATTTAATTCCGGCACTTCGCCGGTATGCGGGCAATAAACGAAACGCCGCAACGAGTCCGACACCCAAAGCCGCGCTGCTGGCAATTAAACTCGCCACCAAAAAGTGCGGCGATAAATTCGTGTAGTTTTCGAGCATAAATTTTCTCTTGTTTTTAGGAATTGTCGTGTTTTATCCAGCCGTCCGTTTCGTATTCGTCTCCCACAGGTCGGCGAAGTTTGCTCCAGCCGTCCGTTGCCGCGTCGAGCTTGTGAAAGAGCCAGCCTTTCGGTTTGCTGGCTCTTAAAAACGTGAACAGCGATAAGGTCACGACGAATGTAAACGCGCCCAAGGGAACGCCGAGCGGAATGTAATAAAGCCACCAGCCGAAAACGAACGGCAAGATGTAAGCGGCGGCGGTCGGAATCAGAATGTATTTCCAGTCGCCCTGATAAACCCCGCACCGTTTGATTTCGTGATAGACGTTGGGTCTGATTGGTCTCGCTCTCATCGGCTTTAAAAGTTTGTGTCAACTGCGACCGCTTGACCTTGTGAGATGGAGTAAATGACCGCGACGATTGTGCCGAAAGCGAAAGCCGCGCCGCCGCCGATGGCGTAGTTGCCCCATTCCTTGCCCCACATCTTGTTCCAGATCGCCGCCCCAACTCCTAATGCTCCGCCGCAAAACAAAAGAATGGCGAAAAGTTTTAAGCCTTCGCGCACGATGTTGGCGAGATTGTTGGAATTGCCCGAAAAAATCGGACCGCCGCCTTGCGCGCGCGCCGCTTCGCCAATTAAAAGATTAAGCAAAATAGCTCCGAAAATCGGCGCGGCGGCTCGCGCCGTCAGCCGGGTTTTGTTTTTCAAGTTCGCCCAAGTTTGTTTTTGAGTCGCCGCCTCTGACAAAGCACGAGCGGCGTAATTTAATCCGTTTTTCATTTCTTTTTCCTCTTCAATTTTTTTTGTATCTCGTGCCAACGCTTTTTATTTGGTTGACGTTTTCGAGTTAGAGCAAAGTTTGTGCCTTGCCGTAAGTGGTTGAGAATAGAAGTTTTATTTTAGGGCATATCATTTGCGCTTGACGACGCGCAAGACGTTTTTGTTGACCTGGCAAAGCCCGACCCAATTCCAAATTTCGCTTAAGGAAAGATTATGAAAGAAAAATTTTTAAGATAATTTTTGCGCGCACCGCCGTTTACAGCTTCGCGCGAGCGCATTTTTTTTGACCGTTGTTTTCGCGTCGCAACAGAGCGCGAGCTTCGGTCAAACGACCGTTTTGACGCGGAGGGAGTTTTCGCGTTTTTCTGTTCACGAAAGGGCGCGCTTTTTCGAGCCGACGATTTCACGCATCGCGTCGGAAGAACAGGTTGACCCGTATCTTTTGTGGACGATTGCTTACAACGAAACCAGATTTCGCCCGTGGCTCTCGTCCCCCGCCGGAGCGGAGGGATTGATGCAGTTCATTCCGGCGACCGCCTTGAGATTTAATCTGTTCAACCCTTATCAACCCGAATCTGCAATCCGCGCGGCGGCGTGTTACGTTCGGTTTCTGTCGAATCGTTTCGCAGGAAGGGTTGATTCGATTCTCGCCGGTTACAACGCCGGCGAGGGCGCGGTTGACGCATTTTTGACGGGCAGAACAGTTCGGTCGGGAAAAAAAATTATCAACGCTGGCGGCATAAAAACAATCGGCGGCGTTCCGCCGTATCGGGAAACGATTGAATACGTCACCCGCGGACTCGTCGTTTATCGCCTGTTGCGCGAGCGGCAAGTATTTTCCGGCGCGACTGCTTCGAGCGTTTATCCGCCCGCAGTTTCCGATTCGGTCGCCCGCGTTTGGCTCAACGACCCGGAAATAGGTTTTAGCGGTTCAATCTTGACTCAAATCAATAATCCGATTTTCAGACGCGCCGAAACGGTGGCGCAAAATTTACCCGTTCAATCGAATGAACAATTCTTCAACCCAAATTCGCGCTGGTTAAATTTATTCGCTGCACTGCGCCAAATAAACAGCAGACTCCTTCGGTAATTTCCGCCCGATCAATTTCGGAAAATTCGTCAAACGACGGTGAAAAACCGGAAAAACCAATTCTTCGAAACGAGGTTTTTTACGAGCCGCGCTCTGGGAGCAGATTTCAAAACAGAGACGGTAAAATTGAGCGACTTGCAGAAGGCGGCGAACGGATCGTGGGCGAACAGACGCGAATTTCAAACGCATTATCGAGTGTCGCGCGCGCGGGACTTTTTTCGGCGGTTCGGTAAACCCTGTTCCCAAGAAATAAACGAGCGATTGATTTGCCTGATTAACATATACAAGACAGTCCTTTCCATTTTTTAATCAATTTCCATTTACAAGCCGGATAAATCCATTCGGCTTTTTTGCGTTTTGAGAGCGAGATTTGAAGAATTTTTAGCGAAAGTAAAGAAAGTGGTTCAATGAACAGACCACCCTAGTTACTCTGCCATTCTGTCGTAAACCCTTGCCGGATAACATTTTCCGAACCTCACGCAATTTGGGTGGTCTGACGATCAGACCGGGTATGGTTCGATTGTCAGACCACTTGCAAATCTGTTTCGGTGAATTGTTCATCCGAAGCTGCAAAAACGCGCGTCTTTTAAGTAAAAATTTCAATTTTTTCATTGGCACTCGTCTTGCACTTGAGCCATTTTGCAATCGGTTTTCTGCGGAATCTGCCCGCGCCCGAAATTCACGCCAGCAATTTAAAACTGCAAATTTTAAGGCGCGCGTTTTCAATTTATGAACTCGAAAATGTCCGAACAATTAACGAACGAATTGCCGCGAGATGCGGCGAGCGCGGCGACGGTTCAGCCGGAAGCGATGACTTACCAATCGGAATCGATAAATCTGCTCGAAGTGATGGAGATTTGTTCCGAACTTTGTGTCACGCATCCGTTTCGCCTTTTGCAAATTCTCGAAGAATGCTCAGTTTCGCCCGAAATAACGGTCGCGCCGCTCTTTGCCGAGATTATGTCATTAAAAGTTTCGCGGTTCGGCAGACGCTTGGAGCAAATTCATTGAACAGCGCGGAAGCAATAGATAACAAGAAATTTTTTAGAGGTTTTTATGTCATTCGATAAACACAAACAAAATGATGATTTTTCCGGCGCGCGCGCGGCTTTACGGCTGATGCCTTTGTTTCAGTCGAGCGCGACCCGGAAGACGTTTTAACGATTTCCCATCTTCTGCGACTGGGCTTAATCCTCGTCGTTCTGCTTTTTTTAAGCTGCGGCTTGAATTTTTATCTCGCCCTGCGAAAAGCGGATTTAATCGTCGTTGATAAAACGAGCGGGCGCACGCTTGTCGTTAACGACAAAGATTACGGCAGCACCGAAGCCGTGACGCTCGCGCCCGACAATTTGACGAGCCGCGATAAAAAGGCACTTATCGGGGAATTTTTGCGCTGTCTCTATGAAGTCAATGCAGCGACACGAGCGGCAAACGTCAATCGCCTGCTCAAAATGATGGAGCCGAATTTATCCCTTCAACAAGCCAGACTTTTCAACGACGAAAAACTGCTCGGGCAGGAAAAGGCGGAAAGCGTCAACTCCACTTGGGAATTGCAGGACATCACCTTCGATGAGCGTGATCCGTATATCATCCGCGCCCTCGGCGTCAGACGCGTCCGCCGCGTCCGCGATGGAGGGGCGAGCATCGAAGAACAAACGCAAATCAAAGTCAAATTTTTGCTGATGGACTCGCCGACTTCGCCCGCCAGAAACGACAACAATTATCGCACCGGCTTTTATGTGCAGAAATTTCGCGCTGAAGCGGTTGACGGAACTAAACAGTCGTCGCTCGTCTTACTCTCCGACAAGCGCACCGCTGGTTTAGGCGAAAACAATTCGGGAACGATCAGCCAAAACCTTTCGGATGAAACGGCAGCGGGCGACAAACAATAATTTTTTGAAAATTTAGAAATCTTGAAAGACGCGCGAGTTTTCGAGAGGCGCGCCTAAAACTAAAACAATGATGAAACCAAATTTGATTTACACTGAAAAATTTTGCGGGCGGCGCGCGTGGGGAGTTTTTTGCCTGAGCCTCGCCATCTTTTCGATTCTTTTTTGTGTCGCCGGAAACGTCTCGGCGCAAAAGAGAATTCCCAAACGGCTCGGAAAAGCAAAAGTCCTCCGCGTTAAACCGCAAGTTAAAAACCCGGCTGACGATGCAGCCCTAAAAGAAAAAACTGCTGCCGTTGTTAGTAATAACGCCGCCGCAATCACGGTCGTCAATCGCGCGGAAGCCAATTACCTGACATAAAGGAAATCTTTTGTCGCATTGTCTAAACTCAATCGAGCGTCAAATTCTTATTTTTAGTCCAAGATGATCGCACGGCGCGTCGGATAAATCCTGCTCGACACCCAAATACTTTTCCGTCGTCTGAATCGAATCGTGTCCCAAGGATAATTGAATCTGGTCAATCGGTGAACCGCCTTTGTGGGCGAGTTTGGCAAATGTTCTTCTAAGGTCGTGTGGCGCGATGCCTTGCCTTTCCAGTTTTTTAGCGTAACCGATGATGATGTCGTAAATCGCCTGGTCGGTAAACCCATTACCCATCACATTGCCGCCTTTGTTTACTCGCCGAAAAATAAATCCGTCGTCAATCTTTGCTGCATACGTCCAAGCGTCAATCGTCGTCTTCGCCCAGGACGGCATCGGCACGGTTCGCATCTTATCGCGCTTGCCGACAATATCGACAATCGCCCACCGTCCTTCGCGCTGCTCGATATGCGAAACGGAAAGGATCGCCGCTTCCGCCCGCCTCAGCCCGCAGCCGATCAGCACGGCTAACACGGCGCGGTCGCGCACGCCTTTCAATGTTTTCGTATCGGGAGCGTTCAACCACATTTGCGCTTCTTCTTTCGTCAACCAGTTGCCGGTGCGCCTGCCGCGAAACGGCACGCCTTTGACGGCGCGGATGCCGTTGGCAATTTTCGAGTCAAGCAAATTGTTGTCTTCGGCTTCAAAAGCCAATTTTCTGATGGCGGAAAGTTTCTGGTTAATTGTAGAAGATGAGAGTTTTTGACCGCGCAAGGATTTCACGTAACGGTTAATAAGAGCTTTATTTAATTCCGGTCGTTCCTCCGAAGCGTGCCAAGCGAAAAACTCTCCCAAGTGCCGACGGTAAGCGCGGCGTGAATTTTCAGTCGGCAAGGCGTCGAGAACCATCTCGATGATTTTCTTTTCGGCGGGACTCAGTTTCGGTTTGACGAGAGCGACAGAATTTTCCATAGAATGAAGAACAGCTTAAAAATTCAAATACAGGCGAAAACTTACCACACGTCTTCTCTTTTGTAAATAGCTTTCGAGAAAGAGCATTATCATAAGCTATTTATTGAGAAGATAGCTAGAGGGTGTCTGAAAAGTCGTCAAGAGTAAAGCGGACGACCGCAAACAGTTGAAACTCGGGAGATTCTGAATGCCGTTTTTTATGTCTTGCGAGCTGGCTGCGCGTGGCGTT
>CAXTMQ010000227.1:0-7857 GCA_964245305.1 uncultured Pyrinomonadaceae bacterium
ATCAAAAAAAGACGGGCGATGAAAATTTTCTATCGCCCGCCTTTTTTTATTTATATTATTGAAACCTTTAATCAATTCGCCGACGCTCAAAAGCATCTTAATTACCTTTTGAAAACTCATACGCGATGCTGACGTTCAGAACGCGGTTGGCGATTTCGCTGCGAACGCCGACGGCTTTCATTTTCAGCGAGCCGTTGGCGTTTTGGATAGGAACGAGAAACGACAGCTTATCCGCCTGCAAAATTTCAATCGGATTAATTTTTTTGTCAATCGAACTTTGCACGAGGCGCGACAAAACGCCGCTAGCTAAATTGGTTACGCCGCCGAGATTGACGCTCAAGACGCGCACTCTTCCGAATAATTTTCCGCTCTGCCGGTCGAATTCCAGATCAATATTCGTTTCCGCGTAGCCTTGAAAATCAACGCAGCCGACGAGCGGCGGATTGTAAGAACCGCTAAAGGCAATCGGCGCGTAGATTTTTCCTTCGCGGAAACGAACGGCGGTTCGCACACCTTCAATTTCGCGCAAGAGTTTGATTGATTCGTCGCAGATTGGCTTTTGTTTTTTGGTTTTTGGTTTTTGGTCTCCGACAAAATTGGTCTTCAGCGCGAATGAGTCTGGAATCTGGAGTCTGGAATCCGGAATATTTTTTGCCAGCGGAAATTGCGGCGGATTGAAGTTCTTAAAAATCGCGTCGAGCAAAGCGTCGAAAAATTGCTCGTTTAAACCGATTGTCACTTCCGCCGTCTGCGCTTTTGCCGACAAAGCGAATAATAAAATCACGAAAACAAAACTCGAAAATTTTCTAAACATTTACTCCTCTTTTTTAATTGATTTTTCGGAAGAGATTTTTAAGATGTAAAAATTGCGGAACGCGGCGAGAAATTATTTCTACAAACCTTTTCGCACAATGTCGTGAAGTCTGAGCAAGCCGACGCACAAATCGTTTTCGTCAACGACCGGCAGAACGGAAATCTGCATCGGACGATCTTCCATCAACTTCAAAGCGTCGAAAGCAAGCATCTCGCGCCGCGCCGTAATCGGTTTGGCGGTCATCATTCGCGCCGCGTTTAGTTCGGAAAATTTCTCCGGCGCGGTTCGCTCGATGGTGCGGCGCAAATCGCCGTCGGTGATGATGCCGACGAGCGTTTCGTTTTCGTCAACGACGTTGACCGCGCCGAGCGCGAATTTGGAAATCGCTTTGACGACATCGAGCCAATTCGCGTCGGGCGCGATGTTCGGACTTTCGCGCATCAGATCGGAGACTTTCAGCGTCAATCTTTTGCCCAAACGTCCCGCCGGATGATTCAAGGCGAAATCTTCTTCGGTCAAATTTTTCGCTTCCATCAAAGTCATCGCCAGCGCGTCGCCGAGCGCGAGCGCGACCGTCGTCGAACAAGTCGGCGCGAGATTGAGCGGGCAAGCCTCTTGATTCACCGAAGCGTCGAGAACGACATCCGATTGACGGGCGAGCGTCGAATTGACGTTGCCGACAATCGAAATCAAATTAACATTTCTTGCCTTGAGCGTCGGCAGAAGCAGTAAAATTTCGTCGGTTTCGCCCGAATTACTGAGAGCGACGACGACATCGCCGTCCGCGATTATGCCGAGACTGCCGTGCGAAGCGTCGGACGGATGCAGAAAAATCGAAATCGTGCCGGTGCTGGTCAAAGTCTGCGCGATTTTCTGCGCGATGACACCCGATTTGCCGATGCCCGTCACGACGATTTTCCCGCGACAATTTTCGATGATGTTCATTGCTTTCTCGACGACGGATTTCTCCAAACGCGCGGCTGATTGTCTAATCGCTTCGGCTTCGAGTTCGAGCAGTTCGACGACTTTTTCAAAACTATTTTTCACAATCGAATTTTAAGAATTATTTTCTGCGGATTTAGTTAAAACTGCGCGGAACTTTGGCATCGGTTAAAATTACGAAATCGCCGAGATCTGTGTGTTTGGCTTTGTCGAAAATTGTAAAATCGTCTTCGGAGCGCATCGTTACGACTAAAATTTTCCGGTCGGGCGCGAGCTTTAAAAACTGCTCGGCAGTTCCGAGACGGTTTTCCGTGTGGAAATTTCCGTTCAAATGAACGACGAGGGCGTTTTTGTTTTTTCGCAAATAATCGCTAATCGAAAAAGCCATCGTCGCGTCCCAGAGCGTCTGCGAATCGAGAATTTTTGAAACGCCGTGATTGCCGCCGCTCATATTTCCCATCAGCGCGTTGAATTTTTTCGCGTAGGCTTCCGAAGGCGCGGGATACGGCAGCGGCGCGAGCCATTTTCGAGCTTCCGGCGAAAGCGACGCGAGCGCGGCGCGTCCGTTGCGCGAAACTACGTTGACGTATCGGCGCGGCGCGTTCGCGGCGACGACGTTTAATTTATTTTGTTTGGCAAATTCGACGAGCGAGCGATAATCGGTTTTGTAATTATTCCAAGGTCGGCTGTCGTCCAGAAATTTCTTCTCGGTGATAATGTCTTTCAGATATTCGTCGAGAACCGTTTGCACATCGCGCTCGAACATTTCCATCGAAAGCGCGATTGTTTTTTGTTTGCCGTAATTTTCAAAAATCCGCTTGAAAATTTCCGCCTGCAGAAAATGCGCCGTCGCGTCGTCGTGATTTTCGCCGAGAGAAACAACGTCCGATTTTCCGGCGACTTTGATAATCTGTTCAAGCGTCGCCGTGTTTCCCTTCGCGTCGTAAACGCGATAATTCGCATCGGTTATCTGCGCCGCCCCCGAAATTATCATTGTTAATAAAATAAAAAAACTTGCCGCGATTTTTTTCATCAATTTGATTTTCTTCATTAACGCGCGTTTTTACCGCACTCTCTCAGCAAATTGTTATCTTACAAATTTTATCGTCGAAATGCGACTGTTTGAAAATAACAGATGCGCGGATTTTGTCTCACAAAGAGACGAACGAATCTAAAAATTGTGTTCCAAAACAAAACACATATTCGGATTTTATTTTTTCAATTTGCTTTGAAAAACTTTTTTATCCTTTAGTTTCCTTTAATATTGGACGGTTTAGGATGAATATCAAAAATTGGCACGTCTCTTGCTCAAATGCATCCGCATAGCTTACAAGCTAAATTTTATTATTCAAGGGAAAGGAGATTTACTATGGGAACAGTTAAAGAGGAATTAGGCGGAATGAAGGATCGTGCGGTTGGAGATGTCAAAGACGCTTACGGCTCGGCGACGGGAAACGCGGCAGTCGAACGTGCGGGCGAAGCTCAGAATGCCGTCGGCAACGCTAGACAAGCTAATAACAGCGTATTAACCGGAATGTTCAGAGACCGCGAAAGCGCGGAACGAGCCTATGATTCGGCTCTTAGTCGTGGTTATACGAAAGACGATGTTAATGTTTTGATGTCCGACAAAACGCGCGACACTTGGTATGCGAACGATGCGGATGCCGCCGATTCGGCTCTCGGAAGCAAAGCGATGGAAGGCGCGGGCGCAGGTTCGGCAATCGGCGGAACGCTCGGCGCGATTATCGCGGGTATCGCGGCAATCGGAACGAGCGTTTTAATTCCGGGTCTCGGTTTGATTGTTGCCGGTCCGTTGGCGGCGGCATTAGCCGGCGCGGGCGCCGGCGGATTGACCGGCGGATTGATCGGCGCGTTAATCGGTTCGGGAATTCCCGAAGATCGCGCGGTGATTTACGAAGAAGGAATTAAAAACGGCGGCGCGGTCGTCGGCGTAAATCCGAGAACGCCGGAAGATGCCGAATATTTTGAAAACGAATGGCGCAATTACAAAGGCGAAAATATTTATCGCTAATTATCTTTAGGACTGAATTAACCGGGAAAAAACTCCGTCGGAGCGGCGGAGTTTTTTCTTTTGGCAAATGAATCTCAATGCGATTATCAGACCGCTTTTACCGATGACAATAATTCGCGCCATTCTTCCTTTTCGGGAATGCCGGGTTTGCGTTTACCAAAAAATAATGCGACGTTTTCACCTTTCCGATTGAAAATTTCAAGGCTCGAAACCGTTCCGTCGCCGGTCGGTTTTTTTACGATCCAAGCCGAAGCGATATTTTTTTGATCGATATGCAGATTAAATTTTTCGTCTAAAACATTAAACCAGCCGCGCGCTTCGACGATGTTTTCGACTTCGCCCGTATGAATTTGGATAATTCCGTTGTTGCCGACAAAAACCATTACCGGCAATTTCATTTCGCTCGCCTTTTTCAAAACATATTGATACGAATCGGTCGTTACTTGAAACGCCATTTCCCTGTCCGCAAGGCGCAAAGCCTGCTCGCGCGCCACGCCGAATTTTCGCAAAAGCGGAAAAAAACCGTGCGTGTCTTTTAATTCCGCCCACGCTTTTTGGAACGCTTCGACATCAATTTCCGAATCGTCTTTTTCCGGCGATTTGGCTGATTGCGATTCAATCATAATTGCCGGACTTTGATCGTCGCCGCGATATTTTTCGACTAATTTTTCATACAATGCTGAATCGCTTGCGTCGGTCAGAAAAATTTTATGAATCGCCGTTCCGCTCGGGTCGAAAAACTGAAAACTTCGCATTGTGCCGCGCGGATTTTCGCTTTTTACGGCAAAGCCGAATTTCCAATGCGCGAAGAAAATTCGCAAATCAATATCGTCGCCTAAAACCAATCCCATTTTGCCGTGTCCGCTCATAACTTCGACCGCGCCGTATTCGCCTTTGCGCTCGTGAACGATTTCCTCGTTGCGCGTCAAAGCCATCACGCGACCGAGCGTATGAAATTCCTGCAAGATTTCGTCGAAATTATCGGTCAAACGAACAACCGTCGCGCCGATTTCCGTCGCCAAAAGTTCGGCTTCGCTCACGCCGAGCGCGGCTGCCGCGTCGCGGATGCGCGTCTGCGGATTTTCGGCACGAAACCGCGCCCAGCGTTCCATTAAATTCGATCCTTTTTCATAGGTGGTTCGTATCATTTTTTCTAATCCTCTTTTCAAGCTCGCGTCGTTTCGCACACCGGAAAAATAGAGACTTGTGAAATTAAAAAAGCGGATAATATAACTTTGTAAATCATTGATGAACTCCTTAACGGAAAATTTCTGACGTTATAAAAGTCGTGGTGCGATGATTTCCGCCACCGACGTTTTCAGATTGCCGAAGAAACGACAGATTTAAGTTCCACGCGCAAAGCACGGATTTTGGTTTATTCTCGCCGAGTCTGATTACGAACGGCAGAATTTCTGTCGCCGATTAATCGGCTCATCGAAATCTCCCCGACTTTTATAGGCTTGCACATGAGATTAAATTCTATCGTCGGCAAGCCGACTTTTGACAGCGGAACATTTTCAAACAAAACAATAATCGGTTTTTCTTATTGGTTCATACGAAGCATTGAGTAAATTCATTCATCGCCGCACAAAATTTGCGCGGCGAGCAGCGGAATCATTAATTCGTGATGACCTGTAATTGAAAATCCGCGCCCCGCGCCGTTGGCGGTCGGGCGGCGCACGACGTTCGTGTTCGGGCGATAATTTTGAATGAAATCGAAATTCGCGGTCGTTAAATTTTCGAGCGGAAAGCCGAGATTTCTGACGACCGTTACCGCCTTCAAAAAAATTTCCGGCATAATAACCGCCGAACCGATGTTCAGATAAACGCCGCCGCCATTTAGTTCTTTGACGATTGCACAGAACAGGCGAAAATCGGTGTGCGTCGTCGCGCCGAGATGCGCGCCGTCCGCGCTTTTGTGAAAATGTCCGATGTCCGCGCCGATAGCGAGATGCGCGGTGAACGGGATTTTATTTTTGTAAGTTTGACACAGCAAAGATTGCTCGGCGTGTGGCGGATTCAAACTGGAAACTTCCCTGCCCATCGCTTCGCCGAGACCGATGTTTTCCGCCGCGCCGTTTTTTGCCGCTTGATTCAAAACGTCGCCGGTTTCACGCGCCGCGCCGAAATCGCCTTTGTCCAAAGTCGCGTCAACATCTTCGCTCGTAAAACCAACCAAAGCGATTTCCGTATCGTGAACCAGCACTGAACCGTTCGAGGCAATCGCCGAAACGAATCCGCGCCGCATTAAATCAATAATGACAGGCGCGAGTCCGGTTTTGACAACGTGACCGCCGATGCCCCAAACAATCGGCTTTTTCAATTCGCGGGCGCGGCGAATCTGCGCGGCGATTGCGCGCAGCGATTTCACGGCTAAAATGTCCGGCAAATTGTCGAGAAATTGTTTGAGCGAATCTGTTTCGGCAACCGGCGCGGCAAAATCTTCGATTGTAACTTTGCTCGGACGCGAGGCGAGTTCATAAGTATTGATCGCGTCGAAATTGAGCGGCTGAAAATTTTCGTAAACGGATTTTGACATAAAATTTTCTGAACGAACGCGGACAATTATAACATCGTTCGCTTATGAAAAACGTAAAAAGCCTTGCCGGAAATGACAAGGCTTTTTGCTTCGTTCAAAGTGCGCGATTCGCTTTATTGAACTCCTTTGGTCGGCAAATTCCAAAGATCATTGCGGAAAATTCCGAACGGCGATCCGATGAAATTGATGCCGTCTTCATCTTCGCCGATAAACTGCACTTGATTCGGCTGGTCGAACAGATAACGGCGATGCACAGCCGAGAACACATAAACTTGTCCGCCCGGCACGTTTTCAAAGTTGTAATAACCCAACTGATTCGTGTAAGCCGTCCGCTGATTGCCCTGCGAATCGGTCATCGTCACAAGAGTGCGGAAAATTCCTCGTCCGTTTGATTCGGTGATTCGCCCACCTGCGGTTGCTCCGGCGGCAGTAGCAACAGGAATTGGATCAATAACGATATTATCAAGTTGAATTGTTGCTGTTCCGCCGGTAAAAGCGAATTTAAGGTCTGTAATTGTCTGAGTCGGGGTTTGAATCGCTACGTCATTAAAAACAAGCAAAGTGCCAACATATAAATCAGCCGTATCATTGGCAACTGTTTGTTGAGTATTATCAGGAGCGGTATACGTTGATGTCGCGCCTGAATTATTAAGCACCCAAGTTATAGTTTGTGTACCGCTGAACTCGGCACTATTAGTTGTGTTTGTTAAATCACGAATAGAGAAATTTCCAGATGTTGCAGATATATTGATGCCAAATCTAGCATAAGTATTAGCATTTGACTCAGTACTGTTGGCAGTTCCAAAGGCAGAGCCGACTTGAAATGTTGCTGCAGAAGTTGTGGCAGCTGAATTATTTGAAACAGTAATGTCTATTTTATAAATAAGCGTTGAAGGAACGGGGCTAAAATCAGTTGTTCTTGAAAATGAACCTGCGTTTGCAGTACCGCGAGTATATTGCAATGTACCATTATTTATAGAAACGGTGACTCCTGCTCCTGAGCTTGATATGGAGTTGAATTGCCCATTGTTTGGTGTTGCGCTTACATAATCAGCTACAACGCTTGAACTTGAAAAGTTTTGAGTGAATAGTTGCGCTTGAGACCTACTATTCACTATTAGTATACAAAAAACTACAAAAGTAAAACACGATATTTTACTTAGAAAACTTTGACTATTCATATTTATCTCCTCTAAAATTAAGTGAAATTCCCACACTAAAACGCAGAAAGAAGCATCAAGATGCTAAATTTCAAATGTAAATGGATTGCGGGAATGAACATTTAATTTGTATCAAAATTTTTGCGGCAAGTCCAATTATTTGCGCTTATTATCTACAGTTTGGTGAAAATTAACCGAACGGTAACATTTCAAAATAATCGCACAAAAATCTTTGATTATTTATCACTGAAACAATTAAATTATTTTTTTCTTGTGCGTTTCGGTGATTTGAATATATTATTTTAAGAGCGGTTTGTCGCCGATGCTTTTTAATGGCAAAAGAAGCGAGACGAATCGTTCTATCAAGCAT
>CAXTMQ010000228.1:0-7814 GCA_964245305.1 uncultured Pyrinomonadaceae bacterium
TTTCACGGTCGTTGACGAAGACGGCAGCGTCGTGACAAACACTTATACAATCAACGATTTATACGGTTCAGCCGTGACCGCCAAAGGCACGGGCGTTCTTTTAAACGATGAAATGGACGATTTCGCGGCGCGTCCCGGCAAGCCGAATATGTTCGGTTTGATTCAGGGCGAAAACAATGCCGTTCAGCCGAAAAAACGTCCGCTGTCTTCGATGACACCCACGATTGTTTTGCGAAAAGACGGCTCGCTCTGGTTCGCGCTCGGCGCGCGCGGCGGACCGCGCATCATCACGGCGGTTTTAGAATCGGTCATCAATATGATTGACCACGATATGAACATCCAGCAGGCGATTGACGCGCCGCGCATTCATCATCAATGGTTTCCCGACGAAATTTTGTATGAACCTTACGGAATGTCGCCCGACACGCGAACGGCTTTGGAAAAACTCGGGCATAAATTCGTAGATAAACCCGGCTTCGTCGCGTCGGCGACGGGCATCGCCATCGAAGAGAAAACCGGCGTGCGGCTCGGCGCGATTGATTCAAGAAGCGACGGCGAAGCGGTCGGTTATTAAATCGAAACGAAAATTTTTGAAAAAGGAGAAATTTTATGCGGAAAAAATTTGAGCAGGCGATCTGGCTTTCTATATTCGTGATCGGCTCTTTTAATTCGGCGTGTCAGATGCCCGCGAACACTTCAACGACGAACGCGAATGCCGCAAACGCGAACGTCAACAGCAATTCGAGTTTGAATTCAAACGCGATGAACGCGAACATTTCAAACGCGAATATGACGAGTTCGGCGAATTCGACTATCGAAACCAAAGAACCCGAACAATATCAAGCGACGGTCGCTTTGAAATTTGAAGTTTCCGGCGCAAACAAGCTCGCCATTCCGCCGATTAAAGCCGAAGTCGCCCGCAACGGCAGCGACCGCCGGATGGAATTCGGATTGCCGAACGGCGAAAAATTGATTTATCTCGAACGCGGCGGCAAACAGTTTGTCATTTCGCCGAACCGCAAGCAATACGCCGAAATCAACAAGGAATCGGTCGGCTTCGATCCGCGCCGTCTGCTGATGCCCGAACAAATCGTCAATCAGGTCAAGAATTTAAAAGGCGTGGAACAAGTCGGCGAAGAAAAAGTTGACGGGCGCGACGCGATTAAATATCGTTACGGCGCGACGACCAATACGCAGACCAAAGCCGGAACGGTTGCCACCGAATCAATTATTTTGGTTGACAAGGAAACCGGCTTGCCGCTTCGATCAACGACTAATTCCGAATCGCAAAACGGCGACGTGCAGGGCATCAAAGGTTTGAATTTCACCACCGAAATGAGCAACATTCGCACCATCGCCGCCCAGAATTTGTTTGCCGAGCCGACGGATTTTCAAAAAGTCGCGCCCGAACAAATCAAATCGCAAGTTGATCTCGTCTTTAACGCCGCCGTAACTTTATTCGGTCAACTTTTGAAGTCGGCACAGACAACGACTACGCCGATTCAGTGAGAATTTTAGTTGAATTTTACGATAAGTAAAGAAAACATTCGGAATAGCTGATAGATAATAGATGATAGTCGATAGATAAAGCGAAAAAAATCTATCAGCTATCATTTATTCCGAAAGTAAATTCTTCCAGCGCGAATGCGATTGGCGCGAAAGATGAAATTATGAGCAAGATTTTGACGTTTTTACTCGGCGCGATTTTGGGTTTAGTGATCGGCGGCGGCTTGATTTTTTATACGTTCGGCGGCGTTCCACGAGCGGCAAATCTTCCGGGCGCGCCGATTCAGCCGCCCGACGCGAACGGTTTGCCGGCGGGAACGGCGAGCGTCGTTTTGAATCAGCAATTTTTCGACACGGTTTTGGCGACGATTTTCCGCGATATGAACGCGCCCGCGTTTCCTTTGAATCTGACCGGACAAAATAATCGAGGCGACGCGATTCAGCCGCAGTCGGCGAGTTTTGCTTTGCAAAATAATTCGACTTGCGACGGTAAGATTACTTTAAAACCCGAAGGCAGCGGCGTGAAAACCGGCGTTCGGCTGGAAAACGGAAAAATCACCGCGCCGCTCGCCTTCAGCGGAAGCACTTCTGTTTTGGGACAATGTATTAATTTTACGGGTTGGGCGCAGGCGAACTTACAGCTTCGCTACGATGAATCTCAGCAAACCGTTTTCGGGCAGATTAATGTTGAGACGGTTAATCTCGACGGCGTTCTGCCCGCCGTCAGCGGTTTCGTCACGCCGCTCGTGCAGACGACGATCAACAATCGGGTCAATCCGATTACGATTCTGCGCGGTCAGCAGATCGCGCTGAATTTACCGATTGCCGCGACCGACGGAAATTTGCAGGCGCGCGTCAAAGACGTGCGTTCGGAAATAAAGGAAAACGCGCTGAATCTTTATGTAACTTACGATTTTGCCGGGACGAAAATTCAACAATAAGCTATTTATCCTTTTCAAGCAGTTTCGTTGTGCCTTCGATAACGCTGCGCGGAACTAAATCGCCTGTTTCGTATGCTTTCCAATTATTTTTGGGCGGAACGTAGCTCTGCTCTTGCTGCGGCGGAAGCGCGGTTTGATTTGTTTGCGACGGATTTTGAAAAAGATTTTTTTCCGGCGCATTCGACAGCGGCTGACCAAGAAACCATTGATTATTTTTCGGCTCGCTCTTCAAAAGCAAAAACGAAGCGATCACCATTAATAAAGCTCCCATTGAGCCGATGACGGCGAGACCGGCGATCAGCTCTTCAGGCGCGTCGCCAATAGCGGCGAGCGGCGTTAAAATCGTGCAGAAAATCAAAAACCAGAAAAGCGAAAATATCAAACCGTTGCGGCGTGAGAAAATTTTTTTGCCTTTGTAAAGCTCGGCTAACTGCGGCAGAAAACCGCCGTGCGCGAGAATTTCCGAAACGAGTCCGAGCGGAAATCCGCAACGCGAGCAAAATTTTGTTTCTTCGGAAACTTGCTGCTGACCACAGCGCGGGCAATGCATATTGATTTTTTCTCCTGATTGATTTTTGGAAAATCCGTCGAATCTTGTTCAGCTACGAATTTTATTCGGGAAATGTTCGGAATGCAAAAATTAAAGCGGCGGCAATTTTTCATCGGAAAACATTTGAAAAATTGTAAAAGCGCGACCTTGAAAATGTTCGGCGCGACCAATGGTTTCCAATAAAATCGCAAAAAGCGTTTTTAATTTTTCCGGCGCGGGCATTTCGCGGCGCAAATCTTCGTCCGAATTGAAAAGCGCGAAACCGCGCGTCCTGGTCGCTTCGACTTCATCCAAATATTCCAAGATCGCTTCGTTTGTCGAAAGCTCTTCGGGCAAAGTCCATTCAAACGGATCGTCCCAAAGTCTGGTCGTGATTCCGCCGAAAGTTTGTTCGATTTTTCCCGCGCTTCGCAAAACGAATTCGCCGCACGAAAACGGAACGAAAACGCGATTCAGTTCGCGCGGTCGCCAAAATAATTTTTCGTTCGGAATTAAATTTATCAATTCGCGCGAGCGCGTGTGAATTTCCGAAAATCGGCAATCGAACGAATCAATCAATGTTTTCATAAAATAAAAAAGAAAGCGTCCAAATTTTAACTTGGACGCTTCGCTTTTGTCATTTTCGGATAAATTTTAATTTCCCTTAAATCGTCTATCGTCTTCGATCATTCCGAGACCGTAATTTTTTCCGTTGTAATTTACGCCGTTTTGAATTCTGCCTTTCACGCCGATTTTCGTTCCTTTTGCGGGAACGCTGTTTTGCGTGACGACCCAGATCGAACCCGTTCCGTCGTCAACTTTGTAAACGCCGCCGCGAATCTGCGTCAGCGGAATATTCACGCCGTAACTGTCGCGCACCGTTCCGGCAATCCCGACTTCTTTGTCATAATATTTCGACGGGTTCGCCTCGATTGTCCCGATGCTTTTTCGCTCCGGGCAAGCAAGTGCCAGCAGACCGACGCATAAAATCAAAACCGGCAAAACCGTCTTCGTTAATTTGTTCATTTTTTATCTCCTTTCGTGTTGTTAAAAATTTCGGGAGAGTCGGGCAAGTTTTAGAGATTCAATCGAGGCTTAAAAGTTTGCCATATTTTTTATTTTCTGCGATGCTTTTAGCGTTATACCAAACTAAACGATTCCCGAAAAAATTTATGGCGACGGCGACTCAGCAAATCGGCACGGAAAATTTCGCGTTTTCTTCGAGCATCGCCGACGATGTATGGCATCCGAAATCGAATGCGAAAGCGTTTGAATGGTGGTATTTCGACGCGCTCAGCGAAGACGGGCGCGACGCGATTGTAATAATTTTTCTCGACAATTTTATTTTCTCGCCGCGCTATAACGCGGAAAATCGCCAGTCCAATAAATTCACGGAAAAATTTCGCCGCCGCAAAAATTTGGACTGCAGCCGCTGTTATCCGGCAATCGCTTTTACGTATTACCGCGACGGCAAACCGAAATACCGCGCGATCAACGAATTCGCGCCCGAAGATTTTTTCGCCGGAACGGACAAGCCGGAATGTCGCATCGGCGGCAATCAATTCCGGCTCGATTCCGCGCCATACGGTTCGGGCTATATGCTTTCGATCAACGCCAAACTCCGGGGCGACCGGCGACTCAAAGCAAATTTTGAATGGCTGTCCATCGAGAGCGATTTTCTGCCCGCGAAACCGATTGATCTGAACGACGCGCACAGTTGGAATCTGGCGGTGGCGAGAGCCGATGTAACCGGCAGAATCGAAATTGAAACCGGCGCGGGCAAATCGCTCGACACGGTTCATTTTCGCGGCACGGGTTATCACGATCACAATCTTGATAACCGATGGCTGCCCGAAATCGTCAGCGATTGGCAATGGGGACGCGCTCATTTCGCCGACGCGACCGCCGTTTTTTATCGCTATAAGGAACATAACGCGGCAGCGGCGACGAAACTTTTTACGGTCGAAAACGAAGTCTTGAGCAATGAAAATGCGATTTGCGAAGAACAAAATTTCGCCCGCGACAAGTTCGGCATCAAATATCCGCAAAAGCTCGCGCTCGCTTCCGAACACGGACAAAATTTGATGATAAAGCAAACGAAAATTATTGATTCGAGCTTTTTTTATCTGCGCTTTTTGAGCGAGATGACTTTGACGACCGCCGACGGAAAAACGCGCGAAGCCGTCGGCATCACCGAATTTCTGCATCCGAAAGCGTTGAAATACCGCTGGCTCGATTGGCTCACCGATATGCGAATCGGGCGCAACGGCAAAGGCTCGTTTTTACCTTGAGAGTTCAAAGTTAAAGGTTCAAAGTTTTTGGCAAAGAGATTTTTGTATCCGTTATTGAAATTTGAATTTTGAACCTTTAACCTAAAATCCGACTTTGAACTTTGAACCTTTAACTTTGAACTTGCAGAATGCAGAACGATCCCAAAATCAACAAGGAAAACATCAACCGTTTTTTATGCGACAACTGCGGCGCGAATATGCAGTTCGACGCGGCGAGCGGCGCGCTTTTGTGTCCGTATTGCGGCTATAAAAAACAAATCGAACGCGGCGACGCGCAGGTCGAAGAACGGGATTTTTATCAATTTCTGCGTCCCGATGCCGAACGACTTCAGCCGCTTGCAAACAACGCGATGCAGACGACGTGCGAAACGTGCGGCGCGACCGTGACGTTTGTTCCGCCGGAAACTTCGCGCGAGTGTGATTTCTGCGGAGGGAAAATCGTCGCGCAGCCGAAATCCGCCGATCCGCTCGTCGCGCCCGAAGGCGTACTTCCCTTTTCGGTTACGTCGCAAATCGCGGCGGCTCAATTAAAATCGTGGATCAATTCGCGCTGGTTCGCGCCGGGCAATCTGAAAATTTTGGCGCAGCCGGATAAAGTCGGCAGCGTTTATATTCCGTATTGGACGTTCGATGCCGATTCTGACAGTCAATACACGGGACAGCGCGGCGAATATTACTATGTAACCGAGCAATATGAAGAAAACGGTGAGCGAAAATCGAGACAAGTGCGTAACACGAATTGGTCTAACGCCGCCGGCGCGGTTTCGCGTCATTTCGACGATTTGTATATTCCGGCGACCAAATCGCTTTTGCCCGATTACGTCAAGCGTCTGAATTGGGAATTTTCGCAACTTGTGCCGTATGAACCGGCTTATCTCGCCGGACACAAAGCGCAAACTTATCAGGTTTCGCTCGAAGAAGGATTTGAAATATTCAAACAAGACGCGGGCGCGATTATTTACAACGACGTGCGCCACGACATCGGCGGCGACGAACAGCGGGTTGTAAACGTGAACACCGATTATTCAAATATCACGTTCAAACATTTGCTTCTGCCGGTTTACGCGGGCGCGTATCGCTACAACAATAAAGTTTTCCAAATCGTCGTCAACGGCAGAACCGGCGAAGTGCAGGGCGAACGCCCGTATAGCTGGCTGAAAATCGGCTGTCTGGCGATTGTTATTTTGTTTGTTTTATTGATTATTATTTTGATTGGCTCGGCATCGCGTTAAACTCAAGATTTCAAATTATCGTGCAGTTTTTTAGTTTTCTGTGGCTGGAAAACGATTATTTTTGACGCTTGAAAGTAACGGCTGGAATAATGCGGCAAGTAAAAAAGCACATTATAGTTTTTCAGAACAACTTTAACTTTGCTAATCCCTTCCGCAGAAATCCGTCAAATTTAGCAAAATTCCCGCCGATTATCAATCGCTGGGAATTTTGAATTTTTATCGCCGCAAACGAACCGAAATTGTTTTTGCCTCGGTTGAAATTTTGGTCGAAGCTGCCGTCAGTATTTAATCTGGCAATGTAAGGATAAATGCGAAAGCCTTGGCTTGTATCCATTGACATCCAGCCTCCAACGATTATCTTTCCATCGCTCTGCGTTGCAACGGTCGAGACAGTTATCTGGTTCAAAAAATAGGTTGGTGAGTTGTTTACCGCCGGAACGAATGATGTATCTACACTTCCATTTGAATTGAGAACCGCGATGCCGTGCCTGATAGATTGGTCAACAGTATCGAAATCTCCCCACACAAGAATTTTGCCGTTACCCAGCGGTTCGGAGTAAGTCGAGACAAAATTAGACATATTTTTATTTATTTGAGCGGCAAAAGTCGGATCGATAGTTCCGTTCAAATTAAGACGCACCAAGCCTCTATACTGCGTTCCATTGATTGTGTATGTGAGATTGCCGCCGACCAGAATTTTGTTTTCAGACGGAATGTATGTGACCGAATAAATAGTGCCGCCGGAGGAAAAGTTAAACGGAGAGCCATTAACTAAATCAACGCTTCCGTCCGAATTCAGTCGGGTCAAGAACCGCGAGCAAGTTAAATCCATTCCGCAGCCCTTATTAACCAAAATTTTCCCGTCCGGCTGAATGTCAATATCTTCTGCAACGGGAATAGCGATTCCCGTTACATTAAATGTCGTGTCAACGCTGCCGTTCGTATTAAGTCTTTTCAATAAATTAAAGCCGCCGATTAAAAGTTTCCCGTCGTTCTGCAGCTTCATTATCTGAATCTGAACATTGCCGGCGTTAAAAGCCGCGTCTATCGAACCATCAGCGTTGAGGCGCGCCAGATTATTACGAACTATTGCGACGCGCTTTATAAAACTCGCGAGAATCAGAATTTTCCCATCCGGCTGAATCTCAATGTGCGTGACGTTTGAGCCGTCCGTCAAAATATTCTGAAACGACAAATCAAGTTGTCCCGGATACGCAAAGACTTGAGAAGAAAGGAAAAAGCTGAAAAAAATAACCAGCTTTATTTTCTTGACGGCGAAATATGTAAATTTGGAACCGCTTGGACATCTCATAAA
>CAXTMQ010000229.1:0-7798 GCA_964245305.1 uncultured Pyrinomonadaceae bacterium
CTTTAATACAAGTTTTATATTGCAATTCACAGGTTCCGAAACAAGTAAAAAGGTTAAAAAACAAGTCTAAATTCTGAAAAACTAGCGAAGAACTCTTAAGTAACCCTATTGATTATATTATGATGAAGAAACATCTCTCCATATGTATCATCGTTTTAACAGTGCTATTCTTCTCACACCGCATACACTCACAGGAAAAAGATCGTTCTGAAGCAGCAACCAAACAGGATGATTTTGTAACTTTATCGCGCGATAAAGTTATGAAAGAATACAATTTAAAGCCTTTGGACTCGAGCCAAGAGCTTGAAAGAATAATTCTTGAAGAAATACAAAAACTCGACCGTGTCGCCAATTTCAGCACTGCCGTATGGAAAACTGATAGAGCGACTTTTGCTCATCCGGAAGTCGGAATTGCCGTCAACCTCGAGGAATTAAAAGAATTCGCTCGGCGAGGTAATATTCAGCAACTTCGCCAGTATATTTCCTTCATTCTAGCTCATGAAAAAACACATCAAATTCAATTTCTTCGATATCCGGATTTTAAATATTCAATGTCGGATGTAAGAGAAAAACGATTATATGAATGTCAGGCAGATATTTTTGCCGGGAAGCTTTTAATAGAAACTCAAAAGTTAACGGGACAGAAGGATAATGACAAGGTAATTAAAGAATCAATAACTGATGCTTTGCAAGTTGCTTTCTTGATGGGATCGGAACAGTTTTCCGATGATACTAGTCATCCCAGCCACGAGGAACGCCGAACTGCAGTTCGCTTAGGAATGACTGCGGGACTTTTAGTTGTGTTTCAGCAAGTAGAAGGATTAAACCAAAAGGATCCAGTACTCGTGCAGCAGTTGCTTTCCGAAAAATTGAATATGTTTTCTGGGGAAGACTTGATCAGTTGGAGTCTTCGCTCAGCCAAAAGGATCATTCATTACAATCGTGATGCGAGCAAAGACATTGTTCTTTCCACACATGACCTCAAATGGGATGAAAACAGTAGTAATCCTTTTGTCTCTTATAACTACGTCTATAAAAATACCGGACTCCGGACAATTGAAATCGATATGGAATTTCAATGTAACTGGGTTTCGAGAGAGAAACCGAACGACACTTTATTATGGCAGAGGTGGACTGAAAGAAATTACAAATTTAAATTAGCACCGGGAGAACAATTCACGGCTAACGGAACATTACCTTGGGGCAATCCGTCCGGCGAAGGATTAGGAGACATTGATCCCACAAAGTTAATGCCGAAATTTATTGCGCCTCTAGATGATCCCAGAGCTTTAGTCAGTTTTGAATTTGCTGACTCAGCAAAACTTCAAGGAGAAATTGAGTCTTTAAAACTTGCTTTGAACAAACTGATCAATAATTCTTCAAACAACTTCAAACAATATAGGGCTGAAGCTGGCAGAAAACTTGACGACAACATCATTTACCCGAGTTCTTTAACTATACCGGATAGTGTTGACCAAACTTCTATTGTAGTTCCTAAAGATACTGAGGCTTATGTAGAGGCGATTTTATATAAGGGAAATGATAATACTGCCGCTCTAAGAATTTACAATCAAACAACAGTTAAATTAAAGGCAATTTTTCAAGAGAATAACGTCGGAGAGGAAAGAAGGCGAAGTTTGAGCAATTTCGAGAGACGCTATTATGAATTCGAGCCGAGAGAAAATAATGAAGCTAAAATCAATCTTAGCTTTATTAAAAGAAACTCTAATAATAAGTATCTCATCCGCTTAACTGTTACTGCCCCGGAAATAAGCGAAGAAAAACCTTCTGAAGATCAATCAGTGCCAGAGATTAAAGAACTTGGAACTGATTACAAGAATATAGCTAGCCAGTTTTTAGAAAATCTTGTAAAAACAAATTACGAAGAAGCTAGCAAAAACTTTGGTTCATATGCCAAACAGTTTTTAGATACTCAACACCTAGCGGAAAGTTGGGCGAACTTGATACAAAACATAGGTGCGTTTAAAAGCAAGGATGACATATTTCTGAGCAAAGAACAAAAGTACGATGCTGTTGTAATAAAATGCAAAATGGAGCGCGCCAATGTTTTCGTTGTAGTGATCTTTGATGAAAAAGGATTGATTAATGGCTTAGCTTTCAGACCCGCTCCTATAGAGATTACAGAAAAGCAGTCCTTAGCTTATAAAGCTATTACTCAACAGGTTTTAAATGACCTTTTAAAAAAAGATTTCAACAATATTTATAAAAGGTTTCATCCCCAGACCGCCGCCAATTTAAGCGTTGAAAGGTTATCACAGTTGTGGGAATCAACAATTAAAAAGACAGGATCTTTTACAAGCAATGAAGAACCAACAACAGGCATAGAAAACGGATTTTATATCGTCTATATTAAATGCAGAATGGAACAAGCAAATTTAATGTTAGTAATTTCATTCGATAGTACCCAGCAAATCAGGACATTTTGGATCGCCCCGTCTTTTTAAAGATTTTAGGAAAACTATTCGATGGAAATTTTAAACGGATTTATCTAATAATTTTGCTCTTTGAGTAAAAAAGAGCGAGATTTCGTAAAAAATTTCAATCTAAACTAGATTTTACAAACAAAAATTCCCAAACGGTTCCTAGTTCCGTAATCTAGTTATGAAACTAAAGGTTATTTAAGTTTATATGCGAGTCAATAGTGTTTATATGGTCGCTTGCCCACCCGGTTTAAGATGTAATTCTAATGCCTTGATTACATCGCTCACTTCCATCGCGTCTTTGATAGTTTCTTTCACCACTTCAGATGTTTCCTGAAGATTTTCTTCACGCTGTATTAACCAATTGCGTTGCTCGTCCTCCCTTTCATAAATATCGGCAGGAGATTGAAATATTTCATTCTTTAGGTCTTCGAGTTTTTCCTTCAAAGAGGTTCTTGTAAATTCTTCAGGCAGTATGATTTCAGGCTGACCCAAAATGTATTTCAAGACATCGGATTCAATCTTTTTGCCATCGTCTTTTATCTCAACCTTAAATAATTTATTTATCTGTTCGGCAGACTCACCGATTGTTCCGGCAGTGACCTTCACAATACGGCGGCAGACTTCATAAAATTTTTTCTTTTCTCGATTTTGGTCAATTTGATTGAACTCCGCCGCCTGACTTAGCCGGTAGAGCAATGTCCCCGCACGTGAGAGCGCGTCAGGTTTATAGACGGGAAATTTTTTGTCGAATCGTCCTTTTCGTTTTGCAGCGTCGTCGATGTCATTAAGAATATTTGTTCCCAAACAGTAAACGAACGATTGCTTTTCGGCGGCATCGTGCAGTTTGCCGAATTTCGGCAGCATTCCGCCGAGAACGAAACGGAACTTCAAATCGTCTTGCTGACTGATTTTTTGCAGCGCGACCGACATCCGTGCAACATCGTAGGCAGACATTTCCTGCGTATTGTAAGATGCGTCGTTATAGATGAATTTTGAAGTTTGAATTTCCTCTTTTTTACGATTTTTCAAGACCGGCTCGAATTCGTCAAAAATAACTACGCACTGCGTCAGCATCGAGAGCGCCTCGAAAACGTCTCGCGCACGACCTTCGATAAGCTCCTGTCCCTGTAAAATCAAGTCGCTCGGCGAAAGTTTAATAAGCGGAGCTTTGCTGCTCAAGGCGAGCGATTCGGCGAGCGTAGTTTTGCCCGTGCCGGGCGAACCGTAGAAAATCGCCGAAAACGTCTTCTTGTCTTTTCCATAGTTTTTCGGCAAAGTCGCGCGCATAATATGCGCCCGCATCTTCTGTAGATTAAGGGCGAGCAACCTATCCTCTTTTTTGAAATGCTGCGTGACCAAACCGTAATCGGAATAAATCAAATCGTGCAGTGTCATCTTTGTATGCGGACGCTCGTGCTTGGTCACGTCAAAGTGTCTGAGAATAATTTCATTGATGCGCGCGTTGAGCATTCGCACGATTCTATCCAGAGAAATTACGGAAATCGCCGTAACCCATACGGCAGGCTTGTCCGGCTGCGGCGCTCCTTCAAAATTCCATCCAATCAGCTTATCTTTTGAACTGTTTTCGTCTAACTCAATTTGATTTTCATCAAACACTCCGAGCATTTTGCTGACAAATTCCTCGTTAAAATCGTACCCTGTTTTCTGCAGTAGATTTCCGAGTGCGCGCGACATCTCGCAACCAATCGGAACGCTTCGATAACCGCGCTCGTCAGCGTGAAATGGACGCTTAGACGGCAGTCGTCCGTTACCGGGAAGCGAATCGACTAATTTTTCACAAGATCTGTTTAATTTATCGTCAAGCCGCCAATCATTGAGCGCGCCGTAAGAAGTAGCGGCAAAAACTAACTCTCCGGCGTCGAAAGTAGCGTCCGAAGCCGCCAGCTCGCGATTAATAACCCATTTTAGGTATTGTTTTGACGGCTCCAGCACTGAGATTGAAGCCGACGCGCCCTGTCCGATGAGAATTTGACTTGCCCGCAGGGTCAAAGGCGCGACGTGCGCTCCCGAATAAAGAAAAATCGCGTCGCCGTTGTCGGGGTTCGCGCCGCCTCCGAGAGCGTTCGCCGCGTTAAATGTTGAAAGATTTTTGTAGGGAGTCGTAAATCGCCCGTCGCCGTCCGCCGCCGCCGCCGGGTTGATGAACCAAATCACGCCTGTAACTGTAATCGAAACGGTCGCCGAATTCGTTCCCCCCTGACCGTCGGACACCGTGTAGGTAAAACTGTCCGCGCCCGAATACCCGCGCGGCGGATTGTAGGTGAAGCTACCGTTCGCGCTGACGGTTAAACTGCCGCCCTGCGCGGTTGTGGTCGGCGGTGAAATGAATGTCAAAGCATCTCCGTCTGGGTCGAAATCATTCGAGAGCAAATCGCCCGCGCCGTCGGGAATGACCATCTGCACGTTGCCGATGGCATTATAAGAATCGTTGACGGCAATCGGCGAAACATTAACCGTTCCAGAGAGCGTGGTGATGCTTTGCAAGGTATCTGCGAGCGTCACGCCGGTCGCGTCCGTCGCGCCCGCGCCGGTATTGTTAATGGTTACCAAATATTGTAATGTATCGCCCGGATCGGCTTTCCCGTCGCCGTCGGCATCACCGCCCGTCGCAAAAGCAACCGTCTTCGATGCCGTCACGCTCGGCGCAAGCAGAACTTTGTTTTCAGCCTGGGAAATTAAAATGAATTTTCCGACGATAAAAAACGCGATCAACGCCGAGAGAGCGGAAAAGATTACAGTCCGGCAGCGGACGAGCGATTTCGGCAATTTATTCATAATATATTTCACAAACGAACGCTGAAATTCGACGCTCGTTTCGCCCGCGCTGAGGACTTTTAACTTCGCCTTTTCTTAACGAAAGCAATTTATACTTTGTTTTATTAGTCCTCAGAGTAATCAAGCGGGATGAATTCGTTTTTACACTTAAATAAAAACGAATTGTTGGTCGTAACTTATTGTATTTTAGACGGAGACCATAAGTCCTTAAGAGATTACTAAGGATTGCTAAGAATTGTCAGGATAAACCTTCGTTTCAGTGAAAGATGTAATTTGCGGACGAAGCGTGACTTGATTGCTTCGGAATTTATTTTCAAATCAACAATCGAAGAATGGTTTAATTCGTTTTTTCGAGGTTGGCAAAAATTACGAATCGAATCCGATGCGCCGCAATAAATCTTGAAACCGCGCATCAGAATGAAGGCTGTTAAACAAAGGATATATTTTAATAAAATTTAATATCACGGATTGCTGCGCATATGCTTTCTCCAACCATTCGAGGGCTTGTTCTTTGTCGCCTAAACCGAGACAGACGAGGGCTATCGAGTGAGGTTCGGTATATCGGCTTTCGTACAAGTATTTTAGTCCGGCGAGTATCTCAAGTGCTTCGCGCTTTTTCCCGGCGACCGCATAAGTATATCCGACGTGAGCGATGGTTTCCGGGTCGGATTCGAGCGCGAATATCTTTTTTTGAAACTCGGAAAACGTCTCCAACTTTTCGCCCGCCGGAAGTTTATAGCTCCCGGCGGTGAATTGTAAAACCTTCTCAAACTCGCGCAGGGCGGCATCGAAATTTCCTTTTTCGATATATACCGAGCCGATAACGCCGTTAGCCAGCGCGTAGGACGAATCGATTTCCAGTGCTTCCCGGCATTTTTCAACGGCTTCGTCATACCGGCGCGCAAAATACAAGATTCTGGCAGTTGCTTTGATAACCGTCGTCGAAAGCGGGTCGAGGGAACGGGCAATTTCGATTTGCGCCAATGCTTCGTCAAAGCGTTCGGTAACGGTCAAAAGATTGCCGTACCAGCAGCGTCCCTGCGTGTAGCGCGGATTCAGTTCGATACCTTTTTGATATTCCCTTTCAGCTGCCGCCCAGTTTCGGTTATAAAAAAATCTGATATTTGCCAAGGAAACATGCATTTCCGCTAGTGAATAGTCAATTTCAAGACCTTTGAGGATAGCGGCTTCGGCTTTGCTGATAGCGGACTGCGGCGAACTTGTTCCTTCTATAAATAGACTAATGTAGCAGTCGGCTAAACCGGCGTATGCAGGCGCGTAGTTCGGTTCAATTTCGATTGCCTGCTGAAAATATTCAATCGCCCGGTTAATGGCGGCGTTTCTCTGATTCCAAAAATATCGTCCCTTCAGATACAAGCGATAAACTTCGGGGCTTCGTGTGTAGCGACGCGACAAAAGTCCCTTTTCGTTCTCGGCTAATCTAAGGCGCAAACCAGCGGCAACTTCTTTAGCGACGATCTCCTGCGTTTCAAAAAGGTCGGATGTCTGAAATTGAATTCGCGCCCCCCAAATTTGCGAGCTATCGTCAAGATCAATCAACTCGACGCTCAGGATCAGATAATCGCCGCCCTGATGAATTCTTCCGATTAAAACTGCCTGCACATCGAGCTGCTCGCCTATCTTCCATAAATCCGTTTGGTCGTCCTTAAACCGAGATACCGTATTGCGCGAGGTGACTTTAATTTGCGGCAACTGCGAAAGATTGTTGATGACGCTTTCGGTCATTCCTTCGGAAATATAATCTAAATTTAAATCGCCGCTCTCATTAATAAAAGGCAAAACCGCCAGAGATTCAAACGGTTTATTCGAACTGTTATTCGCGCTATTTTCATCCGCTCCGCTCCGCACGTCGGCGATAAAGCGATACCCTTGCCCGGTAACCGTCTCGATATATTTGTTTTGACCGCGCTTCTCCCCTAATGCCTTTCGCAGCTCCGAAACGCGCACGGTGAGATTATTTTCCTCAACGAACCGCTCGCGCCAGAGCGAATCAAGGATCATTTCCTTGTTCAGAGTTTGCCCTTTATGTCGCACGAGCAACAATAGGAACTCGAAATTTTTTGGAGAAAGCGGAATGATTTCATTACCGCGCTTTTTCATCAAGCGGTGCATCGCCGCTTCGATGCGGAAGCGATCAAACTCGTAAATTTCGTTTTCCTTATCCCGAGAATTCATCTGAAAAATATTTGAAACGGCAAAAACATTTAGCTCTGACTTTGATTCCATTATGAAATTGAAGCGACTTAAATTCAAATAATTTTTTAAATTAACCGAATTCACGCAGATTGACTCGAAAAATCCGTGAAAATCACCCGAATATTTTCAGCCGGACTTACGTTTTTAGGAAGGTTTAATAAATAATCTGTGGTCTGTCGAATACTGCTCGTTATCCATAAACAGTAACGATAAGCTGTAGGTCAAGCGTCAAATTTTTTAGCCACATCCTGCCGGCAAAGAGATTCAAGGACAGATCAACATACGACCGGAGCGGAAAGTTTTTAGAAGTATGAGATGTCCGAAACGGACAACTTATTGGT
>CAXTMQ010000230.1:0-7792 GCA_964245305.1 uncultured Pyrinomonadaceae bacterium
TCGGCGGACGTTTCCTCGGGCAAGGGAACGATCAACGGCGAGCCGTTCGACGGTTTTAATGCGAAAGCGACGTTTGCCGGAACGCTCGTCAATCTCGAAAATTTTGAAGCGAAATTCGGCGATGGATTTTTACGGGCGAACGGGACTTACGAAACGAATCTGAAAAATTTCGATGTTAACGTCGAAGGTAAAAATATCGAGTTTGCCCGCGTTCGTCCGTTCGTCAATAATGCCGCGCTCGACAACATCAACGGCACGATTGATTTGACGGCGAAAGCCGCCGGCGATGCCGACGATCCGCGCACTTTTAATGTTAATTTCAACGGCATCGGGCGCGGCGTGGTCGTTAATAACAACGGACTCGGCGACGTAACTTTTGTCGGCAAAACCGAAAATCAACAGCTTAATGCGAACCTGACCGTTAATTTCGGCGGACAGCCGCAAACACTTGACGCGAGCGTTAATTTTGCAGACGAAAATCTGCCGTTCAAAGCCGAAACGACTTTTAACAATACGCAGCTCGAACCGTTTATCGCCTTGGCACGCCCGCCGAGCGAAGAGCCGGGCGCGAACGACGTTTCGATTACCGGACAGGCGACCGGCAGAGTTTTTCTCGAAGGAAATCTTTACGCCTTAAAACCGGACGGAACGCGTGGATTTACGACTGACAATCTGGCGGGCGCGGCTGATTTTACACAGCTCGCGCTGCAGATCGGCGACACGCCGATCAGCGCGGTCGAGCCGGTTTCCGTTCGATTTAATTCAAAGGAAGTCGTCGTGGACAGCGCGAAATTCGCGGGCGGCGGCTCGAATATCGTCGTCAGCGGAACGAAGGCTTTGACCGACGACGGCATCAACAACCTGATTGTTGACGGTAAAGTGAATCTGAGCATTCTCAACGCCGTTTCGCCGAACACTTTTTTCACCGGCATCGCGACGGTTGCCGTGCGCTTGACCGGCGTGAACAGCGATCCGAAATTGAACGGCAACGCGCAACTTGACAATGCTTCGGTCGCGGCGTTTGTCGGCTCGGACAGATTTACGCTTGATCGCATTCGCGGGCAGGCTTTATTTAATTCCAATCAGGCGCAAATCGTTCGACTGACCGGATTTTTGGGCGGCGGGCGCGTGACGGCTTCGGGCGGCGCGACACTCGACGGGCTGGCTCTGCAAAGTTTCCGTTTTGAAATTCAGGGAACGAATTTTACCGCGCCCGTGCCGCCTGATTTTATTACGACGGGCGACGCGGACATCGAAATCAGCGGCATTCGGCGCGGCGGTGAATTGGAAACTTTGATTTCCGGCGTGATTCAGGCGAGACGCACGATTTATACGAAAGACATTGACATCGCCGATTTTATCAGCGGGCGGCGGCAAGGTTCGCTTTCGTCGGGAACGAGTTCGGGTTCGTCTGTTTTGGGCGTTCCGAAACTCGACATCAGAATCGAAGGACGTGACGCGCTCGTAGTTCGCAACAATCTCGCCGATGTTACCGCGTCGGCTTCTTTGCGAATTCTCGGCGACACCGAAGCTCCGCAGATTTCCGGCAGAATTACCGCCAACAGGGGCACGATTTTATTCCGCAAAGAGCGTTACGAAATTCAGCGCGCGACGCTTGAATTTCCGCCGAATACGAGCATCGAACCATATATCAATCTGCAAGCCGAAACCGAAATTAGCGGTTATCAGATCATCATCAGTCTGGTCGGCGAACTGACGAACACGGAAAATTTGAACGCGACGGTTCGTTCGAGTCCGGCTCTGCCGCAAGCCGATATTGTGTCTTTGATTACGACCGGCAATCTGGCGAACACCGACACGGGCATTCCGACGCTCGCGCAGTCGGGCATTAACACGGCGGCGGAAATTTTGACCGACGAGATTATCAACAATCCTTTGAGTAAGGCGACCGATAAACTTTTCGGTTTGAATCGTTTCGAGATTGATCCGGTCATTTCCGGCGCGCGGCTTAACCCGTCGGCGCGGCTGACGGTCGGCAGACAGATTAACCGCAATCTGCTCGTGACTTATTCGACGAATCTTTCCGAAGACCAGAATCAGGTTCTCGCGCTCGAATATCGCGTCTCGAACCGCCTGTCGTTCGTCGCGCAATACGAGCAGCGTTCGCTCTCGAACGTCACCAGACGCAGTAATGTTTTCGGATTTGAAATTCGTTTGAGAAAAAGATTTTAACAAAGGGGAAAAAGAAGAAATTGAAACGCGCGGCGTTTAAGGATTCAGGAAAAATTAACAGGAATGAAGAGGATAAAAAAGATAATTTTTTATCTTCGTCCATTCTCTTTATCTCTGTTAATTCGCTTCGCAATTTTTTGCGATGTTTCGCTTTCGTCTTTCTTTTTTCGCTGACGATCTTCGCGCAGGCGAATTTTGAAGATAAGCGCATTGAAAATATCAGGATTATCTTTGAAGGCAATGATCGCGGTTCGTCCGCCGCGCAGCAGTTTGAATTAATTGCCCGCACCGCGCTCGGCGAAACTTATTCCGCCGTCAAAATCCGCGACGCGATTGCCGCGCTGTATCAAACAAAAAAAGTCGTTTCCGTTAAAGTCGAAGCCGATGCGGTCGGCGCGGACGCGGTCGGTTTGCGTTTCGTTATCAAACGCAAAACCGAAGCCGCCAAAGTCAACATCGTCATCGGCAACGTCGTCGGCGATAAAGTTACCGAACAGGAACTTCTCTTAAAATTAAATTTGCTCAATTCGGGAATGGCGGTTACCGACCAAACGCTTCGCAATAACGCCGACGCGATCCTTGTTTATCTGCGCGAGCGCGGATTTTTTAACGCCGAAGTGACATATTCTCAGCAGACCTTGCGAAGCGATACCGAAGTCGCCGTGACGTTTAACGTCAATCCGAACGAACAAGCGAAAATTGAGAAATTCACCGTTAATATTCAAGGTTTCGACGCTTCAAAAATTCTGCCGAAATTAAAGTTGCAGCCGGGCAAATTATTTTCGCGCGAAGTTTTAGCCGAAGATGTCGAGCGCGTTCGCAAGGCTCTGCGCGAAGACGAAAAGAAATTTCTCGCGCCCGATCTGGAAGACGCGCGCGTGGTTTTCGACGCGGAAAAAAATCTCGTTTCGATTGATCTGACGGGCAAAGCGGGCGCGACGGTCAACGTCGTCGTTGATGCCGGCAAGGAAAAAGTCGGCGATAAAAAGCAGACCGAACTGCTTTCGATCAAGCGCGAAGGAACGCTCGATTTCGCTTCGATTATCGAAGGCTCGCGCCGTCTCAGAAATTATTTTCAGGAGCAGGGCTATTTTTTCGCGGCGGTTACGCCGGTCTGCTCGGTCAAGCCGGAATTTACCGGCGACGAAGCGAGCGTCACGACGAACGAAACGGAAACTTTATGCGGCTCTCTGACCGGCGCGGATTTGATGGATCGCGCGGTCGAGGTCAAATACAATGTTGATCTGCGCCGCCAGTTAAAGCTCGTTGACATTCGCATCGAAGGCACGGACAAATTTACGACCGAAGAAATTCAAGGCGTTCTCAAATCGCAGGAAGCGAACGCGCTCGGTTTTATCCCGTATTTTGGTTACGGGCGCGGATATACGAGCAACGAAATTTTAGAAGACGATGCCTCGACTTTGCAGTCTCTCCTGCGCGAACTCGGTTACCGCCGCAACACGGTCACGGTGCGGCAGGGCGTTTCGCCGAACGGCGAAGATTTGATTATTACGTTCGTCGTCAACGAAGGCATTCCGACGCGCATCGCCGATGTCGAAATCGAAGGCAACACGTCGTTTAACGATGCGGCTCTCGAAGCGAAACTGCCGAGCCTCGTCGGTAAAAATTTTTCCCGCGCCCGCGCCCGCAACGGTGTGCGCGAAATTTCGACGTTTTATTCGAACGAAGGTTTTTACGACTCGAAAGTCAGTTATTCGATTGTCGAACTCGGCAAAGATCCGGCGACCGACGCGGAATCGGTCAAGCTCGTCTATACGCTCGAAAACGAAGGCAAAAAGACTTTCGTCAACCGCATTTTGATCAACGGCAACGAAGCGACGAAGAACGACGCGATTTTGAAAGCGGTCAATCTGCGCGTTGACAATATTTTGCGCCAGACCGATATTTTCACGAGCGAGCAGAATCTTTACGCGACCGACGCTTTCGATTCGGTCGAAATCAAAGTCGAACCGGCGGGCGAACGCTCCGACGGCAATCGTCTCTCGGACATTATCATCAACATCAACGAAAAACCGCCGCGCCTGATTACTTACGGCGGCGGCTTCTCGACCGATTTCGGCGCGAACGGATTTTTCGACATTCGCCATTTCAATCTTTTGGGCAGTCTTTATCAGGGCGGCGCGCGAGTTCGCGTCAGCCGCCTTCAGCAATTAGTCCAGCTCGATTTTCTCAACCCGCGATTCTTGCGCGACGGCAAAACCGCCGACGGCACGTTTCGCTACGCGCCTTTGTCGGTGACGGCGCAGTATCAGCGCGATTCGACCGTGACGCGCTTTTTTCGCTCGACGTTTGATCGCGGCACGGGCGGCATCGTTCAGCGCATTGACGCGGACGGCAAGCCGATTGACGAATTCGGCAATTCAGCCAGCGATCCGACAATTAATCGTCTGACGCTGACCGCCGAAACGAGCCGCACACTCAGCCGCAAGTATCGCAGCATTGTTTTCGGGCGTTACAAATTTGAAGACGTACGGTTATTTAATTTTGAAAGTCTTTTGGTAAGAGACCTTCTGCGTCCCGACGCGCGGATTCGCACTTCGGGTTTCGGCTTGAATTTCGTTTTCGACACGCGCGAGGATTGTTCGATCAAATATACGATTCTCGACATTATCCAGAAAGGCGATCCGGGCGAGCCGTGCCGTTACAGCGCGACGAACCCGACGCGCGGAATGTATTTGACGGCGGATTACAACGTCTCCGCACCTTTCTTGGGCGCGAACATCGGTTTTCAGAAATTTCAAGGCAGTTATTATCAATTTTATACGTCGTCGTTTCTAAGAAACACAACATTCGCCGGACGCGCCATTCTCGGTTTGGCGACCGTTTTTTCGAGCGAAAATCGTTTTCCGGCGCAGTTCTCCGACCTCGAAGGAACTCTGCCGATCAGCGAAAGATTTTTCGCGGGCGGCTCGCAAACGCTACGCGGATTTGATTTCGAGCAAGCCGGTCCGCGCGTCGTCATCGTGCCGCAGGGATTTTTCAGAAACAGCAAAGGCGAGCAAGTTTTCTTGTCGCCGTTCACCGTGCCGTTCGGCGGCAATGCGCTGGCAATCGTCAATCTCGAAGCGCGTATTCCGCTTACGTCGTCAATTCGCGCCGTTCCTTTCTATGACGGCGGAAATGTTTTCAAGCGCGTCAGCGATATTTTCAAACGTCCCGAAGTCGTGCCGAACGATGTTTTCCGCCAAAACTTACGTTCGGTCTGGTCGAACACGCTCGGCTTGGGATTCAGAATCAAAACGCCGATTGGCGGCGAAGCCGGCGTAGATTACGGCTATTTGCTCAACCCGCCGCAGTTTTTAATTCCGCAGCCGAACGGCGATAACGCCATCTACCGCGTCAAACAAGGACAGCTTCATTTCCGATTCTCGCAGGCATTTTGATTTAATGGTTAACGGTTAATTGAAGAATTTTCTTTATTAACAATTAACCGTTAACCATTAACCATTTCTTCAAGTCTTCGCGCATTTCGCCGGTGATTTCGTGTTTCGCTTCGTATTGTTTCGATCGGAAATTCGGCAGAATTGTTTTCAGCTTTTGCTCGAACGATTGAAATTTTTCGAGCGGATAAAATTCATCTTCATCGCCGTAAAGGTAAAAAACGTCGGCATTTAATTTTTTGTAAGCGGCGTTCGCGTCCAAATCCGAAGGAATTCCGCCGCAGATGCCGATCACATTTTGAACTGTTTCGGGGTAAGTAAAAGCGAAACGAAAATTGAGCGCGCAGGCTTGCGAAAATCCGAACAGATAAATTTTTTTCGCGTCGGCGATCTCTTCGCGCGTTAATTTTTCGATTAAATCGAGAATGAATTTTTGATGCAGCGCGACGGATTCTTCCGGTTTAAAATCGGTCAACCAGCCGAAGCCGACTTTATAACCCGCGTCGGTTTGGCGAAAATGCTGAAACGGTGCTTGAATCGAAGCGATGACGAATGTTTCCGGCGCGATCAATTTCGCCTCGCGCATCATATAGCGTTTATGCGCTCCGTACCCGTGAACCGCGATCAGCAAAGGCGCGGGATTTCGCAAATTTTCGGGAACGTGCAAATCGTAATAAAGTTTGATTTCAGCGGTCAGTTTCAAATCGTTCGTCAGCATAATTTATTTTATCATTTTAAGTTTTCAAGCATCGTTCATTTTGAAAACCTCTGTTGAAAGTCGTTTCGATTCGACGCATAATCATTCTAATTCTTATGCCGAATCTGCTTGCAAAACTCGACGATCTCGCCGACATAAACACCGAAAATTCTTTTCTTCGTCTGTTTGATCGAATAATTTTCGTTTTTATGATTTTGATGTTCGTGTTCGCGCCGCATTCGATTGCCGCGACGCAGACGGCGTGGCTTGTCGGAATGTTTCTGTGGCTTGTCCGAACGCTTGTTTTTAAGCCGCGCCGAAAATTCGTCAAAACGCCGCTCGATTGGGCTTTGTGGACGTTTTTGGGCTGGTCAATCGTTACCTCGATTTTTTCCTACGCGCCGGATATTTCGATTGACCGCCTGCGCGGAACTTTACTTTTTCTGATTTTTTATTTCGTCGTCAACGTCGTCAAAACAAAACGCGCCGCTATTTTTCTGGCTTACGCGATAATTTTTTCGTCTTTGGTGAGCGCGGTTTGGATGCCGGTTCAAAGATTGATCGGGCGCGGCGTGGAAATTCACGGCGTTGCGCCGGACAGCATTTTAACCAAAGCGCGTCTGTTGGACGGCGACGCTTTGCTCGAAATCAACGGCAAAAAAATTAAAACGCCCGACGACTTAATTTCCGAAATCGAAGCGAACGAAATCTCGAAAATAAAATTTTACCGACCCGATTTTGAATTCGTCGTTGAAGCGGAAAGGAAAAATTTGTCCGGCGGCGCGAACGCTTTGGAAAAACTCGGCTTCCGATCCTGGAAGCGCAGCCATAATTGGCGTTCGACCGGATTTTACAGTCATTATGTAACTTACGCCGAAGTTTTACAGCTTCTCGGCTCGCTCGCCTTCGGACTACTCATCGCTTCTTTCAGTCAAAATCCAAAATCCAAAAACCAAAAACCAAAAACCAAATCTCTTCCCTTTTCGCCGTTCTTTTTGTTCAGCGTCGCCGCGCTCGCGCTCGCGCTGGCTCTCATTGTGACGCGCGCCTCGCAGTTGGGATTTTTGATTTCCGCCGCCGTAATTGTCGTCGCTTTCGGCAATCGCCGGCTGATGTTCGGCTTGGCTGTCATAATTTTGCCGGTTGTTGTCGGCGGGCTGATTTTTCTTCAGCAAAGCCGCCGCGTCGGGATGATTGATCAGAGCGACGATTCGACGCTTTACCGCGAAACGATGTATCGGGACGGCTTGCGTCTCTGGACTTCCTCGACGCGAAATTTTACGGTCGGTGTCGGAATGGATTCGGTTCAAAGGTATTGGCAGGAATGGAATTTGTTCGACGGCGGACAATTGCCGCGCAGTCATTTTCATTCCACGCCAATTCAGTTTCTCGTCGAACGGGGTTTTCCCGCGTTGCTGATTTGGCTCTGGATTTTGTTTGTCTACGGCAATTCGCTTGTCCGTTTTCTCAAAAGATCAAACGCCGCTGATGAAAACACGGA
>CAXTMQ010000231.1:0-7756 GCA_964245305.1 uncultured Pyrinomonadaceae bacterium
CCTATCAATAAAATAATTGCGCTGTCTAAGGGATAATTTAGCTAATGCACTATTATCAGTTAAATACTTTAAATTAGCAGCAACAAAATCATCTATTCGATTATGTACTATCATCGAATTCTTCGTTTCTTCTAGTATAGAAACGAAATCGTTTTCCTCATCCAAATTCCAAAAAATGCCTGGCACTCCCATCGTGCATACCTCAATTGTGGCATACCCGACAACTGTATTGTCAGCCCCTCCCCAATAAAGGTTTATCTTGTCTTGTTTAATCACGTTTGCTATATCTTTGGCATGTCCCATAAAACGAACTGAGTTTTCGTCTATTTTTAATGCGGCAATTAATTGTTTTAGTTGTTGATAATACTCCTCATCTTGAATCTCTCCGTAAATATTCAATAAGCAATCGTGTGGTAATTGCTTTTGTAATAATCCGAATGATCTAATTAATATCTCTATTGGCTTCGTCTTCATCAATGAGATACGCGTAAATACCGATATAATAACTGGCTCATCACTAATCGGATTAAACAGATAAGGACTATCGGAAAGATTTAATAAAAGAGGATTATAAAAGAAGTTGCTTCTTTCCATATTAATACCGCTATCTTTAAGGTCATCAAGTTGCTTCGGACAAAAATATGTAAAATTGTATGTATGATTCTTGTCGAAACATTTGTAAATATCCTTCTCAAATTGGTGTTTATGACAGTGCAAGACAATGAAAAAGTTTTTGTTACAACGACGCAAGACCTCCAAATATGAATAATTGTAGAAGTCTATTAAGCAAATAACATCAAAGGATTTTAATAAATTTGGAATTCTTAAATCAGTCGAATAGCCTTTTTTGTAGCGAATTTTGTTGACTACCTTATTGAAAAATCTCCTTCGATAAAAACTTTTATCGGGCTTTTTATTGGGAAGTTTCAGGTCGTCCGTTGCCTGTGCAAGCAGATCCAAATAGGGATATAACCGGATCCTTAGTTTTTTTAATTCGTGATAATAATAGTTGTAATGATTACGTTCTTTATCGACATCTTTATACCTTCTATCGCATAAAACCGCGATCTCAAATTTTTCCTTGTCAATGTTTCTGCAAATTTCGTAAACCCATCTTTCGCTACCGGCTTGGGACAAGTTATAACTTACGATTAACAACTTAGTCTTTTTCATAAAAATTTGGTTTATCGTTTGTCTTCCGTAAATTTCCATAACGAAGCAACCACTTTCTCCTGTTGCTGCACTGTGAGATGCGCGCCAATTGGCAAACTTAAAACCGTTTGGGCAAGATTCTCTGACACAGGAAAACTATCAATAATCATCTCGTTTTTATATGCCTCGGAAAGATGCGGGGGAATCGGATAGTGAATTAGCGTCTCGACACCTGAATCCTTAAGGAAAGTTTGCAGATTATTTCGAGCCGGATGACGAATGACAAAAAGATGCCAAGCCGGTTCAGCCCAATCGGGAGTAAAAGGCAAATGGCAATCGGGTATTCTGGAAAGCTCTGTTAAATAACTCTTCGTAATGTCGGCACGTCTGGCGTTCCATTCATCAAGGTGTTTCAATTTAACGCGCAGAAAGGCAGCTTGCAGCGGGTCAAGCCGAGAGTTGTAACCTTTGAATTCGTTATGATACTTAACGCGCGATCCATAGTTTCGTAGCAAGCGAATTTTATCTGCTAATTTGTTGTCGTTCGTGGTCACCGCGCCTGCGTCACCGTATGCACCTAAATTTTTACCCGGATAAAAGCTGAATCCTGCCGCGTCGCCCAAATTGCCGGTTAATTTTCCTTTATATCTTGCGCCCTGCGCCTGCGCAGCATCCTCAATAACTTTTAGATTGTATCTTTCTGCAATCGCTTTGATCGCATCCATCTCGGCAGGCTGACCGTAAAGATGCACGGGCATAATCGCTTTCGTTCGTTCGGTAATCGCCGCTTCGACGCGTTCGGGCGCGAGATTGTAAGTATCAATGTTCGGTTCGACCGGAACGGGCGTTGCTCCGGCATATGAAACGGCGAGCCACGTCGCAATATAAGTGTTCGACGGCACGATTACCTCATCGCCCGCGCCGATGTCGTAACCTTTCAAAATCAAATGCAACGCATCTAACCCGTTCGCCACGCCGACGCAGTGCTTTGCTCCGCAGTAATGGGCGAACTCATTTTCAAACGCCTCGACTTCTTTACCGAGAATATACCAGCCCGAATCCATTACGCGCCGATAAGCGGCATCAAGTTCGTCCTGCAAATCGAGGTAGGCGGCTTTTAAATCTAAAAAAGGAACTTTCATTTTTTCTGCTCCTCTCGCGCCGCCCGCACAAATTCGAAATACTCGCGAAAATAATCGGATTCGTCGAAGTAATCCGAAGCCAAAACCATACATACTGAACCGCCTGAAAAATTATCAATATCACGCCACATCATCGGGCATAGATATAATCCTTGATAAGAGCGATTCAGATGAAATTGTTTCTTTTGAAAACCGTCGTCAATCGCAATATCAAAACTCCCCGACATCGCAATCACGAGTTGGTGCAGATTTTTGTGCCCGTGTCCGGCACGTGATGCGCCGCCCGGCACATCGTAAAGATAATAAACGCGCTTAATATCGAACGGAAGATGCCGACCGGCTTCGATAAAAGTTAAATTACCGCGCGGGTCAGTGATGACCGGCAAATCAATCAGCTTGCATTGTTCAATTCGAGCAACCATTTTGATAATTCAGTTCGCTAGATTACTATCTCGTAAGAATCATAAACGGTAGCGCGTCCGCCCCAGCTTTCTTTGAAATCAATCAATCCGTTGTTTAAATACCGCCCCTGCTGTTCGGTCGAAATACCGAAATCGAAATATTTCTTGGCGACGTAATAATCAGTAATTAAATAATGTAAAACCGCGTCAAGTGCGCATAATCTTTTGCCTCCATCGCTCGCCGCCAAATATTGCGCGTGAGCGACGTTCTGACTAGCATAAATAATCGCGCCTGCCAACATCTCGCCGTCGAGAAACGCCGCGAAAAGTTTAATATTGTCGGGAAAATGTTCGACAAGCAGCTTCATTTCGTCTGCCGTGTGAACCGGAGCGACTTTGTATTTTTCCGCTAATACCTTGGCTTCGAGCCGTATAAAAGTTTCAAAGTCGTTGCACTCGCGTACTTCGATTTTATTTTTGCGACTTTGATTAACCGTCCACTTGCGCCCTTTGCTGAGCGACAATCTTTCATTTATCTGAATCGTCGTCGAAACATCGCGGCGCACGAGCTGCGCGTCGAATCGGAACAGCGCATATAAATCCTCCTCCGCCGGTTGCGCGTGATAAATGTGCGGCACGGCTTTGTAAACCACGCGTTTCAAACTTCTTTCACGCGCCAATCCGATCAAACTTTCGAAAATTTCAAGCATCTGCGGCGTTTTCATCCGGCTGCCTGAAATCACGCCGCCGAACGTCAGACCGCCGTGCGAAACCAGTGCATTTTCCCATAAACTGGCGGGCAGAACGGCGATAAGTTTTTTGTTTTCGTCACGAAACATCAGCGAACAGTCGGCGAACCGTTCGGCGTGGTATTCCATATAATCTCGCTTGAAAAGGAAAATGCCGTTCTTTGAATTTTCAATAAACGCATCCCATTCAGCGCGCTTTTCGGCGACGTACTGTTCAATAACAATCGTTTCTTTCACCGAAACCGCATCAGAACTTTCAGTTGTCTGAGCCGCCGTTTTTACCATTGTTCAAGCACTGCGTAACCGAACCCATCCCGTCCGTAGCCGTTACCATTGTAGAAAAGAAATGTTCCTCCTTTAGTCGTTACGACACTCGGATAGGACATCATTTCTGAATCCCAACCAGCTTCGGAAATTGATATGCCGACTTCATCATCTTTTCGCGTCCATTCTGTGCCGTTTAATGATTCTGCGTAAGCCAGCCGATAACCTGATTGCTTGGAATCAGCGGCATAAAACATCAAGTATTTGTTTTCGCGTTTGATAACATATGGTCGTCCGATTCGATATTCTTCAACGCCTGAAGTATCAATTGCAATCATCGACTGACCGTTAAATTTTATTCCGTCATCTGATTCAACGTAGCGGATATTGTATTTCGGCAACTGATAACCATCGTCTCTCACATCATATTCACCACCTGCCCCGTACCAAACCCGCCACACTTCGTTCTCATAAAAAATCGTATGAATGACGCGGAAAAAGAGTTCCTCATTAGTACGCTCACAGATCGGAACACGCAGGTGCCGCGTAAATGTTTCGCCACCATCTTTACTGATTGCCAACCCACTGAAAACGTAGAATCGAACCTGCTGCCCGAGCTGATAACCGGCGTAATAAAGCCAAATTTCGTCATTTCGTTTGACGACGGCGCAGGGAACTACACCGTTTTCGTCAAACGTTCCGGGTATTCCCAAATCAAGTGCAGGCTTTTCTGAAATTTTTAGAACCTCTTTCGGATTTACAGCATTAATATCAACAAACCCGACGCGGCTTCTGCCTTTTTCATCACGCATTCCGACGAAAATGCGAATTGTCTCTCCATCAATTACCAATGGTGTTGGCTGCAAGGCAGAGTTTTTCGCCCATTCGGAAGTACCGTCAGGTCCGTAAATTAATCCTTGTTTACTCCACCTCATCACCGACTTCCTCTTTCACTTTCATTACGGCGAAACTGTCCTTATCGCTCGGTTTAGCAGGATTGCCCATATAGATTTTGCGCGGTTCGGTGTGGCGCGTAATGACTGCGCCCATCGCAATAATATTATCCGGCGCGATTTTGACATCGTTGGCGACCGAACTATTGACACCCATAAAAGTATTCAATCCGACTTCACAATAACCGGAAACGACGACATGCGAAGAGATGAAAACATTATCCTGAATAATGGTTTGATGCCCAATATGGTTGCCGCTCCACAATACAACATTATCGCCGATTTTGACTTTGTATTGAATGACATTGTTTTCAAAAATAAAACAATTTTCTCCGATTTCGGCGTTATGCCATACAAAGGCGCGGCTACTGATATAAGAGGCGCAAGTATAACCTTTCGCTTTGACCGTTTTGAAAATTCGCGTTCGCACGCGGTTTAACTGAGTATATGAAATAGCGGCGAACGCTTGGTGTTCTTGCGGACTGAAATGCTTTTCCACTTCTTCGAGCGCAACAACTGGCAAACCAAAAAATTCATCGCGCTTTTTATAAGCCGCTTCGACAGCAAAGCCAACAATTTCATGCGGTGAATCGTGCGTAAAATATTCGTATGCGAGTTCGGCGGTTTCGCCGTCGCCAACGATCACAATTTTCTGTTTTTCGCTCATTATAACTTTTCTTATATCTTTTAGCTTAAGCTATTACATCTGTTTGCCAAACACATAGCGGGTGGATAACCCCGGGAAGTTTGCTGAAATTAACATTTCTTTTTAAGTTGTCCTCAACGTCAAAGATTAGCAAATCATCCATTCTGAATAAAACGTGAGCCTGATTGTACCCAAACATAATATTTAAGATATATCGCTCTGTATTTAGAACGCCACCGGGAAATATACCGGTCGTTTTATGCCAGCCGCGCTCAATTCCGTCTGGGTTGCAGATCGTGCCAATGTGTGTGACATGAATACCCTGAACATTAACCCAATCCCACGTTATATCAATAACGGCACTACTCAGATTGTTGTAAAATTCAACTTCAAAAACTAAATCATCGGTTGTTAAAATAGCATCGCCAACGGGGTATTTTAATGTTGTCGTTGCCGGGCATATCGTTTGTCGTCCACTCGCGGAACGTCGCCATATCGCTACCGCCCTGCATATAAAAATCAACGGCGGAAATCGCGTTGCCGTCGTATTCCTGTATGCCGCTTTTCAGCATGATTCCGCGCTGACAGATTGATTTGACCGCCGTCATATTGTGCGAAACGAACAAAACGGTTCTGCCTTCATTGTCGGAAACCGACTTCATTTTTCCCAAACATTTTTTTTGAAATTCGGCATCGCCGACGGCTAAAACTTCGTCCACGATTAGGATTTCCGGTTCGAGGTTGGCGGCGACGGCGAAGGCGAGGCGCGTATACATTCCCGACGAATAGTGTTTGACCGGCGTGTCGAGAAACTTTTCGATTTCGGCAAAATCAACGATTTCGTCAAATTTTCTAGCGATTTCTTCGCGGCGCATTCCGAGAATCGAGCCGTTCAAAAAAATATTTTCTCTGCCGGTTAATTCCGGGTGAAAGCCCGTGCCGACTTCCAGAAGTGAGCCGACGCGACCGAATAATTCAATTTTTCCTTTTGTCGGTTCGGTGATGCGAGAAAGAACTTTTAGAAGTGTTGACTTGCCCGCGCCGTTTCTGCCGATGATGCCGACGACTTCGCCCGGATTGACTTCAAAATTAATGTCTTTTAACGCCCAAAAACCGTTTTTTTCTTTTGCATTGCCGTTGTCGCGCTTGAGCATTTGCAGTGGCTTCCGCGCCGTTTCGATCAGCGATTCGCGGAAAGTCGCGTACGGCTTTTGGTCGCTGCCCAATTGGTAACGCTTGCTTAAATTTTCGACTCGGATAATCGGTTTCATTTTTTATGATTCAACAAACTTCTAAACCACGTCGGCGAAACTTTTCTCCATCCGGCGAAACGTATATGCCGAGTAAAATAAAACTATGATCGTGATTAACGCCGCGATGCCGAGCGCGAGCCAGTCGAAAGGCTTACCGAAAAACGCCGAGCGAAATGCGTCAATCAAGCCGGCGACCGGATTGACGATTTTCAGCCAACGCCAGTTTTCGGGAATCGGCGTGATAATGCCCGAAGCGAACATTCCGAGCTGAATCAGAAACGGCAGCGCGTAACGAATATCGCGGTATTTTACATTGAGCGCGGACATCCACATACCGACACCGACCGCCAGCAAACTCGACAGCACTATAAGCGCGGGAACCATCAGCAGACTGATTGAAAATCCGACACCGTAATAAATCATCAACACGACGAGCAGCCCGAACGCGATGGCGAAATCGAGCAGATTGGCGGCAACCGATGCCATCGGAATAATCATTCTGGGAAAATAAATCTTTGTAATCAGATTGGAATTATTGACCAAACTGTTGCCGCTGCCGGTAACGGCATTCGAGAGAAAAGTCCACGGCAACAAACCGGCATAAGCGAATAAAGGATACGGAATGCCGTCCGACGGCATTCCGGCGAGCCGACCGAAAAAGACGGTAAAGATCAGCATCGTGAACAAAGGCTGAATAATTGCCCACAACGCGCCGAGCGCAGTTTGTTTATACCGCACCTTGATGTCGCGCATCGTCAAAATGTAAAGCAAATCCCGATACTGCCAAATGTCGCGCAAATTCAGCGGAATCCATCCCTTGCTCGGTTCAATGGTAACTAAAGGATTCTCCGGCAAATGATGCTCGTTTGCCGTATCCGGTAAAGCATTGTGTGACGCATTGAGGGCTGTTGAACTTTCTCTAGTGGTAAAACTCATTTTGGGAAATTAAATAATAACAAAGTCTAATAGTTAGATGCGGAAGTTGTCAAAAAGTTAAATTTTCGGGTAGCGTCCAAATCAGATGGCGAAGAGTTTCAAATCGCTTTGCACCATTTCCGCGATCATTTCTCGCAGAGTATATTTCGGCTGCCAGCCTAATTGATTTTTGGCTTTGGTCGCGTCGCCGATGAGCAGCTCGACTTCGGTCGGGCGGAAATAGACGGGATTGACGGCGACAACGATTTGACCGGCGGGAA
>CAXTMQ010000232.1:0-7751 GCA_964245305.1 uncultured Pyrinomonadaceae bacterium
CTCATAATCGGGTTATTCGGGATTTGCGCGTGTCTTTGACCGACCGCTGTAATTTTCGGTGTTTTTATTGTTTGCCGAACGGCGAGCCGCCGCTCGCGCGACGCGAAACGATTTTGACTTTTGAAGAAATAGAATATGCTTGCGATATTTTCGTTTCTTTGGGAATCGAAAAAATCCGCTTGACCGGCGGCGAGCCGCTTTTGCGGAAAGACATCGAAACGCTCATCGAAAAACTCGCGCGGCTTAAAACTCAAAGTTCTGCGGATGAAAATCCGAAATTGAAGGATTTGGCTTTGACGACGAACGGGTTTAGTTTTCCGCGCCGCGCCGCAGATTTGAAACGTGCCGGACTCGACCGCGTAACGATTTCTCTGGACAGTTTGCGGCGCGAAAGATTTGCGGAAATTACGGGTTCGGATTCGCTCGAAAATGTTTTGAATTCCGTCGAAGCGGCGCAACGGGTCGGATTAACGCCGGTGAAAATCAACGCCGTTCTCGTGCGCGGGCGCAACGACGACGAGATTGTTGACTTTGCACGTTTTGCCCGCGAAACCGATGTCAAAATGCGCTTTATCGAATTTATGCCGCTCGATTCGGGCGGCGAATGGGATCGCAAATTAATCGTTCCCGCGAAAGAAATCCGCGAAAAAATTAATGAAGTTTTTCCGCTCGAATTAAAGGAAAAATCGCGCGGCGCGGACACGGCTTGGCGTTATCAATTCGCCGACGGCGCGGCGGGCGAAATCGGCATCGTCGCGCCGGTCACGGAAATGTTTTGCGGCGCGTGTTCGCGCATTCGATTGACGGCTGACGGTCAGATTCGCACTTGTCTTTTTTCGACCGTCGAACACAATCTAAGAGATGTGTTGCGAAGCGGCGCGAGCCGTTCGGAAATCGTCGAATTTATCCGATCCGTCGTGTTGAAAAAAGAAGCGCGGCACACGATCAACGATCAAAAATTCGCGCCCGCGTCACGCTCGATGAGCTTTATCGGTGGTTAAATTTCTCTTCATCGAAGGCTTACCGCCGGATTTATTCAATGCGCGCACCATCATCATTTTCGTCTGCATTCTGCAAGGCGCGATTTTTGCCGCGCTGCTTCCCGCGCGTTTTTTCAAACAAAAAAGGCGGTTGATTTTTGGCTTGCCGCGCTGCTCGTTCTGCTTGGGCTGAGTTTGATTACGCCGCTCATCGGTTTCGCCAACATCTACGACCGCAACCAATGGCTGACTTATTTTCCGTTCGCGGTGATTTACGGTAACAGCGTTTGTATTTGGTTTTATGTTTTGACTCTGACGAATTCCAAGCGAAAATTCGAGCGCAAAGATTTACTTTTGTTTGTTCCTTCAATCGTTTATCTGATTTTTCGTTTTATACTTTTCGCGCAGAGCCTCGAATTCAAAGGCTGGTTTGACGAAACGTATTAGACGAGAAAATCTTCGCCGCGGCAATTCAAAATTGATTTTGAATTGCCGCGCATTTTTGTTTGTGTCGCCTTTTGCTAAAATTTTTATTTCGGGAAGCGATAAAATTATGTCGAACGAGGCTTGGCTGAACGGAAAACTCGAAGGCTTCGCACCGATTGTGATGCCGGCGGCGCACGCGCTTCTGCAGGCGATTGCGGATTTGGAAACGGCGACGCGAAACTTGACCGCTGAAGAATTAAACGCGCGACCGAACAACGCGCCGTCCGTCGCTTTTCATTTGCGCCACGTCGTCGGAAGCATTGATCGGCTTCTAACTTATTCGCGCGGCGAAAATCTAAACGAAGCGCAATTTGATTTTCTAAACGCGGAAACAAAAAACGCCGAATCAAACGCCGACGAAATGATTAAAGAAGCGATTGCAAAAATCGAAAATGCGCTCGCCGAATTAAAATCAGTCGCGCCGGAATCGCTTTTTGAAGAAAGATTCGTCGGTCGCCGAAAACTGCCGACCAATGTTTTCGGTCTGCTTTTTCATATCGCCGAACACACGGCGCGGCACGCCGGGCAAATCGTCACGACCGCTAAAATCGTGCGCGGCGGGCAAACAAAATTGACAAATTAAACGAGCGAAACGGCATCTAAAAAATCAAATTTCAGTTGAAATAAAACAATTATGGAAAATAAAAATTTAGAAACGGCGACGCTCGGCGCGGGCTGTTTTTGGTGCGTCGAAGCGGTTTTCGACGATTTAAAGGGCGTGACCGATGTCGTGTCGGGCTATTCGGGCGGGCATACGGAAAATCCGACTTATCAGCGGGTTTGCTCGGAAACGACCGGACACGCCGAAGTCGTCAACGTCGAATTCGATCCGAACGAAATTTCATTCAAAGAAATTTTGCAGGTCTTTTTTACCGTTCACGACCCGACGCAGTTGAACCGGCAGGGCAACGACATCGGCACTTCGTATAGATCGGCGATTTTTTATCACGACGATGAGCAAAGACAAGTCGCCGAAGAAACGATCAAGGAAATCAACGACGAAAAAATTTACGACAAACCGATTGTGACCGAGGTAACAAAGTTCGATAAGTTTTACGCGGCGGAAAATTATCATCAGGAATATTTTGCCAGCAATCCGAATCAGCCATACTGCGCGGCGGTCGTCGCGCCGAAGGTGGCGAAGTTCAGACAGAAGTTTGTGACCAAATTGAAAAAATAGTCGAAACTTATGAAACGATAGCGGGAAAAACTCCGCCGCAAACGGCGCGAATTATTAAAACAAAAACGCGCTGAAATTGGTTGAGACAAAATCATTTCGGCGCGTTTTCGCTTTAGCCGTAAGCTATCTCAAAAATAATTCGACCGCTCGCTTAACGGTCGAATTATTTTTGAGATAGCTTTTATTCTTTATTTTTCTTCGGGAACGTCTTTCGTGTTGCCGCGTTCCAGTTTAGCGAAGCGCGAAGTTGTCAACCATTCGGGCATTTTCTCGGTTTCGGAAACGCGCCAGCTCATAATCGCCATCACGTCGGCGACGGTTTTCGCGCCCGTCCAATCCCAATCGTCTTTGATAATATCGCCCGGATTATGATAATCGGTTTTCTCCCAAGCCTTCGAGCGGTCAATCCATTTCTGCGGATCGCCTTCGGGCGCGCCCAAAAGCATCAACGCCGGAACGCCGCGCTCGACAAACGAATAATGGTCGGAACGATAAAATATTTTCTCATCGGGCATCGGATCGGGAATGACTTTGATGCCGAACGAATTGGAAACATCATTGAGAATCGCGCCCAAACTCGAATGTTCCGCGCCGAAGCCGACGAAGGTTTTCACCGGCGCGTAAACTTCCGTTCCGATGCCGTCGAGATTCAAATCCGCCGCGACTTTTTTGATGTCCCACGTCGGTTTCTTCGCCCAGTATTTCGAGCCGTAAAGCCCGTATTCTTCGCCCGTGACGGCGAGAAAAACCATCGAGCGTTTCGGTTTGGTTTCGAGCTTTGAATACGCTTCGGCAATCGAAAGAATTTCCGCCACGCCGAGCGCGTTGTCCGCCGCGCCGTGATAAATTTTTCCGTTTTCCGTGCCGTATGCGTCGTAATGCGCTGAGAACAAAACGGCTTCTTCTTTCAGCTTCGGATCAGAACCTTCGAGATAGCCGATGACGTTATTACTTTCGCCTTTCGCCTTTTTCATTTTCGAGACGATGCTCGCTTTTTGATTGAGTTTGACCGGCTTAAAATTGTTCGTTTCGGCTAAAGCCAGAGCGTCTTTGAGCGTCGTGCCGGATTTGGCGAAAAACTTTTCCGCCGCTTTGCCGCTCACGTAAACGAAAAACGGTATTTGTGACGACGGATCGCTTTCGTCTTCCGTCGAAATCTGGCGGCGGCTGGCGTAATTAATCATCATTTCGGGTGAACGCTCTTCGTCTCTGCCGCTGCCGATAATAACGATGCCCGATGCGCCTTTCATAAAAAGATTGCGGATGAAAACCTGCTGCGCCCGCGCTTTTTCCCAATCCTTTTTCGGGATGTTCGCCGGCGGACCTTCGACGATGACCGCGATTTTCCCCTGCAAATTCGCGTTGCCCAAATCGTTCCGCTTCATCTGGTCAACGACAATCGCGTAGCCGACGAAAACCATCTCGCCGCTCGCCGTTTTGTTGCCCGCGGAGAATGGCGCGATGGCAAAGTCGCTGCCGAACTGCAAGTTTTCGTCGCCCAATCTAAAGGCGGTTTCGGGCGTGAACGCGCTTTCCTTAAAATCTATTTTTTGCAGATAAGTTCCTTTGTCGCCGAGCGGTTTTAAGCCGAGTTTCTGAAATCGTTCGGCGATGTAATTGGCGGCTTTGTCGCCGCCCGCCTGCATCGTTCCGCGTCCCTGCATATCGTCAGCCGACAGCGCGGCGGTGATATTTTTAATAGTTTCGACGCTGATTTTTTCGGTTAATTGCGTTTCCGTCGCCGAAATTTTCGCCGGCGCGACGGTTTGGGCGAGCGTCTGCCCGAAAAGTAAAAATCCGACGAGCAACGCGGCGAATGCAGACTGCCGCCGTTGAACGAATTGTTTTTTGAATTTCATAATTTAACTTTTATCCTTTTTACTTTGAGTAGATTTTTCGAACTCCGACTCGGCGGAAAAGTCTTTGCGTTTTTCGCATCGTCCTTTGCAGTTAAGTTATTCTTTTAACCGCCAGGATTCTCGCAAGGGTCGCAAAGAAATTTCCGGTTTCAATTAATGATTCGCATGATAATAAATTCTAAAATTTTTGAGCTTTTGTGAAAAGTCCGGCGCGTTTGTGGAATTTATTTAATTGGCACGAGGCGCACAATTCGGTCGTCGTCTTTGGCGGGCGAGCCGCGCCCGTCGCGGTTTGACGTTGAAAACCAGATTGAACCGTCGGGAGCTTCTTCGATTTCACGGACGCGACCGTAAATCTCCTTCAATAAATCTTCCTGTTTGACGACGCGCCTGCCGTCGAGCCGGACGCGAATAATGCGCTCGCCGCGCAGACATCCGAAAAAGAAATTGCCTTTGAACTGAGAAAAAACTTTGCCGTCGTAAAACATCGCGCTCGCGGGCGCGCAAGCCGGCGTATATTCGAGCAATGGCGATTCCAAACCCGCCTTTGTTTCCTTATGCGAGATCGTCGCCCAGCCGTAATTTTTTCCGCGCTCGACGATATTGACTTCGTCGCCGCCGCCCGCGCCGTCAAAACCCGACGGTCCGTGTTCGGTTTGAAACATCAAGCCTTCGGGCGACCACGCTATTCCTTGTGCGTTACGATGCCCGATTGTCCAGATTTCCGGTCGGTAGTTTTTATCGTTGACGAACGGATTATCCGTCGGAACAGTTCCGTCGTCGTTCAAGCGCAGAGTTTTGCCGTTGAGCGAATCGGTTTTTTGCGCGAGTTCCTTATCGGTCGCGTCGCCGGTCGTGATGTAAAGTTTGCCGTCGGGACCGAAGCGGCAGCGCGTTCCGGCGTGATTCGTCGCGGCGGCAATGTTTTCGATAATCGTTTGCGGCTCGACGAAAGTTTTCCCGTCGAATTTGTAACGCACGACTTTGACGCGCCTGCCGTCTTTGTCGTATGCGTAAGATAAATAAACGAATTTATTTTCGGCGAATTTCGGATGCAGCGATACGTCCATTAAACCGCTTTCGCCTGAAGGCTCGACATCGGAAACGACGAAAACAGGCTCTCGTTTAAGCGTTCCATTTTCTATAACGCGCACTCTGCCCGGACGCTCGGTTACGAAAACTTTTCCGTCCGGCAGAAAAGCGAACGCCCAAGGCACTTCCAACCCGCTTGCCACCGTTTCGACGCGAAATTTTACCGCTTCGTTATTTTCCGAATCCGCTTCGGTCGTCACGATTTCTTTTTCCGCCATTCCGCGCGGCGGCTGATGGCAGGTCGAAAAACACAGAATTAGAAAAATGATTAAATAGTTCATAGTTTTAATCGGAGACGAGAAAAAAGAGTCCAAATTTTCTTCGCCGGAAAGCGGGTGAGAAAATCCGAACCCATAATATAATCGAAAATTTATTAAATAAAGATCAGTTCATTTTCTCCGCCGTTTCTATTTCCCTGCCCCAAATATGATCTTCCACGCCGCTTACGCCCGATTGTTTGGCGCAGTTGGCGCAGCAGAAAAAGTTTTCCTTCGCTTCGATGCCGTGTCCGATAATTTTGCATCCGCAATGAGCGCAGACGGGCGCGAGCTTGTGAATCGCGCATTCAAAACAATCGAACGTATGCCGATTGCCCGCCGTGAAAACTTCAAACGCCAGATAATAATCGTTTCCGCAAACTTCGCACTGTGCCATTTTTTCTCCCTATTTTGTTTTTTACTTTAACAAAGCGGCTGTTCGATTGAACGAAGCCGCTTGCCGGAAAAATATTTTATTTCATTTTAGCCTGAATCGCTTTAATCATTTCCAGATGCGATTCGAGTGTCGGCAAAGTTTTCGCCGCGAACGCTTTGACATCCGCGTCTTTTCCGCCGCCGGCTTCTTTCTGAAAATCGGCAACGTCCGTTTCGTGATCTTCGACCATCATTTCGACATATTTTTTGTCAAACTCCGCGCCGGAAAGTTTCGCTAAATCGTCCATATCCGTTTTCTGCTCGGCACTAATTGCGGTCGGCAGCGCAAAGTCTTTTTTGGCAGCGAACGCTTTCAATTCGTCATTCGCTTTTGAATGATCGGCGACCATTTTCGCGCCGAATTCTTTTACGTCTTTGCTCGTGCCTTTGCTCTCGGCTACCTTGCCGAGTTCGACTTCAAACATTCCGCCTTGCCCGGCTTTTTTCATAAAATCATTGTCGCCGCCGGTCGAACTCGTCATATTGCCGTTAGCCGAATTCGTATTGGTATCGGCGCTGTTCGGAGTTGCCGAATTCATAATCGCGTTGGCGATATTGCCCATTCCTTTATTGATGTTTGAGCCGTTCGAGTTAGCCGCGCCGCCGGAACAGCCCGCTAAACTTAAAACCGCCGAAACGAATAAAACCGCTACAGAAAAAATCTTCATATTTGCTCCTTGTTTTTGCCTTGGAATTAGAATCGAAAATAAATTTCGTCCGATTTTAATTTTTTAGATTTTCCAACCTTAAAATTCTGTCTGTAATCGGACAAAACAAAGCTGAAATTTTTCGGGAAATTTGCTTTATAAATTTTAAGCCGCGTTCGATTCGATTTTCATAAAACTCACGCGCCGGAAATTACTTCACGCCGACGACTTCGATAATAAAAATCAAAGTCGCGTCAGGCGGAATCACGCCGCCCGCGCCGCGCGAACCGTAGGCGATTGCCGACGGAATAATAAACGTCGCGTGGTCGCCGACGCGCAGTTTCTGAACGCCTTCGTCCCAGCCTTTGATGACTTTGCCCGCGCCGAGCGGAAACGAAAACGGCTCGCCCCGGTCGAGCGAGCTGTCGAATTTCTCGCCGTTCGTCAAAAGTCCCGTGTAATTGACGATGATGTTGTCGCCCGCTTTTAACTGCGCGCCGTCGCCGTGTTTCGTAATGATGTAGGTCAAGCCGGAAGCGGTCGTAACCGCTGCTGATTTTGGTGTCATAGATTTCCCTCTGATAATCGGTTTTTTGACGATAGTTTTTTTCGCGCGGCGATGAACGGTTGTTCGTCGGGTTTGACCGACGGCGAAACCGGCGCAGATGCTGAAAATTAAAACGCTCGCAATGATGATCTTCTTCATAAAGTTTTTCCGGTTTTATTTTACCTCGAATGGATGCTTGCCGAAAATCCGAAGCGGCGCGATTGTCTGTTATACTCGGAAAGTAAATATATTCTCCGCAGTAATTGAT
>CAXTMQ010000233.1:0-7724 GCA_964245305.1 uncultured Pyrinomonadaceae bacterium
TCAATGATCGTATGTTAACTGTCCTACATAGATGGGAATTCTAGCTGTTTATATAAATTTCTCAGATCGTTTCATTTTTTTTTTTTTTTTTTTTTTTTAAAAAAAAAAAAAAAAATAAAATAAAATTAAATTTTTTTTTTTATTATATTTTTTTAAAAAAAATTTTTAATATAAAATTTTTATATTTCGCCCCTTGTTTTGCGCTTTTGCGGTAAATTTTTTTCCCCCCCCAATGGCGCAAAGCCGCGAAGCAAAACGATTATTTCTTTTCTTCAAAAAGCGAAAGATATTCGCCGTAACCTTCTTCTTCCAATTTATCAACCGGAATAAAACGCATCGCCGCCGAATTCATACAATAGCGAATGCCGGTTTCGGTCGGACCGTCATCGAAAACGTGACCTAAATGAGAATCGGCGTGTTTTGAACGAACTTCCGTGCGCCGCATTCCGAATTTGCTGTCAACTTTTTCAGTAAAATTTTCCGGCACGAGCGGACGATCAAAACTCGCCCAGCCGCAATGCGAATCGAATTTTTCCTTCGACGAAAAAAGCGGCTCGCCCGAAACGATGTCAACGTACAAGCCTTTTTCCTTATTGTCCCAGTATTCATTGCGGTGCGGCGGCTCAGTTCCTTCTTTCTGCGTAACCTCGTACTGCATCGGCGTTAACTTTTCCCGCAATTCTTCGTCGCTCGGTTTCGTGTAATTTTTCATTCTCTAATACTCCTTGTTATTTTATTTTTTCTTATCAAATAGTTTTTGCACAGCGTTTTGATGAAGAAAAGTTGAATTCAGTTTCAAACTTTAAGAACGCTAATTAAAACTATTCACTATTAACTGTTCACCGTTCACTATAAAAAAGGAAACCAGATCTTCTCTTTTCGATACGCTCCTTTAATCTCGATTTAATAAGCGCAATGATAATTATAACCTTCATAAACGCGCGCCCATTTTCCGTCCTTGTGATTATAGGCGTGAAAATTATTGCCCTCGAACGCGCTCGAAATCGTAAAAATTTCCGCCGTTCCGTCGTCGTTGTAATCGAGCGCGTCAATTAGAAGCTCGCCGCCGAGCGTGTCCAAATCTTTCAAATTCCCGCTCATCACTTGATCGGGCGTAACTTTCGCATATTCGCTGTAACCGAATCCATATTTTCCGTCCGCGCCTTTTTCGGCGATGAAGAACAGCATATTTTTTTCCTTCGCCGAACTGTCCACATAATACGAACCGACCATCTCGGCTTTGCCGTCGTTGTCTGCATCGAGCGCGGTCAGATTATAATATTTCAGAAGTTTCGCCGCTTTTGCCGAAACTTTTTGTTTGACGAATTCGGCGCGCACGAGCGATTCGATTTCCGCGCGTTCCGCCGCCGTCGGCATCCGCCGAACTCCCGAACCGTTTTTTAACGCCTTCGGACTAACTGCTAAACCCATCACCCATTGACTCATCTTCGCTTTCGACGAAACGGTCGTGATGTCGGCTAGATTTTTCGAGCATTCGGCTTTCGGATTCGAGCTTTTGATCGTTACCGTGCCGTTCGCCGCCGCGCCGAAGATCAAATCGTAGGTTGTCTTCAGCTTGTAATAATTTTTGCTGAAAGTCGCCGCCGCTTCTTCGCTGCCCGCGCTTTCGGAAGCGTCTTTTAACTCGCCGTTTTCAATCACGGCAATCGGCTCGATTGTTTTGCCAGCGTTTGTAACGGCAAAAATCACCGTCGGCGATTTCGGCGGCGCAGTCTGGCGTTTTTGGGCGAAATTCGTCAAAGTAAAAACTAGGATCGCTGCCGTAAAAGCCGCAAGATTCAAGATATTTTTATTTTTCATCAATTTGTTTTTATATTCTTCGATATTTAATTTTCAAATAAATTCTTAAAACGCCTTCGCGCTCGTGTCACCCGCCGTTAAAACGTCTTTGTCTTCGCTTCGGGTCGCGCCGACTTTTTCCGACACCAATTTCCCCTGCATAAACTGCAAAAGATATTCGCGCCCGCCGGCTTTTGAATCCGTGCCGCTCATATTAAAACCGCCGAACGGGTGCGCTCCGACCAGCGCGCCGGTGCATTTACGGTTGAAATAAAGATTGCCGACGTGAAAATCGCGGCGGGCTTTTTCAAGTTTTTCCTCGTTCGCCGAATAAACCGCGCCGGTCAAACCGTATTGCGTGTCGTTGGCGATTTCGAGCGCGTGTTCGAAATCTTTCGCTTTGATGACGGCTAAAACCGGCGCGAATATTTCTTCCTGTTCGATGGTTGATTTTTCCGCGACTTCATCAATAATCGTCGGTTCGATATAAAAACCTTTGGAACTGTCGCCGATACCGCCGACCAGTAACTTTCCGCCTTCTTCCGTGCCTTTCGTAATCGCTTTGAGCGCGTTGTCGAAAGATTTCTGATTGATAACGGCGGTCATCTGCGTATCGCCGTCGGTCGGCAAACCGATCTTTAAATCTTTCGTGAGCGCGACGACTTTACTCATTAATTCTTCGTGAACCGATTCGTCCACAATCAGCCGCGAACACGCCGAACATTTCTGTCCCTGAAAACCGAATGCGGCTTGGACAATGCCCGTCGCCGCCGATTCCAGATCGGCTTCCGCATCAACGATAATCGCGTCTTTGCCGCCCATTTCCGCGACGACCCTTTTCATCCAATTCTGTCCCGGACGAGTTTTCGCCGCCTCTTCGTAAATATGCAAACCGACCGCTTTTGAACCGGTGAAAGAAACGAATCGAATCTTTGGACTCTGCACCAAATGCTCGCCGACCTTCGCGCCGCTGCCCGCGACGAAGTTGACTACGCCTTTCGGCAATCCGACCTGCTCTAAAACCTCCATAAATTTATAGGCAATCGTCGGCGCGTCGGGCGAAGGTTTCAGAACGGTCGTGTTGCCGCACACGACCGCGGCAAGCGTCATTCCCGCCATAATCGCCAGCGGGAAATTCCACGGCGGAATAATCGCGCCGACTCCGAGCGGAATATATTCAAACCGATTGTCTTCGCCCGCGAGTTTAGTGATCGGCTGCGGTTCCGCCCAACGCAGCATTTCGCGCCCGTAAAACTCCAGAAAATCAATCGCCTCCGCCGTGTCGCCGTCGGCTTCCGTCCAGGTTTTTCCCGTCTCGAAACACATCCAAGCCGAATAAAAATGCTTGTCGTCGCGGACGATTTTCGCCGCCTTAAAAAGATATTCGGCGCGTTCGTTCGCCGGAACATTGCGCCACGTTTTAAACGCTTCGGTCGCCGCGTCAATCGCTTTTTCAGTCAAACTTTCCGCGTCCGCGTCGGCATCCGAAAAGCGTCCGACAATCTGCGCTTTCTCAGCCGGATTAACGCTCTCAAATTTCGTGTCAACCTCGATTTTCTCGCCGTTGATAATTATCTGATAATCCTTCCCCAATTCACCGCGCACCTGTTCAATCGCCTCACGCATCGCTTCGGCGTTTTCAGCTTTCGAATAATCGGTGAACGGTTCGTTCTTAAATTCGTCCAATGTTCTTTGTGTTTGCATAATTTTTTATTTTACAAAAATGATTTTAATTCGGATTCTTCCAAGCGTCTTCGGATTCTCCGATTTTGAAATCTTCGATTTCAGAATAATTTTCAAGCCATTTTTGAATCGCCATTCTTTTCTCATTTGTTGGCGAATCAAATTTCTTATTCGAGGTTACAAATACTTCCCAAGTTTTACAATTATCGCCGCCGCCGCAAATTAACTCGTGAGATTCAATTTCGTCAATAAATTCGTGCCAAAATTTATCAAACTGAAATTCATTCGTTTCCTTTTTGAAGTTTACAGAAACCTTAAATCCGAACTCTTGAAACTCGCCTAAATGAAATTTCTTCCGCAATCGTTTTTTAAGTTTAGATTTTTTCAAAACACCAAAATATCTCATCTGATTTTCGCGGCATAATCTTAATTTAATCGAGTTTCTTTTTCTTCTTAACAAAGCGTTTCAACAAAATCGCCGCGAAAAATAAAATGATTGATAAAGGGAAAGTCGTTCGACCGAAATAATCCGATTCGCCTGTGTAATTTTGTCCGACCACATTCGGCGCGAAGTTTCCGGCGCAGATTAAGCCGACTGACAGCAAAATTATCAAACCGACCTGACGGTGAAAATAAGTCGCCGCGAAAACCAGCAAAGCCAAAATTAAACCGCTCGCAAACATATATTCCATTCGGCATTTCCCGTCGCTTCCGATAAGCATCGGTAACGCTATAATTCTTACACTAACTGAAAATTTAAATATACTTTTGTCGGTCAATTTCGTGTAGTTCCCATTCGTCCAACAATTCGGGATAAACGGCTTCGTTTTCGTTCTGCCACGCAACGACGAAGCGCGGCTGTTGATTATCGCTCTGATGTTTGACATAACTCAAAATCAGAACCCAGCCCGCGCCGAGATATTTGTTCAGTTCGCGCGACGAGCCGACTTCGGCAGTCAGTTTGGTGTCTTCAAGTTTCATAATGTTTCTAATCCCATTTTCCCGTTTTCTGCAACCTTTTGATTTTCCTTTTCGCCATTTCGCGTTTCAAAATCGTCATTCGATCCAAAAATACAATGCCGTCGCAATGGTCGGTTTCGTGCAGAATACAGCGGGCGGTTAAATCCAAACCGTCGAGTTCGAACCAATTTCCTTTAACGTCCTGCGCCCGCAAAACGGCGCGTTGATTTCTGGTTATCGGAACGTAAATTCCCGGAAACGACAAACAGCCTTCGTCGCCGGTCTGCTCGCCTTCGACATGCATAACTTCCGGGTTAATCGCGGCAATGCGTTGCGTTTCGTCTTCGCCGCCTGAACAATCCATTACGAAAACGCGGCTTGAAACGGCGACCTGCGGCGCGGCAAGTCCGACACCTTTCGACGCATACATCGTCTCGAACATATCTTCGACGAATGTTTCCAACTTTTCGTCAAAATGCTCGACGGGTTTGCCGACGCTGAGCAAAACCGGCGCGGGATAGTTCACAATTTTGAGCAAAGCCATTTCCCGATTTTAACGCGAAACGGCTCAAATCAAAAAAGCCGTAAAAAATTTATTGATTTTGAAATTATTTGAGAAATTACCGCTGAATGAAAATCTGCGTAATGAAAATTCTTTTGCTTTTGTCAAAAGCGATACCGATTCCGGTCTGCGTCCAATCTTTGTCGAGAATATTTTGGCGATGACCGCTCGATTTCATCCAATTCTTAACGGCAAAACTCTGGAAATCTTTGATGCCTTCGCCATAGAAAAGATTTTCGCCGGCTTTTCGCCAGCCTTGGATTCGCGCCGCGCGGACGCGACTGCCGATGTCCGCGCCGCCGCTGTCGTAATGGCTGAAGAAACTTCCGCGAGCCATTGATTTTGAATAATTCTGCGCGATTCTCGAAAGCTCTTCGCTCCAAATTAATTCGTTCAGCCGTTTCTTGCGGCGTTCGGCATTGATTAAATTGAAAATCCGGCTTTCGTCGCTGGCGTAAATCTGCGCCGCGCCGCGAGCGGATTCGACAAATTTTGCCTCGCCCAAATTTCCGCTTTCGCTTTTTGCGGCGAAAACAACTCCTGACAACACGACGACTGCAAGCAGTCTTCGCAGACCGCCGAAAATTTCGTTTTTCATATTAAGTTGTTTCGGGAAAGCAAAGGGGTGAATTTATTGTATAGATTCGCCGAACTATTTTAAAGCGTGATTCGTCGATAAGTTATTTTTGTTTATTAAATTTATCGTTCGAGAATATTATGATTTTATCTGCGACGAAAAATGGCGCGGCGGCAGGACTTGAATCTTGCCGCCGCGCCATTTTTCAGTTTCAAAAAATTAATTTTGATAACTGACGCGCCAGATTTTTCTCGCGCCGTCGTCGGCGATCAGAAGCGAGCCGTCGGTATTGACGAGCAAACCGACCGGTCTGCCCCAAACTTCCTGCGAATTTTCGTTCGGCAGCCAGCCGGTGATGAAATCTTCGTAACCGCTGCCGACTAATTTTCCGTTTTCAAAATTGACGCGGATGATTTTGTAGCCGGTCAGTTTTTCACGATTCCAGCTGCCGTGCAGAGCGACGAAAGCATCGCCCTGATATTCCTTCGGAAACATCGTTCCCGTGTAAAATTGAATGCCGAGCGCGGCGGAATGCGACGTAACAAGCACGTCCGGCACAATCGCTTTTTTAACCATTTCGGGATTTTCACCTTTGCGGCGCGGCTCTTCGTTCTGCCCGATGTAAGAAAACGGAAAGCCGTAAAATCCGCCGTCTTTCACGCCGGTTATATAATCGGGAACGAGATCGTCGCCGAGTCCGTCGCGTTCGTTGACCGCCGTCCAGAGCGTTTTGTCCGCCGGATTCCATGCCAAGCCAATCGGATTTCGCAAACCCGAAGCATACAATCTGTAACCGCTGCCGTCGGGATTATATTCGCTGATTCCGGCGCGGCGTTCGTCTTTTTCGACATCAACATTGCCGGAAGAGCCGATGGAAACGTAAAGTTTTTTGCCGTCGGGCGAAAATAGAATATTGCGCGTCCAATGCTGGTTATAGCCGCCTTCGGTCAGTTCGATGATTTTCTCCGGCGCGGAATCGGCTTTGGTTTGTCCGCTTTTATATTTGAAGCGCACGACCGAATCGGTGTTGGCGACGTAAAAATAATCGCCGTTAAAAGCCATTCCGAACGGCTGCGAAAGATTTTCGGCAAATGTAAATCTTTCGTCCGCCGAAATCGTGCCGTCTTTGTTTTTATCGCGCAGAATAATAATCGAATTAGCGCGTGAATCGGCGAGAAAAACATCGCCGTTCGGCGCGAGCGTCATCCAGCGCGGATAACGAAAATCGCCTTCGGCAAAGACGTTGATTTTAAATCCTTTCGGCATCGCAAGCTGCGCGTTTTTCGGTTGAGCGACGACGTTTGAATTGCGCCGCGCGCTTTCCGAAGCGAACGGTTTCGGCAAATCCTTCGCATTAATTTGAAAATTTTGCGGTTTGTCGAAATTGACGATCTGCGGCAAAGCTGTTTTTTCAACGGCGGCAGACTTTGTTTGACAATTTGCGCCGATCATCGAAACTTGAAGAACGGCGAAAACGGTAAATAATATTTTTATACGATTCATTTTCATTTATACTTCCCCTGTTAAAAAATGTCTGAAATTCTTTCAATCAATAATAACAGCCAAAGCGCGTCCGTGTCTGAAACGGCTCGCGTCGGACTTTTGGGCGAACAACTCGCGTGTCAATTTCTGATGAAAAAAGGCTTTCGGCTCGTTGTCGCCAATTTCAAAACGCCGATTGGCAGAAATTCACGCGGAGCGCAGGTGACGGGCGAAATTGACATCATCGCGCTCGACGAAGCGGACGTTTTATGTTTTATCGAAGTCAAAACGCGCACTTCCGACCGGTTTGCCGCGCCCGTCGCCGCCGTTGATTTGCGAAAACAGAGACAAATCACTCGCACGGCGCGAAAGTATCGAAAAATTTTCAACCTGGACAATATCAAATATCGTTTCGATGTCGTCAGCATCATTTTGGGAAACACAGAAAAACCGGAAATCGAATTTTTTGAAAATTTCTGGAACGAAGCGAAATTTCGCAAATGATTTTGGGCGGATAATATGTAGAATTATCTGCAAAAGCCGGCTCGAAAATAAATATGAAGAAATTAAATTTTATATTGCCGCTGCCGATTCTGCTGCTTTTAATCTTGGGCTGCAGCGGTAATAAAACCGAAGAAATGAAGCGCGGCAGAATAAAAT
>CAXTMQ010000234.1:0-7722 GCA_964245305.1 uncultured Pyrinomonadaceae bacterium
GAAGACCCGGACCTCGGCGGCCTCGAAGGTGCGGATGAACTCGCGGCCGATGATCTTGCGCTTCTCCTCGGGGGCGTGGACCCCCTCGAGCGCGCCGAGGAACTGGTCGGCCGCATCGACCACGTCGAGAACCGCCTGGTGGGCATCAAGTCGCGCGAACTGTACGAGGCACCGGGCGCCATCATTCTGCTCGAAGCGCACCGCGAGATGGTCAGATTCTCGCCGGAAATGGAAGAGGAAATCTGGCAGATTCTGGAACGCGAGCGCGGGCATTTCCGGCAATCGAACCCGACCGGAAAATTGCAGCTCGCCGAACTCGTCAAACGAACGCATTCGGAACTCGGCGATGTCAGTTACGCCATCTGCACGGGCGCGCCCGACGAAGAAGTCGAGCGCGAGGCGTTCGAGGCGATGCAGGCGGCAACCGACACTTACGAGCGCGTAAAGGAAATACGCGAAGAAAAACAGAAATTTATCAATTAACGAAAATTATGGACGCAGTAAACCAGCAGCAAACGGCGACATTCACGATTCCGGTCGTCGTTCCGCCGGAACTTCAAGATTTGGTCAAAGAATTGTCCGAACTCAAAACGGAATTAAAAGACCAGATCGAATACTACCGCGCTAAAAATAAACGGGAAATTTACAGCGAAGCGGAGGCGGCGGAGTATTTCGGCATCAGCGTGAAATCGATGCGGCAGATCAGAAACGACGGGTTAATCAATTACACGCCGGTCAAAGGGCAGTTTTTTTACACGGAAGCGGATTTCTACGAATACGTCGCCCGCGAGAAAGCGGGCTTGAAGAAAAAGAAATGAGTAGTGCGATGAAAATTTGAAGTGGTCTTGGAAAACTTTTCAAATCTTCATCATTAACCCAAATTTCATAAATGGAGTATGAAGCGTGAGCAATGAAAATTCTAATTTTTTACGCGATTTAGAGCAAATCGCCGAACACCGGAAAGTCAATGCGGACGCGCTTCGATCAATCGCCGGATGTTATTCAAGACGATAAATAAAAACTAATGACACAAGTTTCAAATAAAGAAAACTATTCAGGCTTTTTTATTTTTAAGCATAAGGGCGAATGTCATAAAAACTCGCGTTTTCAGCTTTACGTTGGTTTTTGCGGCAAGTATCAAAGCCTGCAAAATTACGCCACTGAAGAGATTGCCGACCGTGTCGCCGCCTACGCGCTCGAACACATCGCGCGTTTTGAGCAAACGGGAAATATTTACGGCTTCAGATTGTTCGTCAGGCAATGGGCGGTCGCGCACGGCTATAAACAAGAAAGACTTGGGTTTTCCGTTCACAGAAATAAAAACACTAAAAAGTTCTCTTTATCGCTAAATTTTAACGGAAAGCATATTAGTGTAATTAGCGTTGAAACCGAAGAAATAGCTCGCGCCGTAGCCGCCTACGCGCTCGAACGCAAAGTTCAATTTGAGCGAACACGAAGTTCTCACGATTTTACATTACTCATCAGGTCGTGGGCGGTCGCGCAGGGTTTTCAGAAAAAAACCAACTTCACGCCTTCCGCTTTTCCCGAAGAGTGCAAGCCGGCGGTCGAAGCGTTAATCGAACTAAGAAAAGAAATTCAGATAAAACAAAAGTCCGCCGAGTGTCCGCGCGAAAGTTGCACAAAAGCGCAAGAAGCGACGATACGCGAGATGCACCCGAATCATACTTTTGCGGAAATAGCGGAAAAGATGGGCAAAAGTAAAGCCGCCGTTCAATTTATGGCGAGCAAAATAGGTTTGCAAAAACAAATTCACAAAAGTTACAGCGCATCGGACGAGGCGACGATTCGTGAGTTGTATCAAACAAAAACCGCTGAGGAAATAGCTGAAATTCTCGACCGAACGACATTTGCCGTTAAAAGAAAAATTCGTGCTATGGGATTACGCAAATACAAAAAATCCGAGGTGAAATATGTCTAAAGATAATTCTTTCGTCGCCAAAAGTTTTTGTATTACTAAAACAATCACAAAGAAACCGTTTCTTTTAGAAATTAAATTCTGCGGAAAATATGCCGGTGTCGGCAATTACGACACCGAGAAATCGCGCGTCGTCGGTGCTTTCGCAGTTGAACACAAACCGCGTTTTGAGAGTTCACAAAACTTTCACGACTTTAGATTTTTCGTCAAAACGTGGACGGTCGCTCAAGGTTACTTAAAACAGTTAGCTTTTGAACCGAACTCATTTCCTTTGGAATTGCAGTCTGTGGTCGAAGCGTTAGTCGAACTCCAAAAAACGATTAAACAAGAACGGAGAAAAGAAAGGATTTTGTCAAAATCTTCCAATTTAATTTGGACGAACGAAGAGATCGAAATATTGAAGCGGACATATCCGAGTCAAACCAGCAAGGAAATCAGCGAAAAAATAAATAGAAACCCAGGTTCGATTTACAAAAAGGCTCAAGACCTGAATTTACAAAAACAAAAAACAAACGCGAGGTGAAAAATTATGCCGAAAAATAAAATCGACGATCTCAGAAACCACCTGTTCGAGGCGATTGAAATGCTCAAAACCGGCGATATGGATTTGGAGACCGCCAAGGGTGTCGCCCAGCTCGGACAGGTCATCGTCAACGTCTCGCGGCTCGAAGTGGATTACGTGAAAAACGTCGCCAATTTGGGAACCGAGTTTTTCCCGATTGCCAAAGAAGCCGCCGACGACTTCAAGGAAGGGAATTTCGAGCCGCGCGAATCGCCGAAGCAGTTGAACAAATGAAATACGCCGCGATAAAGAAAATCGTCAATAAGTCGCTCGCCGCGCAGATTTGCACGGGCGAAGGCATCAAGCGGTTCGTCGAAGTCGCCGTGCAGGGCGAGATCAACGCCGGGCAGTTCGACGGCGTTCTCGAGCGAATGCGCTTCGAGAAGAAAATCGCGCTGCTCGAGAACGGCGCGTTCGCGGCTTACTTTCCGGCGAACCGACTGCCGACGAGTTTTTTCAGAGCGGGCGGCGGCAGAATCAACGCCGTCTATGACAACCCGCAAGCCGGTCTGCCGGTCAGAATCGTTTCTTTGGAAGTGCCGGAAGACTCGTTGACGCTCGACGAAGACGAGGAAATCGAAGTCGCGGAATTTTTCACCGACGACGATCTGCGGCAAATCGAAAATCTGGCGGCGGAGAATTTCTCGAACAAGGAAATCGCCGCGCGGCTCGACGTTTCCGAGCGGTTGTTCGCGGTTCGCGCGCGCTTCGATCTGCCGACCCGCCGGGCGATTGCCGACGGTCATAAAAGACGCAGAAACGAAGCGGAGCGCGTCGCCGCCGTCCGCGCGGAGCGAGCGGCTGAACGAGCTTCTCAGCCCAAGCCGCCAAAAGTAAAACCGCGCGTCTGCGATTTTCGACCGATGCCCGCGCCAATCGCCGCCGAACCTGTCGAAACAATGACGACGGAGCCTTTACCGACCGTTGAGCGGCGAGTAATCGAGAGACCGCCGCGCCTTTGCGCCTGCGGCGAACCGCTCGGCGCGCGGGTCAAGGAATGTAAAAACTGCCGGCTCAAACAAAAGGGAAGCGAGGCGGGCAAAGCAAAGCTGAAGACCGAAACGCCGACGGACCGAAAAATTAAGGAAATTCTGAAAAATGAAAATTTCGACCGCGAAAAATTATTAACTTTCACGCTCGATTTGTTTCTGGAATCTTCGCCCGCGCCGGTTAAAGAAAAGTTTTTGACCGAACTGCTCGAAGAACTCGAAGCCGCAAACCAAATGAGAAACGAGGAAAATATATGAGCAATAAAAATCCGATTACGACGGCAGCGGACATCGCCGATTTAATCGAATTTTCGGTCAACGAAACGAAGCCGAAACTTCGCACGACGCGCGGCATCGGCGACTTTTTTACCGTGCGGGTCAACCGGCGAAAATTCACGGTGATCGTCAAGGAATTTCAGAAACCGAAACAGGCGAAAAAGTAATGCATACAGGACAGCTCGGCACGGACGGAGATTACACGGACGGCGGGATTGATGCCGGACTGCTCATATTGTCCGTTACTATGCCGCCTGTCGGCGGCTGGACGCAGGCGGACATCGCTTATGTCTGCGGCTGTAGTCAAGGCTACATCTACTATCTCAAACGAATTGCTAAGAAGAAGCTGAAAGCCGAATTGGAGCGGCGCGGGATTGATAAAGCAATTTATTTATAACAAACACGAAGACTACCGCAACGGATGAAAAAAGCAATGTGTATTTGCGATGAAAACAAGACGTTCGGGCGCGGCAAATGCGGACACGTTTCGATCTGCCCGCTGTGCGAATGCTCGCACCCGAAGTTCAAACCGAGGAAGAAACAATCTATTAACAAAATTCAAAACTATGACAATGCCAAGCGTTACTGTCGATCCAGAAAAATATCTCGTTACCGTTCATTTAGATGCGTCGTCTAACTGCGCCGTGATGACCGCCCTCGAAGCCGCCGAATTCGCTGACTCGTTGCTCGATAAATCGTGGGCGATGCGGCTCGCGGAACGGCAGGACGACCGCAAAACCGAGGCGGCGGCTCCGCGAGTTGCGACGATCACCAAATTAAAAAGCGGCAAGATAAAGCTCGAATTTGAAGGGGGCTTTTCCGATATGGAGGATTTGCGGCGACTTAACTCCGAGTTGACCGATTTGAGATTCATCGCAGGCTATCCGATTGGAAGCAATCGCTTTTTGAGTGAGAACGCGGATAATGCGCCGGCGGCGATTGAAATATTAAAGTCGCTGAATTTTGAAATAAATATCGAGGAAGAAAAATAAGGAATTCACCAATGCCCGAAGCCGTTGATACCGAAGAAATAGAAGAAATGAAACAAATGAAATCTGCCGCAAAAAACGGAACCGGCGCGATTGATTACGCTTCGATCAAAGAAGAAGCCGAACTGCTCGCTTTCGAGCCGCCGCTCCAATCGGCGTTTGCGGTCAAGCCGGCGAACGTCTGGATCGAAGAGGCGAAAAACCAGGCGATACCGAACAAGCTATTCGACGAGTTCTGGTACGAATCCGAACTCTGTTTTCTGTTCGCCGACACGAACGCCGGGAAATCCATCCTCGCCGTGCAGATCGCCGAGCGAATCGCCAGCGGCGGCTCGGAAGCCGCCGCGCAGAAGGTTCTTTACTTCGACTTTGAATTGTCGGCAAAACAATTCGAGCGGCGATACTCGCAGGATTATCAAAACCATTTCGAGTTTCACGATAATTTCTACCGCGTCGAAGTAAACGTCGACGCTTCGATTCCCCAACGTTTCAAAGACGAAGGCGAGTGGCTCGATTATTCGTTCAACCTCGCGCTCGCCGAGTCCGAAGCGCGGGTGATTATCGTCGACAACATCACATATATGCGGAACGAGCTCGAGAAATCGCATATCGCCTCTTCGATGATGAAGATGCTCAAAGACCTCAAAACGAAATTCGATTTGTCAATACTGGCTTTGGGTCATACGCCGAAACGGGATTTGACCAAGGCAATCACGAGAAACGACCTCGGCGGCTCGAAAATGCTGATCAACTTCGCCGATTCGTGTTTCGCCATCGGCGAGAGCTTCAAGGACAAAAACGTTCGCTATCTGAAACAGATCAAGCAGCGTAACGGCGAGCAGCAATACGGCACGGAGAACGTTTGCGTGATGCAGATCGCCAAAGATTTTAACTTTCTCGAATTCCAGCCGCTCGGTTATTCGCGGGAGAAAGATCATTTGAAAACTTTATCGGAAAAGGAACGCGCCGACTTGCCGGATCAGATCCGAACGCTTTCGTATCTGCCGCAGCGCGAGATTGCCAAGCGGCTCGGCATATCGGTCGGAACCGTGAACCGGTATTTGAGCCGACCGGAAGAAATTTGAGCGTTCAGAGCGCGTTCGAGACGTTCATTTTGTTCAATGCGTTCAAAGTGTTCAATCCGTTCAACTCGTTCATTTCGCTCAAACGTTCAATGTGTTCACTTGTTCAAGAATTGAACAAATTGAACACGGGTTCTTTTAATTTGAAAACGCCCGCCTTAGTCGCTTTAAAGAGAGGGATTAGGGATTGGGAGAGGTCTATTTATTTACTATATATATATTTAAAAGGAAAGAATTAAGTCGTTCAATATCAGCAAGTTATGCCGCAATTAGAAAAATACAGAGGGAGCCGCTCGAGATTCAAATGCCCGTCGTGCGGACATAAAAACAAGTTCGCCAGATACATTGACGATGCGGGCGAATACATTGATGAATCGGTCGGCAGGTGCAACCGCGAATCCTCCTGCGGCTATCATCTGACACCGAAAGACTTCTACCAATCGCGCGGCGTTCAATGTTCAACCGCTGAACGCCTGAACAGAGTGAACGCCCGGAACAAAATGAACGGATTGAACGGATTGAACAAAATGAACACTTTGAACACGCTGAACGCCGTGAACGCCGTCGAACAGTTCGAGACGATTGATAATTCGTTCGTCGTCCGGTCTTTAGAAGGCAATCACGAAAACCGTTTTCTAAACTTCTTATTATCTTTCATTGACGCTGAATATATTTTTGAAATGGCGAGGCGGTATTTTATCGGCGCGACCAGAGACGGAAAAACCTGCTTCTGGCAGATTGATAAAAAAGGCAGAGCCAGAACGGGGAAAATTATTTCTTATATCGAGACGACGGGCAAGCGCGATAAAAACGTCAATCCGTCGTGGATTCATTACGAGCTGAAACGCCATAAATTACTTCCCGATTCTTTTCAGCACCAAATCTGCTTTTTCGGCGAACATCTGTTGCGACAAAATTCGAGCAAACCGGTTGCCGTCGTCGAAGCCGAAAAGACAGCCTGCGTCGCGTCAGTTTTTATTGACGATTTTATCTGGCTAGCCTGCGGCGGCAAATCGTATTTGAAAGCGGACAAATTGCGCCGGTTCGGACAAAGAAAAATCGTGCTGTTTCCCGACGCGGACGCTTTTGATTTATGGGAACGGGAGGCGGCGGACGCGCGGGCAATGAGGATGGATGTCACGACTTCGAGAATTATCGAAGACGCGGCGACCGCAAAGGAAAAGAAACAGGGCTTCGATTTGGCGGATTATTTGATTCGCGGCGAGGTTGCCGCGCGAAAATGGAACGCTTTCGCCGACGCTTACAACGAAAAAGTGAATGCCGTTTTGGAAGATAGCGACTTGTTCGATTATTTCAACGAAATGCTCGACGAGAGAATAGCCTTTATGGATTCCGAAGCGGAGGCGATAAAAGCGGAAAACATCAGAACAATCGTCAGTTATATTCAATGAATCAATCCTCACAACTAAAGTATATTTTCTGTTCAAATAAAGAATGCCGCCGTGTTTTAGCTCAAACCGACGGCATCAAAATTACCGCGGTCAACGACCGCGTTTTTGTTAATAAAATTTCCGACCGGAAAAAGAAATTTAATTTATTCTACTGCATTTATTGTCATCGCTTCACGCGATTTTATAAAAAGAAATTTGAACCCAAAATTAAAAAAAAAGAAAAATTCCGTTAAACCTCCGCCGCAAAAAGAAATCGAAGCGATGATCGGCAAATGAATTTTGTTTAGCCCGCGGCGAAAAATAATAGCGAAAAAAAATATGTTCGGTTCTACAGGAATAAATTGATACTAATCCACTTAAATTTTTCGCTTTATGATCGGAGGCGGTGATTCTTACCGCTTTCGAGCAATTATAAATTTTATAAAGTTCCAAAGGAGAATCAATTATGGATACGGGAAAAAGAGTCGCGCACGAGG
>CAXTMQ010000235.1:0-7713 GCA_964245305.1 uncultured Pyrinomonadaceae bacterium
CCGAGTTTTTCCCGATTGCCAAAGAAGAAATCGAAAACTTCAAAGATCGAAATTTTGAACCGCGCGCCGAGCCGAAACAGTTGAACAAATGAAATACGCCGCGATCAAAAAACTCGTCATTGATTCCATTACGGCGCAAATTTGCACCGAAGACGGCATCAAGCGTTTCGTCGAGAGCGAAATCAAAGGCGAAATCAGTCCCGTCCAATTTGAAGGCGTTCTCGAGCGAATGCGCTTTGAGAAGAAAATCACGTTGCTTGATAACGGCGCGTTCGCGGCTTACTTTCCGGCGGATAAATTGCCGACGAGTTTTTATCGCGCCGGAAGCGGCAAAGTCCAAGCGTATTACGACAAATTGAACATCGGCTTGCCCGTGAAAGTAATTTCGCGCGATGTTCTGCAGGAGAATTTTGATGCTGACGAAAACGAAGAAATCGAAATCGTCAAGTTTTTCACCGCCGAAGAACTGACGCAAATCGAAAATCTGGCGGCGGAGAATTTCTCGAGTAAAGACATCGCCGCGCGGCTCGGAGTCGCGGAACATTTATTTGCTCGCCGCGCCCGGTTTCATCTGCCGACCCGTCAGGCGATTGCCGACGGTCATAAAAAACGGCGCAGCGAAGCCGAGCGTGTTGCCGAAGTCATTCGCGCGGAAGAAGTTGCCGAACGATCCGCTCAACCGAAACCGCGCAAACCGAAACCGCGCGTTTGCGATTTCCGACCGATGCCCGCATCAGCCGTCGCCGAAACCCAAGCGGCGGAGCCTTTGCCGACCCGCGAGCGGCAATTGACTGAGAAGCCCCCGCGTCTATGCGCGTGCGGCGAACCGCTCGGCGCGCGCGCGCACGAATGCAAAGACTGCTGGCTCAAAAGAAAGGAAAATCCGGCACTCGAAAAAAGGACGAAATTCGACGCGGCGACGGATCGAAAGATCAAAGAGATTTTGAAGAACGCGAGCTTCGACCGCGAGAAATTATTTTCAATCGCGCTCGATTTGTTTCTGGAATTTTCGCCGGCGGTCGTGAAGGAAAAGCTCGCCGCGCGCCTGCTCGAAGAAATCGAAGCCGCCAATTTAGCAAAACAGGAGGAAAATATATGAGCAATAAAAATCCGATTACGACGGCAGCGGACATCGCCGATTTAATCGAGTTTTCGATCAACGAAACGAAACCGACGGTGAAGACGAAACGCGGCGCGGGCAGTCTGATCGAATTGAAAGTCGGGCGGCGAAAGTTTCTGTTAAGCGTCTGCCGCCCGCTTCGCCGGAAGAAAGCGAAAAAGAGCGCGCCGGTTTCAGATAAAAAAGTTTTGGCTTTCAAGCAAAAAAGTGGCGGCTAAACGCGCCAAAGGAGGGCGTAAATAAAATGTCGAAAGAAATCAATTCAACAACGCAATCAAAATTTCGCCACGTAAGTTGGAACGAAGTTTTCGATCAAATGAAGGCGCAAATCGAAAGGTGGCATAACGAAAAACGAGTCGGCTCGGTGAGCTTCGACGCGGAATTCGACGCGATCACCTTTCATCACGACGAGCAAACAAAAAACTTTCGCTACTACATTTATTTGAGCCGGATAAATACGCCGGAAAAACAGATGCAGTGGCTCAATCATCTGCGTCACAAACGCTGGTTTACGAGAGAAGTTTTCAACGATTTTATGAGCGTTCTCGAAAATTTGAAGCTGCTCGATAAAGGACTCGATTCGTGAATATGAAATCAAATTTGTTTTGCGTGTGCGGTGAAAACCTAAACTTCGGGCACGGCAAATGCGGACACGTTTCGATCTGTCCGCTGTGCGAATGCTCGCACCCGAAGTTCAAACCGAGGAAGAAACAATCTATTAACAAAATTCAAAACTATGACAATGCCAAGCGTTACTGTCGATCCAGAAAAATATCTCGTTACCGTTCATTTAGATGCGTCGTCTAACTGCGCCGTGATGACCGCCCTCGAAGCCGCCGAATTCGCTGACTCGTTGCTCGATAAATCGTGGGCGATGCGGCTCGCGGAACGGCAGGACGACCGCAAAACCGAGGCGGCGGCTCCGCGAGTTGCGACGATCACCAAATTAAAAAGCGGCAAGATAAAGCTCGAATTTGAAGGGGGCTTTTCCGATATGGAGGATTTGCGGCGACTTAACTCCGAGTTGACCGATTTGAGATTCATCGCAGGCTATCCGATTGGAAGCAATCGCTTTTTGAGTGAGAACGCGGATAATGCGCCGGCGGCGATTGAAATATTAAAGTCGCTGAATTTTGAAATAAATATCGAGGAAGAAAAATAAGGAATTCACCAATGCCCGAAGCCGTTGAAATCGAGGAAGTAAACTTAAATATAAACGACATCGCCGACGAATCGGAATCTATTTTCAGACCGAAAAAGAAAATCGCGCACGACGACGTTTTGCAAGAGATTTTGGACGCGCTCGAAATAATCGATTTCAGAGCGAAAGCCAAGCTGACCGAATCCGACAAGCTGACTCAAAAGCATCTGCACGTGATGTGCGTTGACGAGCTGCTCGGTAAAGTCAAAGCCAACAATTTCGATCTGGCGCGAAAAAACGATTTCGTATTCGTCTTCAACGGCGAATACTGGAAGGAATTAGACCGGGAAATGATTAAAAATTTTCTCGGTCAGGTCGCCGAAAAATTCAGTATCAATTCCCTGGAAGCCAAGCATTACAAGTTCAAGGACGAGCTTTACAGCCAATTCATCGCATCCACTTATTTCAAACCGATTGAGCCGTCGGTCAACGCCGTGCTGATTAATTTGCAGAACGGAACTTTTGAAGCGTCGCCGAGCGGTTATAAGCTGCGGGAATTTCGCGCGGGCGATTTTCTCACCTATCAGCTTCCGTTTGAATACGACGAGGCGGCGACCTGTCCGATATTCGACGCTTTTCTTGACCAAATGCTGCCGGAAAAGGAATTGCAGGATTTGTTAGCCGAATACTTCGGCTACGTCTTTACGAAAGGACTGAAAATGGAAAAGGCTCTGCTCTTATACGGCACGGGCGCGAACGGGAAATCGGTCGTCTTCGACATAATGAACGCCCTGCTCGGCAGAGAAAATATCTCCAACTTTTCTTTGACGAATCTGTCCGAAGAACACAATCGCGCTTTGATCGCGCATAAATTGCTGAATTACGGCTCGGAGATCAACGCGACGAAGACGCGCGACGAATTCAAGAATCTCGTCTCGACCGAGCCGATTCAGGCGCGGCTTAAATACGGCAATTCATTTTTGATGGAAAATTACGCGAAATTGTGCTTCAACGCGAACGAGTTGCCCCGCGACATTGAACAAACTCCGGCGTATTTCCGAAGACTTTTAATTATTCCTTTCCGCGCCACGGTGCCGGAAAAAAGCCAAGACAAAACGCTTGCCCGCAAAATTATCGAAAAAGAACTGCCGGGCGTTTTCAACTGGATACTGCGCGGACTTTCGCGCCTTTTAGCGGCACAAAAATTTACTGAGAGCGAGATCGTCAAAGAAATTCTGGAAGTCTATAAGCGCGAATCGAACACGGTCGCAATGTTCCTCGACGAAAATTCTTATCTTCCGGGAACGGACCTAAACAGTGACAGCTTTGAATTAATGAAAGAAATGTATTCGCGTTACCGCTTGTTTTGCAACGACGACGGATATAAGTCACTAAACAAAAGGAATTTCAAAAAACAGCTCGAAATTTTGAAGTTTCCGATGAAGCAGACTTACGACGGCAATCGGGTCTATTACAGAAAAGTTCAGCAGTAGAAAAAAAATGTTTTATAAGTTCATATTTTCATACTGCGTATGTGAAATAGTTGATAAGTAAAAACTTAACACGTTTGCGAAATTCATACTTTCATAATTTATAGACGGCAAGCAGAGGGCAGATTTTAATGTTGAAAAGTTAAACCTATGAAATTTTTATCAAATTGGCTGAAGAAATTAAACCAGAAAAATTTTGTTCAGACGCAGTATCACAAAAATTTGAGCAAGATTCTCGAACAAATAAATACCGTTTCGGCTTATCGGAATTTTGTGACCGATCAAATCATCAAAAGCAGAAACCGGCGCGAAGAATATAACGCGCTTCAAGATTCGATGCTTGGATTTATCAGCATTAAGCGGACAGAGTTTTTTAAGTTTGCTTGGGATAATAAAAAGTTTTTAGATTCAGACACAGTAGCGATGGACTTGGCTTTTATTGACAGCGCAATAAATACATTTAAGGCGAAGATATGAAAAAAATATGAAAAATAAAAATTCGCTAAGTTAATGCATTAAAAAGATTTAGCGTTTCAGTATGAAAATATGAACTTATAAAACATTTTTTTTCTTGACCGGCAATGGCAATCGAGCTTGAAAAATACAATCGCGGGCACGGACGGCACACCTGCCCGAACTGCGGAGGACGCAAACAGTTCGCCCGCTACATCGTCAGCGAAACGACGGAACCGTTCGCCGATCACGTCGGCATCTGCAACCGCGCCTCGAAATGCGGTTACAACTACACGCCGAAGATGTTTTACGCCGACAACCCGGAACTGAAAACGAAACGCGCGGGCGACTTCAAAAAGCAAAAGTCATTTCGCGTCGCGCCGCAAAAGTTCGAGCCGCCGCCGAAACTTGATTTTCATACCGCCGGAGATTTGAAAGAAAGTTTGGGCAGAGACGGCGAAAATCCTTTTATTCAATATCTGTTCAATCTTTTTCCCGACTGCGCGGACGAAATCCAAGCGGTCGCCGACAAATACTTTATCGGTTATTTCAACAATCTGACCTGTTTTTGGCAGATTGATGTCTTCGGTCGCATCCGCAAGGGAAAGCTGCTGCGCTACGATCCCGTGAGCGGCAAGCGGCAAACCGTTTACCGCTGGACGGAAAAGAATGAAAACGGCGCGGACGAAGAAGTCGAAATCAAAACTTACTGGGTCCATCGAATTTTGCAAAAGCGCGGGCGAATGTCGGCGGACGCGAATTTGAAGAACTGCTTTTTCGGCGAGCATCTGCTTCGCCTCGAGCGGGAAAAAATCGTCTGCGTCGTCGAAGCGGAAAAAACCGCCGTTCTCGCCGCTTTATGTTTCCCGCAGCACCTCTGGCTGTCGGTCGGCGCGCAAGGTCATTTGACGGAGGAAAGAATGAAAGTTCTCGCCGGGCGCAACGTGATTTTTTACCCGGATGCCGACGCTTTCGAGTTGTGGAAAAGAAAAGCCGAAGAAGCGCGAACTTTGGGCATCAATGCGCGCGTGTCTTCTTTAATCGAGCGGGCGACGACCGACGAGGAAAAAGAAAACGGCTTCGATCTGGCGGATTATCTTCACCGCGAGCAAACGAAAATAAACGAAGCGAATCGAGCGATTGATTTATACAACGCAAAAGTTGACCGGATTACTTCAGACCCGAATTCGTTGAATCGTTTCGCAGAAATATGCGCCGAGCGCGAAGCGATTCTGGAAATAAAACACGAATCTTTATCAGCCGAAAACATTCAAGATATAGTGCAAAACTATTTTTAATAATGTCTCAATCCTCAGAACTCAAAGATATTATTTGCTCAAATAAGGAATGTCGGCGCGTTTTAGCTCAAATAACCGCCGATAAAATAATCTCTGTCGATATTCGCGTTTCCTCTGATAAACTTTCCGACAAAAAGAAAAAATTCAGTCCGCTTTATTGTATTCATTGCGGTCGCACCACGCGTTTTTACAAAAAGAAATTTCAATCGAATACAAAGCAAAAATTCATTACCAGTCCGAAATTATTGAAGCGACAAAAAAAGTAGATTGAAATTTTGCGTCGTTTAAGCTAAATTGAATTTAACAATTTACGTTGTTCTGTTTTACCAGGACACCCGCGAGAGTTAAACGCCTCGTAAGGTCATTTTTACAGTGACTTTACGAGGCGTTTTCGGTTTAAGGCAATGAAAATAAATCGCCAGAAATTTTACGCAGGCTATAAAAAGTTTTTCGGTTCGCAGACGCAAGCGACCGTTGATGCGCTCAACGTCATTCTCGACAAGTTCGAGACCGAAAAAAGATTAAAAAACATCAGTCAATTCGCCTACGTTCTGGCGACCGCTTATCACGAGTCGGGTATCAACGGCAATCATTTCGTGCCGGTCAAAGAAGGAAAGGCGCGCGTCGGCTCGAAAGTCTGGGAAAAGTATCAAAAGAAATATTGGAACACTGGCTACTACGGGCGCGGTCTGATTCAAACGACCTGGAGAGAAAAATACGCCGCCATCGGCGAGCTGCTCGGAGTCGGCGATTTGTTCGTTCGCAATCCCGATCTATTGCTCGATATAAATTGGGCATACGAAGCGTTAGTTGCCGGAATGGTCAACGGCATTTATCGCAGTGATAAATCAAAAAGAAAATACACTCTTCAACGCTTTCTCAAGAGCGATGACGAAACGACGGAAAATTATATTGAGGCGCGCGAGATCGTCAACGGCGATAAAGAGGAAAACGGCAGATTGATCGCCGGTTACGCGCAGCATTTCGAGCAGATATTAAGAGAATCATCTTCAACAAATCCCGCCCAAGGCGATGCATCGCGTGAACTGAATCCAGCCAATTTTTCCGCTGAGCAATTTGTTGAAACTCCGAAGGCAGCCGGCGAGGATGCAGTCGCCGCGCCTTCGGTTTTTAATTCCGGCGGCGGAAATTCCGACATCGCCGGTGCGAATCAATCGCCGAGTCAAGCCGCCGACAATTCTGAAGCGAAAACCGAAGCGGAAAAAGGCGACGACAAAGAAACTTTGTGCAAGGAACGCCCGTCAACCTTCGTCCGCTGGTTTGTCGCCGTCAAAGCTTTTCTCGGCTATGTTATCGCGGGCATCGGTTCTCTGATTGGCTTAGACGACATAAAAGAGGTTTTGAAAGAAAACGCGGGCAAGTTAGATGTAGCAGTGGTCGAGATTCTATTGATTGCTTTATTAAAAACAGGTCTAATCGTCGGCGCAGGCGTTTTGCTTGTTTATTTGGCAACGAAACTTTACGACAAAGCGGCGAACCGCGCCAATGCTTTGAATATGCAGAAACTCGTCGGAGCGCAGAGCAAGGATTTGAACACGACGGAATTTAAGAGTTGATTATGAAACTTTCTATTTTCCGCGACAAACGAAATTTCTTCCGCTGGCATTTGAAGGCGGCGAACGGTCGAATCGTGGCAGACGGCGGCGAAGGCTATACGCGGAAAATCGGCGTGATGCGGGCATTGCGAAGAATCCGAAAAGAGTTCGGCAATATCGAAATTATTGATACGACGAAAAATTTATAACGCCATTATTTTTAATGGAATTCCAAAAAATGAGGACACAAATAAAAACTACTTTTACTTTTTTGATGGCAATCGTTTTGGCGATTTGCAGTTTGTTTATTCCGGCGGAAGCGAAACCGCTCGAAAAATCTTTTAACGTGAAAACCGAAACTTCGATTGTTTCGGCTGCTAAAATCGCGTTCGTCGCGTCGCCCGTTATTTTGGCGAATCGGTGCGAAGAAATTACGCGCCGCCGGTTCGTCGGCTACAGTATCACGCGAAGCGCGGGCAAAATTCCGATCAAAGCATTAAACATCAATTCTATTGATCGCTTCGAGCCGGATTTCGTGCCTTTGAATTAAGCCGTATTAACCAAAATTTGATTTTCATTTATTTAGAGAAAAACGCCGGAGTTGGGGAATTTCGGCGTTTTATAAAAATTGCAAATAAAAATGATTGTCTTTTAT
>CAXTMQ010000236.1:0-7695 GCA_964245305.1 uncultured Pyrinomonadaceae bacterium
TGAGTGCTTTCGATAAGAAGGTGGCGATTCGATAACGGATCGCCACCTTTTTTATTTAAAATTTGAATGCTGGTTCTGCAACTCAATGTGATTTCAATCGGCAGTTTGTGAGACTCCGCTAACGACCGCTCAAACTCATTAGAAGTAAGACAGTCGAAATACAAAAAATACCACAGGTTATTCTCATAAAAATCACCCTCACTTTAACTATTCGGTGCGTTCAGACTCTTCGATTAATTTTCGCGTTTGGAACATCACTAAACTGTTTTTTCGATGATCTGAATAGTTCGTCAAAATGACGTTGAGACAAAAGTTTATTACATCGTTTGTTTGCACGGAGGAACGCAAGCAGCGTGGCATTTCGCGTCGTATGTCGAGCAGTAAATCGTCGAGTTTATCAAGTGTTTCGGCGGGCAGTTCGAGTCTTAAATTTTCACAAAGTTTTTCCGCTTCGATAGCTAACGGCAAAGCCAAAAGATTTTCTTGATATGACCTATTATTGCTTCGTTCATTTTCGATTATCATTTCATCGGCTTCGGCGACATCGGATTCCTCTGCATCGGTAATTACAGTTGAGCCGTCAGTCGCATTCAGTGGGTTTGTAGAATCCATTTGAGTATTATTATCGCTCGTTGTCTCAGATTCTTCTTTGATCTTATTGAATAGATTGTTGCTTGTCGCAGCGGCGCACTCAGATGTCATCTCGAAAGCATTTTTCTTTATGGCGACCGCAGGATTTTTTTCTCCAGAGGAATGACTTTTAATTGAAGATTTTTTTCGTTTCCGTTTTGCTGTTTTGGCTGTCGGTAGATCAAGCTCGTCGTCAATCAAAACCTCAACCGGCACGCCCGCATATTGGGCGTAATTATGTGTTTCGATCAGCGATGGAATGCGCTTCATTCTTTCATACTGCGAAACACGGGCGCGGTTATGCGCGGTGCGCTCGTCCGGGTTGACGATGAGTAGCATCTTACCCTGTGACAGCCCGCCATCTAAGCGGATGCGTTTGAGTTTTTCGCCGAGTCGTTGCGGATTTGCTCTGCCTTTTCTTTCCGTTTGTGATTCCATAGAACTCGTTGGGTTAAACTCTTCCCTTTTCCGCCAACTTTATTTTTTTGTTCGACGTTTTCTTGTCGGCTTTGATTGTCGCTCGACGCGCCGATGACTCGGCGCGGCTTTGAGGATTTTGATCGTATCGCCGTGCAACCATCCGGTTTGGTTAGAATCAGGAATCAAAACCTGATACCACGCTCCGACCGGCTCTTCGTCGGCGAGAAAGAGTCGTACGCCTTTAGCAAATGTTTGGATAACGGGACTGACAGGAAAAGGAGATTCGCGCACGTTGGCATTTTCAGAAATAATTTGCACACTTTTCCTTACGTTTGACGAATCCGACTCATTGGCAGATTGATTGCTGGCACAAACTGTTTTGAAGAAGTTTTCGCTGACTGAATCGGGAACGACGGTTGACCATTCGGAAGCCGGCTCCTGACCAAGATATGTTCCCGCCGGCGCGTAATTGGTCGCTTCCAGAATCCGAAACTTTTTCTCCCGGCATTGCCATTCAATCAAAGTGATTTTGTATGAGCCATCCTTAAAAATGTCCTTCGTCCAAGTCTGTTTTTTACCGCCGGTTGATTTTCGGTTGGAGTTCTCTAGATAAGAACGTGAGCCGTTATCATTGCTGCTAATAAACTGCCAGCGTTCGAGTCGCTGTCCGTAAATCAAATTAGGAATGAAAATGATTCCCAAAAACATCGAAAGAATATGCGTTTTGTTTATGAGCGACATAGGAAATCAGAAATTAAACTCCAAACTGAATAAGTTTTCGTTTATAAACTTTTGCTATAATGACAAGCTAACTTTGTGTAAAATTCGTGCTTGTAAAATAAATTGCGCTGGCAAGCGAATTTGATTTCACAAATTTCAACGATGAATAAGGCGGTATTGGAATTTAATTGAAACCGTCTGCCGAAAAGCATTCAAGAGATTTTTCGGCACATCAAACTAACAACACACCGCTAGATACCATCGTATCTAGCTTTTTTGTTTTTGTAAATGTTGAATTTTATTTGTGCTTATCGGGAGGCAACTTCCGATGAACAAATACACTGTTACAAGTCCTCAGAAATTGGCGGGCAAACTTTTACGGATAAGAGAATTTTTAAACTTATCTCAAACCGAAATGCTAAAAAGGCTTGGATTCGATGAGCGTTTGTATCGAAGCAACATCTCTCAATACGAGCGTGGTGATCGTGAGCCGCCTTTGTTAGTCATCCTTAGGTACGCCAAAATCGCTGACGTGAGCGTTGAAATGTTGATTGACGACGAATTGGAGCTAAATCTCCGCGATTCTTAACTTTTATTTCAGCCGGCAATTTTACTCTCTTAGTTTGCTTTTATTTTATATTTTCAAATGACAGAATCATCAAAAGAAAAATATTCTCATATCTTGGAGCCTGTTATTTGCGATGTTGTAACTCCAGTCAGAACAGAAAGTTGGTCAAGACAAAATCAACTTCACGCGGGAAATGCTTCAGTCAGTCTAGAACAAGCAAATAGTGTCAAAGAGTTAATTCTTGTTTCTGCCGCATATTTTAAAATCATACTGCCATACCGTTTTACATTAACTTCAAGTGAAATAATTTATGCGAACAGGCGCATCGAGTCGGTAAGGTTGGCTGGCTCTTATTTGTTTGGAATTGATGTGTCAAAAGTCGAAGCGCAAATATCAGTTTGGAAGACGGAGCCGCCGCCGGAAACTTTTCTCGATGAAGATGAAATTGTGATGAGCAAAGGATTTAGTCAACGGACTTATTTCGTGGCGCATCGGGGAGATGAAGAATTCTATATCGCTTGGAATTTAGGAGAAAACTATGATGTTTGCCGAAATCCGCAGAACTATTTAGGTATTCAATGGCATACGATTGATTTTACAAGATGAACAAAGAAGATACGGAGTTTTTCAAATTAATTGAAGAATGGTTCGTTACAATCCCGGACAAAACAGAAAAGGGTCTTCGTGAGTTACTAAGGGGCGAGCGTCCGATAGATGCCGGAACTTCTGTTACTCATAAAGTAAGCAGCGAATATGCTTTGTTGCTCTACAATTATGATTTAGACGCAATAGTTTACAAACTGCGGCGAAAATTTTCAGAATCAGCAGTGTTTAATCGCACAGAGATCAAATATCTCAGGAAGACGCTTAATTTAGACGACTCACAAGCGGAGGCTGTTTATTTTCTCAACCTACTGATTTTGCGTAACGAGTTCGTAAAAGATCAAATGAAAATTTACGAAGAATTTATTGCTTCGACCCTTTCTAATGCGTTCAAAACGATAAATCAGGAAGGCGTTTCAGATACTTTGAGAAAATTTCGCAAAGTCAGTAATAAAACTAAAAACACATTCGTTGAAGGAACCGGACTGACATACATTGAAAGACTGAAACAAAATGCTCATCTTTTTATCAAAACTCCAAATGTCGGTCGTCCGATAGATAGAGAGGAAAAGACGGAGAAAATCACGTCGGCAATCAAAGAATTGTTCGATGAAATTCTGAACTCGAAAAACGAGTCGAACAAAATCGATATTCTTAGCGGCAAAACCGTTCTGCCCAGAATTACTAAAAGCAAAGTAGCTTTACAACTCAACATAAGCCGTCCGCAATTTGATAAATGGCTGAATGCAAACAAACTGGATTTCGAGGAGTTAGTAAGTTCTGTCCAAAGCGAATTTTATCAAAGTCTGAGAAATTAAATGAATAAGCGAGAGCAATGAGTTGTTGCTATCGAATAACTTTTTCACTGACCCAAAAACTAAATTCTCAACTGAATTGTCCATCAAAAATTTCTGCTTTTAGTTTTCATCTTAATTCCTGACCTGACTGTAAAAAAATTATCTCTGAATTTACTTTACGTTTCGCTGAAAGCATCATTACAAACACGATATAAATTTAATAACATCGTTTAACGCGATGTGAATTTATCTCAAACAGCATAAGCCAATGAAAGAAAGCAAATCACATATTAAACTGTCGCAAATGGCGCAAAGGCTTTCTCGCAGTATCAAACAGTTTCGCGCAGATGTTAAGAAATACCGAATTCCACATTTATTGCTTGGACGAACGAAACTTTTTTGTCCCGAAGAGGTCGAAAAACACTTGGCGCAGCAGGCATTATTGAATTTACTTTCCCAAAAGAATGATCCTCAAAAATCCATAATTAAGCAGGCAAAACGAAAGCCTCCTCCAACAACTCAAACTGCGAAAAAAGATCAATACAAACAGTTACTCGGACTACCGTAATATCGTCAGCATAAGTTAGAATAACGTCTATGGCTTATGTCTGTCAGAGAGGAGTAAGAAAATACTTATGCCAATCTATACGGACAAAAAAAATAATCGGCTTTACATCCAGTTTGATTATCAGGGACAGACCTATAAAGAACGTCTTCCCGAAAAAATCACTAAGAGCGAAGCCGAAAAACGAGAAATAAAGTGGAAACATCAACTTTATTTTGAGTCGAAGGAAATGATTTCAATCAAGGAAATTCTTTTTGAGGATTTTTTGGTCGAATATTATCTTCCCTTTGCCGAGGCTAATCACAGTAAGCCATCCTACGACAGGGACGTATTCATTTGTAAGGAAGCGTTGAAACTGTTTCGCGGGAGAAATTTACGATCAATTAAACCGGCAGAGATTGAAAAATTCAAAGATATTCGAGCGACGACTAAAACCATTCACAATCGCACCCGCCAACCGGCGACGGTTCTGCGTGATTTGTCGGTCATCTCGAAAATCTTTGCGATTGCGGTCAAAAATGATTTCGTCGAATACAATCCCTGTTCGAGAGTCGAAAAACCGCAATTTGATAATGTGCAGGACAAAGTTCTTGACCCGAAAGACGAAGCGAAGTTCTTTGCGGCTTTCAAATCGGATTGGGCGCGGGACGTTTGTATCGCCGTTCTCAACAGCGGACTTCGCCAAAACGATATTCTCGGCTTGGAAAAGAAAGATGTTGATTGGAATTACAAAGTTCTGCGCTTGATTCAAGGAAAGACCAAACGAAAGATTGCGATTCCGATGAATCAAACTTTGCAGAACTTGATTAGGTCGAGATTAAAGAGCGAATACGATCTGGTTTTTCCCAGCCCGAAGAAACCGGGCAGGAAAGGCGGTTCGGTGAAAAAAGCGATGCTCGGTGCTTGCAGTCGGGCGAAAATCGCTCCTTTGACAATCAGGGATTTGAGGCGGACGTTCGGCACGAGACTCGATGAACTAAATTACAGTTCATCAGTCAAAGCCAAACTTTTGGGACACGGCGATTTGCGATCAGTTCATCGCTACGAACGCGGAAGCGCAATTTTGCGCGAAGCGGTCGAGCATTTGGAAAAAGCGAATCCTACCAAAATCCTACCACCGCCGAAAAAAGAAAAAGCACCTACAACGGTAAGTGCTTGATTTCATTTGGTGGAGATGAGGAGGGTCGAACTCCTGACCTCTGCATTGCGAACGCAGCGCTCTGCCAAACTGAGCTACATCCCCACAAGTGAAATTTGATAATAAAGATTTTTCCGCGAAAGTGTCAAGGCGATTAATTCCAAATACCGAATCAGATTTGAAATTACGGATTTAAAATCTGGCGTTTTACTGAACGGTTGCGGGCAGAAGCGAGCCTTTCGGATCGTATGCGAAGGCGTAACCGTCTTCGATTTTGCCGATTAGACCGTGAAAATTTATCTCATCATTCGCCAGCACGACTACCACGTCGCCCGGGCTGACGCGCGTTTCGTCAACTTTAAATTTAATCGCCGTCGCGTTCCCGTTTTCGTGAGAAACGGTTTGATAATCGAAATTATCCGCATTAAAACTAATCGTCTGGCAAAAGGCTACTTCGGGCATTTTTTAATTCTCCTTTGAAAAATTTAATCACAAAGACTTTGATAACACAAAAAGCGAATCCATTAACATTTTATTGCGCCCGAATAATCAAGCCGCTTGCTTGTTCCGGCTAATAAGTTGAAAAATAAAAGTCTGATGAATTTTTCGGATTTTACAGGTTTCGTTCTCGCGGGCGGAAAATCCGCGCGGATGGGCGCGGACAAAGCGTTTCTGAAAATCGGCGAAAAAACTTTTCTCGAAAACGCCGTCGCCGGTCTCTCACCGCATTGTCAAAACATAAAAATCGTTCTCAACACATCGCAAACCGACTTCATCGCCAAACTTCCCGCCGATGTTTCCTACATTTTTGACATTTACGAAAAGCGCGGCGCGCTCGGCGGAATTCACGCGGCGTTGAAAAATTGCGAAACAAAATACGCGATAATTTTGGCGACGGATTTGCCGTTGATAACGACTGACGCGATAGCAAAACTAACCAACATCGCGCTCGCTTCAAACAAATTTACCGCCACAGTTCCGCGCCAGACTGACGGCAGATTACAGCCTTTGTGCGCCGTTTACCACGCCCGCTATTGTTTGCCGCCGCTCGAAAAATTGTTAGATGAAAACGAACCGGCTTCCGCACGAGATTTCCTGCAATTGATTTTTCCGCGCTTAGTTGATGAAGAAAAATTAACCAATGACGAATCAAAAAATATATTTTTTAACGTCAACGAGCCGACGGATTTTCAGCAAATCAATTAAACTATTTATCCCAATCTTCCATATGAAACGAGCCTTCTTTATCAATGCGCTGATAGGTATGCGCGCCGAAAAAGTCGCGCTGCGCCTGGATTAAATTCGCGGGCAGGCGTTCCGAACGGAAAGCGTCGAAATAAGCGAGCGCGGATGATAAGCAAAGCGACGGAATACGGCTGTCGAGAAGTTTTTCGTTGACCGAACGCCAATCGTCACGATTTTCGTTTAAGATTTCGGCAAATTTGTCGTCTAAAATTAAATTCGGCAATTCCGCGTTATCGCCGTAAGCGCGGCGCATTTCTTCCAAAAGCGCGGAGCGAATGATGCAGCCGCCGCGCCAGATGCGGGCAATGTCCGACAAATTCAAATCGTAGTTTTTCTCGACGGAAGCCGTTTGCAAAAGCGACATTCCCTGCGCGTAAGTGATGATGAACGAGCTTAAAAGCGCGTTTTTTAATTCTTCGATCAAACGCCCGTAATCGTTCGATTCGCGGATGTCGGTGTTGCGCTGTTCGTCGGTCGGGTTTTCGACCTTTTGTTCGAGGTGTTTCGACGTATCTTCGCTCAAATGAGTTTTGTGCTGTTCGCTGATCGTCGTTTCGACTTCGGCGGCGGCACGCGCCGCTTTCGGACTGGTAACTTCGCGGCTCGCTACCGTATGCGCTTCGGCGGCGGGCAGATGCGCGTTGACGAACGGCATCGTGCTGCCGTATTTTTCGGCGACCATCACGCGCACTTCTTTCTGCGCGGAAATCTGGCGCATCGAAACGGCTGAATCAATCGTCGGAATCGGCACGCCCAAATCCATCGCCGCCTGCGAAGTCCATTTCCCCGTTCCCTTCTGCGCGGCTTTATCAAGAATCATTTCGACGAGCGGTTTATTCGTTTCCGCGTCCATTTTTCGCAAAACTTCCGCCGTGATTTCAACCAGAAAAGAATTCAATTCAGCATTGTTCCAACTCTCGAAAGTGTCGGACATTTCCTTGTAATTCATTTTCAAAACGCGAAACATAAAATCGTAAGTTTCCGCCAAAATCTGCATCAAGCCGTATTC
>CAXTMQ010000237.1:0-7685 GCA_964245305.1 uncultured Pyrinomonadaceae bacterium
TTTTTCCGTTACAAGCATCGAAACTCTACCCGTGACGGCGATATTTTTGCTGGCGTATTTTTGCAAATCCGCTTCCTTCGCGCCTTTTTTGGTAAATTCTTTGTCGAAATCTTCGGACGTTACCGTAAAATCGGCTTTCTCGATTTTCGGTTGACTGGTAATTTTATCAGTTCGCGGTTCGGATTTATTTTCTCCGGCGATGTTGATTGATTTGTTTTCGTCGGTTTTTGCCTTTTCATCAATCTTCGACGAGCCGAGCGATTTGCAGCCCAAACCGACTGCTAAAAAAATTGTCGCGGCGAAAACGGCGAAAAATAAATTTGTAAATTTGCTCATAAAAATGTTCTCCTATTTCGATTTAGCCTTTTTTGATAACGACTCCCGTAAAGTTTTTTTCAGTTTTGTTTTCGCGGTTATTAAATTCGATGCGACGATTTTTCGTCCGCTTCAAACAACCGCGAATTGTTTTTCATATTAATAAGAAATTCCGGCGAAAACATTTCACTCGAATTTCAAAAGAAAAAAGCCGCTCATAAAAAACGGCTTTTCAGATAGATTTTTCAAATCGAATCGGAATTAACTTTTTACTCGAATCAAAGATTTCAGCAAAATTTCAAACAGCGAACGCTCGAACGGTTTCGGGACGAAAAGGTCGCGCCCGCGCTGTAGCTTTCGAGCTGCATTCTGACGCTGTTTTCGGCGGCGGTCATTACCATCGTCGGAACGTATTGCAGGCGTTTTTCGCTTCGCATATATTTCAGCAAATCCGTTCCTTTGATTTTCGGCAGTTCGACATCTAAGATCGCGGCGCGGAAATTCGCTTCCGACGCGATCAGCCGCATCGCTTCCTGACCATCGTGAATGACGATTGGCGCGAAACCCGCTTTTTCGATGATGTCCTTGATGAGCCTGGCGACGATCAAATCGTCTTCGACCACTAAAATTTGTCCGAGCGCGGTTTTATTTCCGTTTTCATCGCCGTTTTCTTCGAGCTTTCGCTCGTTTTTGAAATGTTCGGGATTATAAATTTCCCAGCTTCGTGTGGATCCCAAAAGATCGTTAAATTGCTGGAGAATTTCCCTGAGCGAGGATTTATTTTTGGAAACGACGGTCGTTGAACCGGCTTCCGCCGCTTGTTCGAGGATATCTTCGCCGGCACTCGAATAAGCCATAATCGGAAGCCTCGAAAACCGGTGATCATTGCGAATCGTTTTGATAATTTTCACGCCCGACATCTCCGGCAGCATCAAATCGAGCAGAACCAAATTCGGTTTGACGCTGTGAATTAATTCGATTCCTTCTTTGCCGTTCAGCGCAACGTGGACGGTATTTCCGGCGGCTTTCAACTTATTTTCGTAAAGCCGCGCGACGATTTCGTTATCTTCGATGATGACTACCTTTTTCATATTTTCACTTTTCCAAAATTGCGGCGCATTGTTCGTTAATCGAATTAAAAGCCTGCCGCGCCTGCCCCAGAACCGGCGCGGCTTCGGCGACTTTGCCGTCGAGTCCGAGCCGTTCGAGCCGGCGCATCGGTTCGACAATCGCATTCATTCCGCAAATCGCGCTGCCGCCTACGGTTTTGTGCGCCAGATTTGAAATCGTCTGCGCGTCGTTGACTGTAATGGCTTGCGCGATCTGTTCGAGATGCGAAGCGGTTTGTTCGAGATACATTTCGACGACTTCGCGCCGCATCTTCGCGTCGTTGCTGGTATTTTTTAGTTAAACGACCGGATTTTATGGACAAAAAGCGGCGATTCAAGATAGAATCGCCGCCCCTCAAAATCCGAATATGCGCTGAAAAGTCTATTTTTGATATTGAGCGATCAGACCTTTCGCGCCGACCGTCCAGCCGTATTTTTTCATCATATACAATCCGTATAAACTTTCCGGTGTGTTGCTTTCCTGTTTGATCCACGTTTTGCCTTTATCGCTCGAACGCAGAATCGTGCCGCCGTAACCGACGATCCAGCCGTTTTTGTCGTCGGCAAAATCCACGCGCATAAAAGTTTTCGGAAAACTCGTTTTGATTGTTTCCCACGCTTCGCCGCCGTTTTCGGTTCTGAGAATCGTGCCGCTTTTACCGACCGCATAGCCTTCCTGCGAATCTCTGAAATCAACATTATAAAGCGTTTTAGTCGTGCCGGAATTTTGTTTCTGCCAATTCAAGCCGCCGTCGAACGTAGTCAAAATCAAGCCCTGATCGCCGACGATCCAGCCGCGCGAACCGTTGACGAAATCGAGATGAAACAATTCGGCTTTCGACGGAACGATAACGCGCGACCACGTTTCGCCGCCGTTATCGGTTCGCATTACCAGCGAATCAACTACTTCGTCATCGTCGCCGATTCGCTTGATCAAAGAGCCGACGATAAAACCGAGTTTTTTATCGGCGAAACGAACGCTCAGAAACTCAGGCGTAACGCCGCGAAAGTTTTTCGGGTCGTAAATTTTGATTTCGCGCCACGAACGACCGGCATCGTCGGTCGCAAACATCTTTTTTCCGGCGACGACGTAACCGTTGTTGTCGTTGCGAAAATATATCTCGTTGATGTCTTCTTCGGTGTAAATAAACTGTTTCGACCAGGTTTTGCCGCCGTCGTTGGTTTGCGCGAAATAGCCTTTGTCGCCGGCGACAAAGCCGCGTTCGGCGGACGTAAAATAAACCGCGACCAAATCGCCGGTCGTCGCCGGTTTAATAATTTTCCAGCTCGATTGTGCGTTCGCCGTAAGCGCGACGAAAATCGTCAGAATGCCGCAGAAAACGAATTGCAGCCGAAAAAAAACGCTTTGATTTCTCATAAAATTTTTCGTCTGATTTATTACTTTGTCATTTAAATTACATTTTGTCGCGTCGAAAGTCATCTTTCAAAGGAAACTGAAAAAGGCGAATGATTTCGCAGATGCGAATTTTTTCGCCTTTTTCAGTTTATAAACAATCGCCCGCAAAATAATCTCACCGAAACATAAACGTCAAATTCGCCGGTTACGTTTCACAATTCACGATTATTTAACGACGCGATAAACTTTGCCTTTCCAAACGACGACGACTTCTTCGCCGAGCGCGAAAAATTGCGCGAGTTCGCGTTCTTTATTAAGCAAATCGAAATATTCGTCGCTCGCAAATTGCAGTTTCACTTCCGCCAATTTTTTGTCCGCTTTAAATTCCGCGTCCTGCCAAACGCCGCTTTGCCGATAGAAATTTTTCGTGCCGACGAATTGATTGGTTTGACTGTTCTGCACGAAAACATTCGTTGCGGAAGGCGCGAGCGTCGCGTTCGCCTGTTGGACGTTTTGTTGTTTGCTCAATTTCACGGCATCTTCGCCTTTGGATTCTTTCAATTTCGCGGGCGCGCTGCGATTCATCATAACGCCGCCTCTGTCATCGCGTTCGACCATTTGAAAACTGCCGTCGGTCGCCAGATAAGAAGTATAAGGCGTTACGATGCCGAATCGTGTTCCCAATTCGGCAATTTCGTCGCGCAATTCCTTCGTTTCGCCGTTGGCTCGAATCTGCTCTAAAAGCCAACCGACGCGGCGCGTTGCCCAGAGGCGCGGCAGAAAATCGTTCGTCTCGCTGCGGCGCGGAAAGTCCAAATTTTGATAATTAAACGAACGGTTTTCCGTTCCTGATTTTCCCGTCAAACGCAGCGTGATGTTTTGCAAATCATTGTCGTTTTTGTAACGACCGATCAAAGTGACTTGCGAGCCTTTGAACAAATCGGTGATTTTGCGCGGATAAATTAAATCGGTTTCAACCGCGCCGAAATCCATCTGCAAATCCGACAAAACCGGCGAGCTGACTTTCGTGAAAAAATTGGAAACTTTGATTTCCAAATCTTCCTTCGGCTCGACGTAATCAGCCGCGCCGGAATTTTCCGCCGCGAGTTTGTCGAGCAGCGTCGTATTGACATCGTAACCGACACCGAACGTGAAAAGTCTGATGTCTTCGCCCTTCGCTTTGCTGACGTTGGCGACGATTTTTTCAGCGTTCGCTTCGCCGACGGTCGGCAAACCGTCGGTCATAAAGACGAGCATTTTCGGGCGCGGCGACGAATTGAATTGTTTGAGCGCGGCGAGCAAAGCGTCGTTGATATTCGTGCCGCCGGTCGGCGTTAATTTATTGACAAAATCTTCGCCGCGCTTTTTGCCCGAGCCGTTCGCGGCAATTAGATTCGATTCCATCAAATGTTCTTCGCCCGCGAAATTGATGACGTTGAAACGGTCGCCTTCGCGCAGACTGCGAATGCCGAACAGCAGAGCCGAACGCGCCTTGTCCATTTTGCCTTCGTCCGCCATCGAACCGCTCGTGTCGAGAACGAAAACGATGTCTTTGTTGACCAATTCGCGTTCCGCCAAATCGTCTTTCGGCGATAATTGCAGCAGGAAATAGCCGTCTTTTCCTGCTTCGCGGTAAGTAAGGAGCGAAAGCCCGAAATCGTTGTTCGACAATCCGTAAAAAAGCTGGAAATCGTTATCGTTGTTGTTCGTCTCAAACGAAACGCTCGAAACAATTTCGCTTTTTCGTTTCACGTCAATCTGGTGCGACGGCGAATAAATGTTTCGCAACGCTTCCTTGCCGACGATTTCAACTCTTCCCGAAACCGTCCCGAATTTCTGCGCGGGAAAATTTCTTCTCACGCCCGAATCCTCGATCATTCGATTCTGATTCGTCCAGAGATTTCTGCCCGTTCCCAAAGGATAACGATACGCGACCGTGCCGGATTCGGCTTTTAAAACCTGCGTGTAAGTTAATTCGAGTTTTTTATCCGAGTTCGGCAAAATCGGAAAAATCGAAGCCTGAAACAAATCTTTTCCGGCGTATTCGAGCAATCCGGGATCACGCTGTTTTCGGACGATTTCATCGTAAATTCTTCTCGCTTCTTCTTTCGAGCGAACTTCGCCGACGAGTTTTTTGCCGTTTTCCCAGATCGCAAATTCGACAATCGAAGCCGTTTCGGGAATCGGAAAAAAATAAGTTCCTTCGAGCGTGTAGGGCGAATCGTTGCGAAAAACTTGCTCGACGTGCGTCGTCGCCACTTGCCCGTTAATTTTCACGTCGAGTTCGATTGATTTAACCGGCAAAACATTCGGCATCGGAATCGGGCGCGGTCCGGGAATCGGTCGGCACGGGCGAACATCACACGGAATCGGAATAATAATTCCCTGCGCGTTGATTACGTCAACGCTCAAAAGACAAACAAAAAGCAAGCCAAAAAAACTCGCCGCGATCTTAATTTTCATCGTTTTTCTCCTTCGGTTGAATGGATCGAACGCGGATTTGCAAAAATCCGCATTTGATCTGATGAATTTAGGAACGCGGCGAGTTTTTTTAACTTGCGCGATTTAGATTTTTATTTTTAGAAAATTTTCAGCGGTTAATTATTCTTGTCTTTATTTTCCCCGTCGTCGGTCAGCGCGTTGTCAATTTCCTTGTCTAATTTGGCGCGAATTTTTTCGACGAGCGCGTCGGATTTTTCGACGTTTGTTTCGAGATTGGCGCGGCTGGTTTGGATTTGCGTGAGAAGCGTTTCGAGATTTGTTTTTTCAATGTCGAGCGATTTTTTTCGCTGGTCGCGCAGTTCTTCCGGTCGGAGCGTCCCGACGAGCGCGACCGAGCGTTCGATGACTTCGGGACGCGCGTCGGCTTGAATTTGTTCGAGCCGCATTTTAACCGAATTTTCTTTTTCGATCATTTCGAAAAGCTGTTTCCGCAAAGATTCGGAGCGCGTTTCCGCACGGGTAAGAATGTCCAAATTCAACAAAAGCCGCTGTTGCTTCTGGTCGGGATCGTTTTTCTTGGCTGCTTCGAGCGTTTTCAGACGTGAATTTAACTCTTTGATTTGCCCGTCGGCTTCGGTTTCGGCTGGCTGCGTGTCGGTCGGCGGGACGGGCGTTTCGGTCGTGGTTTTCTCCGACGGAATTTCGCCGAAAACGATTTGATTGCCGTCGAGATACTGCGTGTTGCCGTTCGTTTCGGGCGCGACGACCGACGCGGCGACGGGCGTTTTTTTCGTCCGTTTTTTGCGCCGCGAAGTTTGCGCGTCCGCGCTTCCGACCAGCAGAAAAACTCCGATTAGCAAAATTGTCAACCGATTAAGTTTTAAGAATTTGTTTTTCATTTTTTTCGATTCTGCGGAGCTTTGTCGGGCAGCAGATCGCCGGTGAAAAATTCGACGACGTTTTTGCCGAGACCGACGAACGGAATCGCGTCAAGCCCGGAATTAATCACGCCTTTGACGACACCTTTGCGTTTGATGTCATAGCCGACCAATCCGATTGCCATCGCCGTTCCGACATACGGAATTGATTTGGCGACGCGCTTGGCAATTTTCCAACCGCCCGCGTGAACTATTTTTCTTCCTAAACCCGGATTTTCTTTTGCCATAATTATCTCGAATAAAATTCAGCCAAAGTTATTTTAACGCAAGACGGCAAATAATTGACATTAAAATTCGGGAATTTTCGATTATCTGTTTTTCCCTCGCGCTTGCCTTATTCCGATGACAAAAGCATACTTTTAGTTTGCACGCGCTTTGCTGGCGGAAGTTTCATAATTTTTGCATACTGAAAATGTCTCTAATCATCAAAAATCTTTCCAAAAACTACGGCAATCAGACGATTATCAAAGACGTTTCGCTCGAAGTGCGGCGCGGCGAGATTTTGGGATTGTTCGGCGTGGTCGCGGAAGGAAAAACGACCGTGATGCGAATGCTCGCCGGACTCGAATCGCCGAACGGCGGCGCGATTTTTTACGATTCAAACGATGTTACGCTGATTTCCTGCGACGAGCGCGGATTTCATTTTCCGCAATTGTCGAACGAAGCGTTCTGGAAATCGCTTTTCGGCGCGAAAAAATCGTCGCCGCTTGCCGACGGCGAAGGTCAGGTTTTGGCTCTCGACAACGCTCTCGAAAACGCGAAGGAAGTTCTTCTGCTCGACAATCAATTTTGTTTTATGGACAAAATTACGAAGGAGCGCAACTGCGAAAAACTCCGCGCCGTCGTGAAAGAAAAAAATCTGGCGGTCGTTTTTGCGACGAACGATTTTGACGAAATTTTTTCGATCTGCGACCGCGTTGCCGTTCTGCACGATGGCGAAATCAAACAAATCGGCACGCCGCGCGAAGTTTTCGAACATCCGAATTCGGCGGCGGTCGCGCGCGTAACGGGTAGAAATAATTTAATCGAAGCCGTTCGCCTGACTTCAAATAAATCCGACGCGCCCGAATTTCAAACGCTCACCGGCGATCATCGTCTTTTCACCAATAAAATTGATAAAAGCCAACTCGATGCGATCAATCAAACCGTCATGCTCGCCATTCGCCCCGAATACGTTTCGATTTCGTTCGGCGCGTCGTTTCCCGAAGACAATCTTTTAAAAGCGGAAATCGTCGGCATCGCGTTTCTCGGCGCGACGACGCTCGTCAAATTAAACGCGAACGGTTTGCTGCTCGAAGCTCTCGTTCTGAGGCTCGTCGGTTTGAATGTCGGCGAAGAATGCGTCGTCGGCTTACCGCCGGACAGAATTCTGGCGTTCAAAAGTTAAAAATTTTCACTTAATTTTTTACAAACCGCATAATTGAATTAAAAAAAGACTGAGCGTTTTTTCAATCGCTCAGTCTTTTTACTTTTGAAAAAATTTCAATAATTAAATTTATTTCAGTTCGTTGAAACCTGCTGAAC
>CAXTMQ010000238.1:0-3195 GCA_964245305.1 uncultured Pyrinomonadaceae bacterium
CCGCCGTTGCCGTCGCCGCGCGGATCGCCGTCCTGCATTACGAAGTTCGGCACAACGCGATGAATCATCAAGCCGTTAAAATAATTGCTTCGCGCGAGTTTGATAAAATTATCAATCGTCAAAGGCGCGTCTTCGGGCGCGAATTCAATCGTAAAAGTTCCTTTTTCGGTCGTCAAAATCGCCCGCGCGTTTTTGCGCGAAACGGCACGAAGATAATCGGTGTTCGTGTTCAAAATCACGCCGAGTTTCGAGCGCGAAGATTTGCTGAACAATTTCAGTGTGTTTCGATTTCGTTCGATTTCGTCAAATTGAATTTTCAAAGCCGCGTCCGTTTTCGTCAAATCGTTCGCTTTAATAATTTGAATCGCTTTCTGCCGCACCAAATAATCAGATTCTTTGAGCGCGAGCAGCAACGCCCCGCGCGCCGCGCCCTGTTTTTGCAAAGCGTCGAGAATGGCAAGCTGCGCGTCGTTATATTTTTTGTCGTTCAAAACGGCGTAATCGAAAGCCTGATCGAGTGCTTTGACGTTTTCTTCGGACGGCGGCAAATCGCCGATAATTTCGGCGAGCGCGGCGCGGATAAAAACGTCGGGTTCGGTTTCGAGCAAAGGGCGAAAAATGCCCGCCGCGTTCGGTGATTTGAACGCGGCGAAAGCGCGAATAACTTCGGGAATGGCAAGGCTCAACGGGCTGTTCGCTTTGATCTGCGGGCTGGAATCGCTCCATTCGCCGATAACTTGCACTAAAATCAAACGCGCTTTCGATTTCAGCAAATCGTTTTCCGCCGACGCTTCGAGGTTGGCGATTTCGGCTAATGCCTGCGCCGCCGCCGCGCTCGACTGCCAATTCGTTTCAAAAATCTCGTGCGATTCTTTGGCAATCGAATCGAGATAAATTTTCGGCGCGATTTTGGCGAGCGCGATTTCCGTTTCGGGCGAAGAATATTTGTCTGCTTCGTGAAATTCGTCGAGAAATTTAACGGCTCGCGCGTCGTCGGTTCGCGGCAAAATTCTGCCGAGTGCCGACGCGATTTCGAGCAGTTCGTTTTTCTCGGTCGGCTTTTTAAATTTTGATCTTTTAAAATTAATTAAAAGCAATCCGCCGCGTTCGAGCAGTTTGTCGGCGGCTTTCGCGTTTTTCAAATTGCCCAAACTGCGAATCGCCGAAACGCGCGCGCGCTCGTCATCGTCGGTCGTCGCCGCTTCGAGCAGCATTTCGAAAGCGTCTTTATCTTCCGCCGCGCCGAGCGCGCGGGCTGCGTTGGCGCGGGCAATCGCGTCATCATCCGCCAATAACATCGCGCGAAGCGGCTCGTTGAAACTTTTCGACCGCAGACGCGATAAAGTATTAGCGGCATCGGCGCGAATTCGCGCGTCAAGGCTCGTCAAAAATTTCGCCGCGACGAAATCGCCTTCTTCGGGTTTCGCCCGCAAAATCGCCGTCAAACCGAGCAGAACAGTTAAATTATCCGCTTTTGCTTTTTTCGATTCCGCGTCCAAAGCGTCGAGAATCGCTTCGCCGAGCGCGGCTGATTTTTCATTTTTCGCATTCGCGGCGGCGATTTTTCCGGCGGCTTCGACGAGCCGCGCGCGAACCGCGTCGGATGTATTTTGCGCTTGCAGATTTTTCAAAATCGCGTCAGCCGCCGTTGCCGACTCAATTTCGCCGAGCGCGAACGCCGCCGTCAATTTCACTTCGTCCGAATCTTTTTCTAAAAGACTCGTCAAAATCGAAACGGCGCGTTCGTCGCCGATACGTCCGGCGGCGAGCGCGGCGCGAATTCGGATTTTCGCGTCCTTGTTTTTCAGCAAATCTTCGAGCGTTCGATCAAAACGGCGTTCATCTTCGGCTTTGACGATATTCACTAACATTTTCGCCGGAATCTGCGTGAAGGCGGCAAGCGCGAAAGCATTCAAAATCAAGCAAATTATTAAAAGTTTTTTCATCGGTTATTTTTGAAATCGTATGATTTAGAGAATTTTAACGGCTCGAATGATTAAAGCCAAATGTTTTCAGGCGATGAAAAATATCTGATTCGGATTTATAATCAAATCATCCGAAAAGGAAAAATCGAAAATGCTGAAAAACTTTATCAAACTGTCGCTCGTTTTTTGTCTGCTCGCGCCGAATGTAATTTTCGCACAGACGAGACAGAAAATTTCTCTTCTGCTTTACAACGGCAAAATTTTCACGGCTGACGAAAATTACACGCTCGCCGAAGCGGTTGCGATTGACGGCGAACGAATTGTCGCGGTTGGAAAATCAAGCGAATTGAAAAACAAATATCAAGCCGCCAAAGAAATTGATTTGCAGGGCAAATTGGTTACGCCCGGTTTTAACGACGCGCACGTTCATTTTCTGCGTGGCGCGTTGGCTCTTTTGACCGTTAATCTGGAAGGCACGAAATCGCTCAACGAGGCGCAAAGCCGCGTTGCCGAAAAAGTGAAAACCGTCAAAAGCGGCGAATGGATAATCGGGCGCGGTTGGGATCATACGCTTTGGAAACAAGCGTTTCCGACGCGGCAAGATTTGGATAAAATCGCGCCGAACAATCCGGTTTTTCTCGTCCGCGTTGACGGGCATATCGGCTGGGTAAATTCGGCGGCGTTGAAGTTGGCGAAGATTGATAAAGCGACGAAAAATCCCGAAGGCGGCGAAGTCGAACGCGACGCAAACGGCGAAGCGACGGGAATTTTAAAGGAAACTGCGCAGGGACTAATCAGCAATTTGATTCCGCAGCCGAACGCCGAACAATTAAACCAAGCGTTGGAACTCGCGCTGAAAATGGCGCGTGAATACGGCATCACGAGCGTTCAGGACAATTCGGGTTATGAAACGACGAAACTTTACCGCGAATTCTTAAAGCAGAATAAATTAACCGTTCGCGTCGCCGAATGGCAGGATTTCGGCGATACTCTAGACGAAATCAAACGCCAGCGCGCCGAATTCGCCGCCTTCAAAGACGACGCGAATCGTTTGAAATTGACCGCGCTCAAAGGCTACGTTGACGGAACTTTAGGTTCGCGCACCGCGTCTTTGCTTTTGCCGTATTCGGATGACGATAAAAACGTCGGCATTCCGCGCTACACGCCCGAACAATTAACGAAAATGATCGTCGAACGCGATGCCGCCGGATTTCAAATCGCTCTTCACGCGATTGGCGATAAAGCGAATCGAATGGCTTTGGATGGGTTT
>CAXTMQ010000238.1:3295-7681 GCA_964245305.1 uncultured Pyrinomonadaceae bacterium
CATCGCATCGAACACGCGCAGGTCGTCAATCCGAAAGATTTTCCGCGTTTTGCCGAACTCGGAATCATCGCTTCGATGCAGCCTTCGCACGCGATGACGGATCAGCGTTGGGCGGCGGAGCGTTTGGGCGAATATCGCGTTTTGGGCGCGTATGCGTGGCATTTGATGCAGTCTTACGGCGTTCACGTGCCGTTCGGAACGGATTTTCCGGTCGAATCAATCAATCCGTATCGCACACTGTTCGCCGCCGTCGCCCGTCAGGACGACGAAGGAAATCCGGCGGGCGGCTGGCAGCCGCAAGAGAAACTTTCGATCCAGGACGCGATTCGCTGTCATACGTTTGAATCGGCTTACGCGGAATTTGCCGAAAAGGAAAAAGGCGAAATAAGAGTGGGAATGCTCGCCGATCTGGTCGTTCATTCAAAAGATTTGACAATAATCGCGCCGAAGGAAATTTTAACGACCGCGCCCGTTTACACGATTTTCAACGGGCAAATCGTGTATGAGAGAAAATAGAAGAGAAAATTTAACCGCAGATGGACGCGGATAAACGCAGATAAAATCAAAAATAAATCTGCGTTTATCCGCGTCCATCTGCGGTTTCAAATTCTTAAAATCAACGCCCCATTTTCAGCCAAGCGTCGCGCACTTTTGTTTGCTGCGCGGTCGGATTCGGCATTTCGACGAGTTTGTAATCGGTTTCTTCAATCGCGCCGACGCTGATCGGAATTTCCGTTTCCGAGCCGTCGCGCATTACGGCTAATTTCGCGGTTTTTCCGGCGAGCGCGTCGAAGTTGACGCGGCGTATATCTTCGCCGTTGATTTTTGTAATCGTATCGCCAACTTGAAGTTTCGCGTTTGCCGCCGGTGAATTCGGCACAACTTGATTAATTACCAAACCGCCGTTTCTAAATCGCCAGCGCAAACCGAAATCCGCTGTTTGGATTTTTCCTTTTTCCACGCGATAACCCGCGTAACCGTAAATCTCCTCATAATTCGGCACGTCCGTTCCGAAAACGTAGCGGTTGTAAAAATCGTGATAATCTTTTTTGGTGATGCGCTTTATTTCGCCGATCATATCTTCGGTCGTAAAGCCTTTCGTTTTCAGATAGAAATTTTGATAAAGTCCGCGCATCACGTCGTCGAGTCCGGCGCGTCCGTCGGTGTCGCGGCGAATCGAAAGATCGAGCAGCGCGGCGAGATTCTGCCCTTGCGTGTAATAGGAAATGCCGAAGGCGACCGGCGTGTCATAGCCCGTCCACGTCGAAATTGAAGAATCGGCGGGCGAAACGTATTTTCGCACTTCGTTGTTTTCGATTCCGCCGATTGTGCCGCTCGCGCGCGCGAGAAAAGTTTCTTTATTGATGATACCGGCGCGATAGACGGCGATGTTGGCGTAATAATTTGTAAAGCCTTCGGAAACCCAGAGCAGCGGAGTTTCGTTTTCGCGCGAATAATCATACGGAAACATCTCGGCAGGACGAATTCTTTTGACATTCCAGAGATGAAAAAATTCGTGCGCCGCCGTCGTAATCATATTTTCCGGCTGCGCGAAATTTCCGGGCGGCGCAAACGATACGTGCGCGTTTAAATGTTCGAGCGCGCCGCTCGCGTTCGACTCGGGCGGCAGAAAGAAATAAAAATAGACGTATTTTTCATATGGCAACCCGCCGAAAATCTCGCTTTCCGTTTTAGCAGCTTTCGCCAGCATATCGGTAAATTTCTTGGTCTTGTCGGCGGAAAACGCGCCCGCCGGCTGCGCGACGAAATAATGCGGCTTGCCTTCGACCTCGAATTGCGCGACATCGAAATTTCCCATCTCGGTCGGCGCGTCAACCAAAGCATCGTAATCGGTCGAGGTAAAAGTCATCGGATCGTCGGTTTCCTTGAGCGCGGAAATCAATTTCCAATTTTGCGGAATCGAAAAATGCACGGTCGCGGCGTTTTGCCGGTGTCCTTCAGGCAAAAGAAAAAGTTCCGTGCCGGTAAAAAACGCGAAATCCTCCGTGATTTTCGCTTGATTCAATGCCAGAACGTCGGCGCGATAATCGTATTCGATTTTTATTTCGCTCAAGTTTTTCGTCTCGACGTTCCAAGTCTGTTTGCGCGACATCGTGTGCGGCAAGGTTTTGCCGTTTGCGTCGGTAATCTTAAATCGCAGAAAATTTTTCCCGTAATTTTCAATCGTATACCAGCCCGGTGTCCACGTCGGCAGAGACAGCGCGAGCGTTGGCTGTTTGATATTTTTGATATTGGTCGTTACGTGAAATTGCTGGTTTTCGATGCTCGCAACCGAAACCGTATAATCAATTTGTAAATCGTTTTTTTGCGCGAACGCGATTGACGCGCCGCTGAAAACGAATAAGAAAAAGAATAGAGCATAAACGCTCCGATTCAGCCGCATAATAATTTTCTCCCGTAAAATGTAGATATTTTTACTCTTGAATTGTGGAAAAAGTTTCAAAAGCGTTTATGGAATTTTGCACAAAACTCAAAGAATCTGAAGTTTAAAAATCAAAACTATCCGCTGTCAACCGTCAACTATCCGCTGTTTACAAAGTAAAACCTTTTTAATAGCTGACAGTTGGTAGTTGACAGCGGATAGTAATACGACAGATTTTGATGAAATCCTTGATTTTTGGAAGCCTCATTTACGAATAAAGATTCATCGGTCTGGTCAAAAGCTCAATCGGGTCTTCGACATTTAAAGCCTCGCGCACGAAAAACGGTTCGCCCGCCGCGACACCGATCAGCGAGCCGAAATAGCGCGAGCGGTTTTCTAATTCTTCGATAAAACCTTTGCTCGTCAAGCGCGTTTCGAGTTCGTCTTTGCCCGCGTTCGGATTGTAAAACTGCGATTTGTGAGCGCGAATCGCTTCGGTTTTTCCGCGGAGAAAATCTGAAATATCTACGATAAACGACGGCGTAACTCTCTGCGAAAAAATGTTGTGCGCGACAATCGGCGCGGGCGTTCGCGCTTGCCCGAAATCAAAATCATATTTTTGCATCGAACACAGACGCGCCGCTTCGCGCACGAGTTGGACGATATGATTGTGGTCTGGATGCGGATCGTCCGCCTGATGCGTCAGCAAAACTTTCGGCTTCAAGCGGCGCAGAACGCGCACCAATTTCGTGCGCGTTTCTTCCGTAACCCAAACGTGACCATCGGGCAATTCGAGATTTTCTCGAACGTCCAATTCTAAAATCTTCGCCGCGTCTTCGGCTTCCTGAGCGCGACCTTCGACCGTTCCGCGCGTTCCCATTTCGCCTTTCGTAACGTCCAACGCGCCGGTTCGATAACCGAGCGATTTCATCTTCAGAAGCGTTCCGCCAACCGTCAATTCAACATCGTCGGGATGTGCGAATATTGCTAAGACATCAACTTCATTCATAAAAATAAATTTATCATAAAAAAGAATTTAGCCGCGAATTACACGAATTACACGAACTATTTTAAAAATTTATTTGTGTAATTCGTGTGATTCGCGGCTAAAATTAGTTTATGAAATTAACAATTTTGGGTTCGGGAACTTCCGTGCCGCATCCGAAAAGAAGTTCGGCGGGATTTTGGCTGGAAACAGAAAAAGGTTCGCTTCTGCTCGATTGTTCGGCTTCGGCAGTTCATCGAATGGCGCAGGAAAATTTGGAATGGGCGAATCTGGACGCGATTTGGATTTCGCATTTTCATCTTGATCACGTCGGCGGCATTCCGGCGTTTTTGTTCGGGACGAAATACGCTCCGCAAACGCAAGACAGAAAAAAACCGCTGCGAATTTTCGGCGCGAAAGGTTTGCGAAAACTAATCGAAAATTTCGACGCGGCGAACGATTATAATTTGCTGCAACAGCCGTTTCCGATTGAGATCATCGAAGTCGCGCCGCTCGAAAAATTTGCGATTTCGGAAAGCGTCGAAGTCGTCGCAATGGACACGCCGCACACGCCGGAAAGTTTGGCGATTCGTCTCAGCGACGCGGACGGCAAAACACTCGTTTATTCGTCGGACACGGGTTTTACGAAAACGCTCGGAACGCTCGCGCAAAAAGCCGATTTGTTCGTTTTGGAATGTTCGTTTTTTGAAAACAAGCCGGTCGAAACGCATCTCGAATTAAACGAAGCGATGAATTTAATTCGTTACGCGAAGCCGAAAAAAACGATTTTGACGCATCTTTATCCTGAATGGGACGCGATTGATTTCGAGCGCGAGGTGAAAAAACTTTCGCCGTCCGGCGCGATTTTTGAAGCGCGGGACGGCGAACGATTTGAAATTTAAATTTTTAATTTTCTTACTGAATTGAAATTGTCATCGTAAAGCGCGTTGCGCGATTGCCGTGATTATCAACGCTGATATAAACGTCTCCGTCCGCGTCAACGGTTTGCGAATACTGC
>CAXTMQ010000239.1:0-4853 GCA_964245305.1 uncultured Pyrinomonadaceae bacterium
GGACACGGCAGATGAAAAAACTCAACTGAAAAACTCCAAACGACCGCCGGTAAGTGCAGCCAGACAAGCCAACGCCGCCGCCAAACCGATAAACCGCCGAACACCGCAAAGACGACGAAGCCGAAGTGAAGAATCAAAACGATGTCGGCTAGAATGCGGTAAATCATAAGAATTTTTCGTTGAGAACAGTAAAAGATTAGCCTAAAAAGATAAAAGCGTCCAAACATTTTTATATTTCGCACGGCAATTTTTCACTTTCGGAAAATTTTGTTTAGAATAAAAAACAAGAGGAAAAATATGAAAATTGCCATCGGCGCGGATCACGCGGGTTTTGAGGACAAGGAGAAAATTAAACGACAGCTTGACGAACTCGGCGTTGATTACGAAGATGTCGGCACGAATTCGACCGAATCGGTTGATTATCCGGTTTACGCGAAAAAAGTCGCCGACAAAGTGGCGAGCGGTGAAGTCGAGCGCGGGATTTTAGTCTGCGGTTCGGGCAACGGAATGCAGATCGCGGCAAATAAAGTTACCGGAATTCGCGCCGCGCTTGCCTGGAACGAAGAAACGGCGCGGCTCGCCAAACAACATAATGACGCGAATGTTTTGAGCGTTCCGGCGCGAATGATCTCTGAAGTCGAAGCCGAAAAAGTTGTTAAATCTTACCTAGAAGCCGAATTTGAAGGCGGTCGCCACGCCCGCCGCGTTGATGAAATTGCGGAGATGGAAAAGATGTGAATGTTTTGTTCCGAGCAACTATCATAATCAACAGCGAGATTTGGAGATTTAAATTGAGAAAAAGGACTGGCAATAAAATCGCCAGTCCTTTTTTTTACAGTAATTAAAAAATTCGCGCAGCCGTTAACAGATTAGTAAAAGATTACTTGCGGCAGAATATTCGCAGCATTTCTAGCTGATCCGGTGGCTATTTCAAGCACAGTTTGGGCGATGCTTTTTTTGGCTTTATCAACTTCGATAATATCGTATGGCTGAAGAACAATATCTTTTTGTGTGCCTTTTTTGATTTGATCGAAATTGACCGGAATAATTTCTCGATCTTTGGAATTAGCTTTCAAACGCCGAATCGTTACCAGCTTGGTTTTCGCCTGGCGGCTGAAACCGCCGGATTGCGCGATGGCTTCCGTCAAAGACAAACCGTTGCCGGTAATCGGAATTTCCCGAAGCGCGTTGACTTCGCCGATAACATAAACGGGATTTGCTTTTTGGACGACGATCAAATCACCTGGATAAATCATCGGATTAGCTTCTTCGCGCCCCGACCGCAAAGCCGCCAAACTGTATTGGCGGGACGGAACGCCCGAATTAGCTTCTGCTTCCGCCATCCAATCGTCCGATTTATTGGAATTTTCGACGCACATCATCCGTTGTGTGCGGAAAACCTGCACCATTCCGCTGGCTTTTTCCGTTTCGCCGCCCGAAAAGGAAATCAATTCAAGTAACCGAGCGTTTCTTCTCAAATCAACTTGTTGTTGCGTACGAACTTCGCCGTAAACGGTTGCCGGCGGACGGCTTTTGCGTTGCGTAACGCGGACGCTGACCTGCGGGCTTTTCAGATATTTCGACAAAAGCTGCGTAACGTCGGCGCGTAATTCTTTTTCGGTGCGGCAGCTTGCTTCGACGGGTTTATCGAAAAACGGAACTTGAAATCTGCCGTCTTCGTCAATCGTCGCTACGAAATCGAACTGCGGTTCGCCTAAAACTTTTCCCGTGATTTCATCGCCGGGACCGACCAGATAACCGCGCGGGGCTTCAGGCGTAACGGGAATATCCTGTCCGAATGCGAATTGAAACAGACCGAACGTAAAAAGGCTGACGAGTAAAAACTTAATTTTCATACGAATTCCAACTATTATTTAATTTATCTTGGCAAGAATAACCTATCTGTCGGCTTTGATTCAACCGGTTGTTTATTCAGTTGCTTGTTATTAATGATTGAAAAATCCGGCTATTGTCGAACTCTTGACTCTTTCCGATTTGCCAAGTAACTTCAAATTATAACTTTTCTTTATCAGGCTTGATGACAGATTTTCCCAAAAACATCCGAAAGGAAGAGCGTTTATGGTATTTCCGCCGCCCCGTTCAGTTAGCGGCGGACGTTTTCGTTTTGTGCGCCGCGTTTTTTCTCGCATATCTTTTACGCTTTGATTTTCAAATCGAAGAATATTATCTCGACAACGCTTTGAACCAACTGCCGTTTGTCGTTTTCGTGCAGTTCGCATCGCTGTTCGCGGTCGGTTCATACGCGATTATCTGGCGTTACGTCAGCCTCGAAGACATCAAGGCATTTTTGAAAGCCGCTTTGATTTCGGGCGGCATTTTGCTGTTTATCAGATTGCTCGTTTCGAGCGAACAGTTTTCGCGCTGGCAAGTTCCGCTTTCGATTATTTTGATTGATACGGGCTTGGCTTTCGCGGGGCTTTTGACGCTTCGCATTCTGCGCCGTTTCGTCTACGAACTCGCGGAAAAAAGGACGTTTCAAGCGAACCGGCGACGCTATTTACATCGCAAAAGGGCTTTATTCGTCGGCGCGGGCAGAGTCGGCGCGTTGGCGGTCAGAGACGTTCTGGGACGCGCCGACGCGGAATTGGATGTCAAAGCTTTGTGGACGACGACCGCCATAAAAAAGGCGGCAGCGTCAGCGGCGTGAAGGTTCTCGGAACGACCGAAGATTTAGCCAGATTGGTTGACGAACTCAGCATCGAGCAAGTCGTCATCGCCGTTGACCAGGCGCAGGGCAAAGATATTCGCCGCATTCTGGACATCTGCCGCGAGATTCCCGTCAAAGCCGGAATTTTGCCGAGTCTGCACGAGATAATTCACGGTCGTGTGCAAATCAGCCGCATCCGGGACGTGCAGATCGAAGACCTTTTAGGGCGCGAATCTGTAAAGCTCGACGACGAAAATCTGCACGGATTTTTAAGCGGAAAAGTCGTAATGGTCACGGGCGCGGGCGGCTCAATCGGTTCGGAACTCGTGCGGCAGGCATTGGAATTCGAGCCGAAATTGCTTTTGCTCGTCGAACGTTCGGAATTTGTGTTATTTCAAATCGAGCGCGAACTCGTCAAAGATTTTCCCGAAACAAAGTTCGTTCCGCTGATCGCCGACATCGGCGACGCGGCGCGAATGCAGGAGATTTTCGCCGAATACAAACCCGCAGTCGTGCTTCACGCCGCCGCGCACAAACACGTTCCTCTGATGGAAGCCAACGCGACCGAAGCGATTAAAAATAATGTTTTGGCGACGAAATTAATCGGTGAATTGGCAGGGAAAGCGGGCGTGAAAAATTTCGTGCTGATCTCGACCGACAAAGCCGTTAATCCGACATCGGTGATGGGCGCGTCAAAGCGCGTCGCCGAAATCGTTTTGCAGAATTTAAATCGAATTTACGCGACTAAATACGTCGCCGTTCGATTCGGAAATGTGCTTGGTTCGGCGGGTTCGGTCGTGCCGATTTTCCGCGAGCAGATTTTGAAAGGCGAAGCGATCACCGTCACGAGCAAGGAAATGACCCGTTATTTTATGACGATTCCCGAAGCCTCCGCGCTCGTCCTGCAAGCCGGCGCGCTCGGCGCGGGCGGCGAGATTTTCATTCTGGATATGGGCAAGCCGGTCAAAATCCTGGATTTGGCGGAAGATATGATCCGGCTTTCGGGGCTTGAACCTTACGAAGATATTGACATCGTTTTCACGGGCGTTCGCAAAGGCGAAAAGCTTTTCGAGGAACTCGAAATCACCGGCGAAAATCTCTTAAGAACCGCGCATCCGAAAATTTTTATCGGCAAAATCGCTACTTATTCGAGCGAAGAAGTCGCCAATATCGTCAGCAATTTTCGTCAAGCCGTCGAAGAAAACAACACGGCAAAAATCCGCCGCCTGTTCAATCATTTTCTGCCCGAAGCGAAGATTAGCGAAGACAAAAACGAAAAAAACGAGGTGAAGTCCGCATCTTCCGAATTATCAATCGGCACACAGCCTTCGACGCTCAAGACTTGAGCGGAAAAATTTTTACAATAAAATTCTATGGCGATTTTAGTAACCGGCGGCGCGGGCTATATCGGCAGCGTTGCTGTCAAGGATTTAGTCGAAAACGGAGAAACGGTGATTGTTTTGGACAATCTCGTTTACGGACATCGCGCGGCGGTCAGCGATAAAGCCGTGTTTTACGAAGGCGAAATCGGCGATAAAAATTTGATTTCGCAAATCGTTAAAGATCACGAAATCGAAGCCTGTATGCACTTCTCGGCGTTCGCATACGTCGGCGAATCGGTCGAGAAGCCGCAAAAATACTACGAAAACAATTTTGTCCAAACCTTAAAACTTCTTGAAGTTTTAATTGCAAACAACGTCAAACGATTCATTTTTTCCTCGACCTGCGCGACTTACGGCGAGCCGCAATACGTTCCGATTGACGAAAAACATCCGCAGTCGCCGACGAGTCCTTACGGCTGGTCGAAATTTATGGTCGAACGCGCGTTAGCGGATTTTGACGCGGCTTATGATTTGAAATTTGTCGCGCTTCGTTATTTTAACGCTTGCGGCGCGAGCGGCGAGCGCGGCGAGCATCACGATCCCGAAACGCATCTGATTCCGCTGATTTTGTTCGCGGCGCAGGGAAAACGCGACGCGATTTCGATTTTCGGCGACGATTATCCAACGCCCGACGGCACGGCGATCCGCGATTACATACATATTTCCGATTTGAGTCAGGCGCATATTCTCGCCTTAAAACATCTGCGAAACAACGGTCAGTCGGAATTTATAAACTTAGGCAACGGCGGCGGCTATTCGGTTAAAGAAGTCGTCGAAGCGGCGCGGAAAATTACCGGCAAAGA
>CAXTMQ010000239.1:4863-7651 GCA_964245305.1 uncultured Pyrinomonadaceae bacterium
ACGCCGCGCCGCGCCGGGGATCCGTCAAGGCTCGTCGCCGACGCGAAAAAAGCGCGTGAAATCTTAGGCTGGAATCCGCAGTTTCCCGAAATCGAAAAGATTATCGAATCGGCTTGGGCGTGGCATTCTTTGAATCCGAAAGGTTACGAATGATGAAATAGTTGAAAGTTTAGTGTTACGAGATTGATTTTTGTAACACAAAGCGTTAAACTTCAAAAAAAACTTTTAACTATTAAATATATGTCAATTAAAATTTTGGGAATCGTTTGCCTCGGTTTTTTGTTTGTAATCAACTCGTTTGCTCAGAATACGCGCACTTTTTCCGGCACAATCGTTACGCCGCAGTTCGAGCTGATTCCCAATGTCTCAATCGAGATCGAAACTTCCGGCGGCAAGATTACGGCGAAAACCGACGCGACCGGCGAATTTTCCGCGCAAGTTCCGAACGAACCGCTGACGGTCAAATTTTTCGGCAATAATATCACGCCTCTGACTCAAAAATTCGCGGTCACGGACACATTAATTCATCTGCAAATCAAAGCGAATTTCGTCGTGCGACCGATCAACGAGAACGTCACGATTGAAGCGAATGTTTTATCGCCCGAAGTCGAACAGCGCAACGACACGATCTATAAAAACACGCTTTTCGGGCGCGACGACCAGCTCGTGCAAACCCTGAACGCCGGAATCAATGCCGGACAACACGAAGGCGGCGGAAAATCTCTTGAAATTCGCCGTTTCGGATTCAATCTCGATCACGGCGGCGTAAACGGCGGCTTGAAAATTCTGGTTGACAATGTTCAGCAAAATCAGGCAACGCAGGGACACGGGCAAGGTTATCTCGGCGCGTTAAAATCGCTTTCGCCCGAACTGGTCGAAGGCGTTTCGATTATCAACGGTCCGTTTTCCGCCGCTTACGGCGATTTTTCGGGGCTTGGTGTCGTGCAGATTCGCCAGAAGGAATCTTTGCCGCAGCAATTTACGGCGCGAATTCAATACGGCTCGTTCAACACGGCTCGCGGATTTTTCGCCTACAGTCCGAAAATTCGCAACGTCGAGGCGTTTATCGCGTATGAGCCGAGTTACACCGACGGACCTTTCATCAACAAAGGACGTTACCGCCGCGATAATTTCACGGGAAACTTCACCTGGAAACGCAGCGAAGACGAAGCATTCGGCGTTAAATTCAACGCCGGTCGCAACGACTTTTATTCGTCGGGGCAAATTCCGCTCGATTTGGTAAATGCGGGCGAACTCGACCGTTTCGGTTTCATTGATCCCGAAAACGGCGGCAAAGTTCAACTCGGCACGGCTTCGATCTATTATCGAAAAGAATGGAAATCGGGCGCGACGTTCAAAGCCGATGCTTTCGTCGGGCGTTCGCTGTTCGATTTATTTTCAAACTTCACGTTTTTTTTACTTGATCCGGTTTACGGTGACGAAATTCAACAGCACGATTCGAGATTACAGGAAGGCGCGAACGTCCAATATCTTCAGCCGTATAAATTTTTCGGCAAACAGGCACTTTTAACCGTCGGCGGCAATATTCATTTGAATCAAATCAACGTCGGACTTTATCCGTCCGTCAATCGCAACCCGATTCGCAAATTTCTGCCCGGCAACAGTAATAATCCTGATGTTTTATATACCTCGGCGCAGGCAAACATCAGCAATTACGCCGGTTACGCGCAGAACGGAATTGATTTTTACAACGGGCATCTGCACGTCGAAGCCGGTTTGCGTTGGGATTATTTCGGGTTTGACGTTGACGGATTCGAGCAGAGCGACGCGACGACGATTCTTAAAGGAAAACAAAGCGCGGCGCGTTTTCAGCCGAAATTGTCGGCGGCATTGTCGCCGTTTGAAAAATTTCCGCTGGTTTTTTACGGCAATTACGGGCGCGGCATTTCATCGCAGGACGCGCGCGGCGTGATTCGCAACCCGGACGCGCCGAAAGTTTCGACAACCGATTTTTATCAGGCGGGAACGGCTTACAACGGACGGCGCGTGTCGGCGACGTTCAGCGCGTTTTTCATAGACCGCTCGAACGAACAGGTTTATATTCCCGACGACGGTTCAATCGAATTCGCCGGACGCTCGCGCTCTTACGGTGTCGAGACGAAAACTTCCGTGCAGATTCGCACCTATTTAAGTTTGAATGCCGGTTTGACACAAGTTTTGAAAGCGTTTTATCCGGGACAATTTTCGATTGACTCGATTTCACCGCGTCGCATTCAAATTGACAGCGCGCCGCACACGGTCGCCAACGGCAATCTGGTTTTGACCGAATTCAAAGGCTTTAATTCGTCCTTAAGCTGGCGGCATATTTCCGATTACCGGCTCGACGGCGAAAACGAAGCGATTCGCGCCGCCGGTCACGATGTCGTAGATTTTTCGCTCGCCAAACACCTGCGAAAATGGGTTGATTTCAATTTTTCGATTGATAATCTGTTGGACAAACGCTATTTTGAAACGCAGAATTTTTTTGAATCGCGCACTTGTTCAACTTGCGACGTGATCGAAAGAATTCATGCCACGCCCGGTTATTCGAGAGCTTTCAACGTCGGATTGACGTTTAGATTTTTTGCGAAAAAATAATTTTTAATCGCGCGTTGACGCAAGATTTGCACGAGATAAAAAGTTAAATTTTATCTCGTGCAAATCTGTGTTCGGTTGTGGTTAAATTTCCTTATGACACAAGCAAAAATTTCCAAAAATAGAATTTCTAAAAAAGCGGCGAGTTTTACCGAATCGGTGATTCGTGAAATGACGCGCGAGGCTTTGAAAT
>CAXTMQ010000240.1:0-7627 GCA_964245305.1 uncultured Pyrinomonadaceae bacterium
TCGTTGACGTTCGCGCCAACGGCGGCGGCAATGTTTCGAGAATGATTATCGAACGGCTGCGCCGCAAAGCTCTTGGCGTAAATTTCGACCGCATTAACGATTCGGCGACGACTTACCCGGACGGCGTTGCGCCGAACGCGATGGTCACGATTCTGAACGAAAATTCTTCGTCGGACGGCGATATTTTCCCGTATATGTTTCGACAGGCGGGCTTGGGAACGCTGATCGGCAAACGCTCTTGGGGCGGTGTGGTCGGCATTTCCGGTCGCGGTCCGCTGATTGACGGCGGCGGCGTGAGCGTGCCGGAATTCGGAATGTCGAACTTGAAGGGCGAATGGGTGATCGAAGGCTACGGCGTTGACCCGGACATCGAAGTTGAAAACGATCCGAAATCCGTCATCGCGGGCGGCGATCCGCAACTCGAACGCGCCGTGCAGGAAGTTTTGAAAAAAATGGCGACGGTTCAAACCAAACTTCCGAACCGACCGCCCGCGCCGGTCAAAACGAATAACTAAACCGCAAAAATAAAAAAGGACGAAACTGATTTCGTCCTTTTTTTCGCCTTTAATAAAATCGAATTATTTCATCGTCAACCAGAAATCGCGCGGATAGAGACGATATAATTTCGTGTCCGCGCCTTCGACCGATTTTAGATACGTCTCATACGCCGCCATCTGTTTTTCCGAACCGACGACGAAATAATGCGCGTCTTTTACGTCCTTGCCTTTAATACCGTAGCCGGGCAGAATTCGTTCATAAACGCGGTCTTTCCTTTTCATCAATTCTTCGGATAAATTCGGCGTTTTTCGCAAATCCAGAATGGCTTGACGAAAGCGTTTCACCACATCGGGCGTAAAGCCGTCGGCGAGATTCGCCGCCATTGATTCGCCGCGCGCTTCATACGGCGAAGCGGCGCGTGAACTGAAATTTTGCGCGATGACGTATTCGCCCAAAGAGTCGTCTTTGAGAGGGCGTTTGACTTCTTCGATGACGAAGCGCAAAGTCTGCGGCAATTCGGGCGTTCGTTCGGCGTAATATCTGAATAAACCGCTCGCCGGATTGCTGCCGACACCATTGCTGTAAGCCAAGCCCGCGCCGATTGTGCGGGAAAAAACGCTGTGCGCCGCGCCGCCGCCGTAAAGTTTCGAGGCGAGAAAATCGAGCATTTTTTCGCGGTCGCCAGCGTCCGCATATGAAGCGAGCGGCGCGTCGTTGACGAAAACGCCGCCGCTCATATTCGGCGCGAGCAGCCCGACATAGACGATTTTTTCCGTTGCCGCGCCGCGCGATTTCAAACGCTCGTCAATCAGCCGCGCCGTTGAATAATTCGCTTTTGACGAAGCGGCGTTTTCAAATCCGGCGAGCAGCGTTTTATAACCCGCGTCGAGCGCGGCTTGCGTCTGGCGCGAACCGGTAACGAACATTCGAGCATTTCCCGTTTTCAAAAGTTTTTGGCGAACGCCGTTTAAATTCGCAAGAGTTTTTTCCGGCGTTTGATCCAAATCGCGGCGCATTTCGTCGCACAGATATATCCAATCCGCCGTCAGCGACGAATCGGGAATGTCATTCAAATTCTGCTCTAAATCCTTCGCGGCTTCGACGGCTAAACTTTTCGCCGTTCCGGGAAGTTTCGCGTAATCTTCAGCAAAAGATTTCAGATTGGCGGAAACTTTTTCCGTCGCCGTTTTATCATTCGACTGCAGCGCGGCGAGCAAATTTTTCAATTCCTCGCGCGTTCCTTTCGCGGCGGCGAGTTTCGTTAAAAACGCTTCGATTGCCTTTTGATTCGTCTGGTCGCCCGCGTCCTTCAGCATCCAGCGAAGACGCTGCGCGTTGTGCGCCTGCGTCAAAAACGACTGCGTCGAAAGCGCGAGCGGATTCGTTTGATTTTGAAAAGCGTCCGCCGGATTGCCGACCCAATTTTCTTCCGCGCCCTGCATCCGCCGCCGCAAATCGCTCAACTGCTGGTCAACCACGTCGCGGATGCGCGGCAGATTTTCCTTTTGCCAGTTCGGGTTTTGTAAAACGAGCTTCATCCATTCGACGGCGCGCTCCGATTCGTCCGCATTATTTCCCGCTCCGCGAGCGACGAGTTCATAACGATTGGTCGTAAAATTCGCCGCGAAACTTAAATCCAAACTTAAAATTTCCTTGTTAAGCATCCCGCTCATTTCTTCGTAGGAAATTGCCTTGCCGTTTTTGATAACGCCGGTTTGCCGTAAAAGCTGCGGCATAATCGAGAGATAAACGAGTTCGTTTTCCGTCACCGAATCGAGCCGCAGAGCGATGCCGCTCGTCGCGCCGGTCATACTGTCGAAATTAGAGGCGACGAGCTTCACGCCGTTCGGCAAAGTTTTCACCTCGAAATCGAGCTGGTCGTCGAGCGTCAAAGGCGGATTTTCGATAAATTTCGTCTCGCTCGATTTTTCCAATTTTTCGAGTTCGGCAGTCGTTTTGTCGTAGTCCGTTTTGTAAAGCTGAATCGCTTTCTGATCGTCGGCGACGTTAAATTTCTTTTTCAGATTTGCCGTTTCCGCGTCGGCTCGGGTTTTGCGTTCCGCTTCGTCCTGTTCGATAATTTTCGCGCTCGGACGCGCGACGACGGCGTAAGGTTTGACGGTCAAAAGATTCCATTTCGCCAGATAATCGCGCCAGATGTTTTTGCCGCTCGAAAGCATTTTTTCGACTGCCGCGAATTCCGGCTTCAGCGTTACCGATTTGCGAAAATCGTTCGCTTCGTTCAGGTGATAAATCTGCCAGAACCAGCCGTAGCCGTTTCCGCCGCTGCGAAAACCGAAGCCGGGCGGCGTGTTGATGAATTTCGAGAAGTCGCGCCGATTTTGAACGAGCGCGTTTCGACATCGCTCGTTAAATTCTTTGAGTTCCGGCGAATCGTCTTTGAACGCCGCGACGCGCCTTAGTTCGTCCGTCAATTTCTGCCTGACGAGCGCGGTTTTTTCTTCGGTTAAATTCGCCGCCGAAACGCCGTCCAAGCCGAAAAAAACCGGATTGCCGAGTCCGTCGTCAATATAGCCGTAAACCGCCTGCGCTCCCAGATCGATTTCGCGCGTTTTCGTGTCAACGAGTTTTTTATAAAGATTCGTGTTCGCGTCGCCCGCGAAAGAGGCGAGAAAATTATTTAACAAAACTCTCTCCGTCGCGTCGAGCTTCAGATTCGCCGGATAACCGAAAAGCATCAAGGCGGCTTGCTGTTCGTTTTTACTCGGAAATTCGGCGATTTTGAGTTTTCCCGTTTCGGCGGATTTCATCGGCGGCAATTTTTCAATCGTCATAAAGTCGCGCTTTGCGGTTTTCGGCTCGGCTTTGTTCAAACTCTGGTCGAATTTTTGCAAAACTTCCGCCGGTGGCATCTCCGACGGCACGGAAACAATCGCGCCCATATTGCCGAGATGATAATTCTGGTCGTGAAAGCGTTTGATGTCTTCGGTTTTCATCGTCCGAATGCCTTCGGGCGAGCCGCCCGCGTTCATCGAAAACGGGTGCGCCTCGCCGTAAATCATTCGGTTCATCGCGTCGTAGCCGCGCCGGTACGGATTATTGGTCGAGCTGACCATTTCGTTATAAACCGAACCTTTTTCTTCGAGCCGCAGAGTTTTGTCCGGGTTTTCGGTGATGCCCCAATTGCGGACTTCGCGGCGCACTTCTTCTTCGGTGTAATCCGGATTAATCAGCGCGTCGAGATATTCGTCGAAAAGATTGTAGAAAACTTCCTTGCCGCCCGCCGTGTTGAATTGATAATAAGTTTGCGCCTGACCGGTCGAAGCCGTTGACTGCGAAAGCGTCATTCCTTCGCCGGCGTTGATATTGCGCCCTTTGTTGCCTTTCGTGATTAAAAGATGTTCCTGCGTGTGCGGCTCGCCCTGATCGGAAACCAGAAACGAATTAACCCAAAAAAACGTCTGCGGCACGGATTGAATCTGTAAAAGATCGAGCGTGAATCCGGTTCGCTCGTGAACGAACCGCGCGCCCATCGGCTGATCGGAATCGTTCAGATAAACCGCGTCGGCGCGAAATCCGTTGACGATTTTTCCTTTCGTCAACGCGGCGAACGAATCGTTCGTCTGCGCCGAAGCAAACGAGACGAAATTTAAAAGAATCGAAAAACAAGCGATTGCCGCCGTCAAAAGCGAACGGTTTTTAATTTTCATAAATTTTCTCCAGATAATTTTCGATGGCGAATTATAACAGAAATAATTTCGCTGTTTATACGCCGGAAATTTATTTGTTGTTTTGATTTTTTCGCCGCGCCGATAAATTATTAAAAGATATGAACAAAGACGCTCTCGCCGCGCTCGGCGGAATTTTTTCGACCAATTTTCTCGCCAACGTCGGCAAACGGCAAGGCGATTTTTTGACTCGTTCGATCAATCTCGATGCGGAAGATTTCGTTTATCAAATCTACGCGCCGCACGGAGCGGAAAAAACAAAAGATTTGCCGTTGATCGTTTTTCTGCACGGCATTCGTGAACGCGGCACAGGCGGATTTCTGAAAACCGAAGGCGCGTTGACGCAGATTCTCAAACAACATCTCAAACCAGTTCCGGCAGTCGTTCTGCTGCCGCAATGCCGTTTCGGAAAATATTGGACTGACGCGCAGATGGAAAAGATGGTAATGCGGCAAATCGAAGAAACGGCAAAGGAATTTTCGATTGACGCGAAGCGAATATCTTTAATCGGCGTTTCGATGGGCGGTTACGGCGTTTGGCATCTCGCCGCAAACTTTCCCGAAAAGTTCGCCGCGCTCGTTTCGATTTGCGGCGGAAGCCCTTTGATGACCGGCGAAAGATTCGCGCCGATTGCGAAAAAGATCGGCAAAATTCCGGCGTGGGTTTTTCACGGCGCGGACGACGCGGTTGTTCCCGTCAGTGAATCGCGCGAAATAGTCAAAGCCGTCGAAGCCAACGGCGGCAGCGTCAAATACAGCGAATTTCCAAACGTCGGTCATAACGTCTGGCTCAACGCGCTCGGCGAACGGGATTTGCTGTCGTGGATTCTGAGACAACGCGCGGAAGAAGGGGAAAGTTGATATGGAGAGTGGAAAGCGTAGGAATTCAACTTTCCACTCTCCATATCAACTTTCCGCTATCAAAACCTATTCGGATTGAAATTTCGAGACGGTTTGCGGCGCGGATTTTCCGCCGACGATGTAGCTGTCGCGCGAGCGGACGACTAAATTCGGGCGATTGACGCGGACTTTGATTTGTTTGCGGTCGCCCGCCGCGCCGGTTTCCGACGGGTAATAGCCGATGTTGTATTGGCGGCGCAGCTCTTCGGCGATGCCTTCAAACGCGGCGGTCAATCCGCCGTCGCCTCCTTCGGGACGAAAAACTTTTCCCGCGCTGATGTCGGCTAAATCGTTCAAATATTTTTTGCCGAGCGCGTATTCTTCGCTCGTCGTTCCGCTGCCCGGATAACCGACGCTGCCGCCGCCGCCGGGAAACGGAAACGGCGATGACATCACGCCGCCGATGCGCCGGTTATTGTCGAAAAAAGTGTTGTAATAAATCGGAAAAATCAGCGCGTCGGCTTCTTCGGCTTCGCTCAGAGTGCTGTCGTAAGTGGCTCTGCCCGAAGTCGTATCAACACCGTCGGTGAACAGCACAATCGCTTTGCGTCCTTCGACCGTGTTCAAGCGTTTGCGAAGCGAAAAATCAACCGCGTCGTAAAGCGACGTGCCGCCGCCGAAGTCGGCTTTTTTAATCGCCTTATAAATTTTCTGACGGTCGTTGGTTACTTCGGTCAAAACGTGTACATTCTCGTCAAACTCGATAACCATCACGCTGTCCTGCGGTTTTAGCTGATCGACAAAAGCGATTGCCGCCTGTTGAATTTCCTCAATTTTGTAAGCGGTCGAAGGACTCGTGTCGAGCAGCAGAATAACCGTAAAAGGTTTATCCGTCGTGCCGAAATACGCGATTTCCTGTTCTTTTCCGTTCTCGAAAATCTTAAAATTTGCCTTCGATAGGTTCGGAATGTAAAGCCCGTTGCGGTCGAAAACCGAAACGGGAATCGTTACGAGATTCGTTTCGATTTTCAAAACTTCTTCGCCGTCCGCGTCGGCGGTTTGCTTGTCGCTCGCCGGTTCGGCGGGCGCGGGAAGCGATTTCGATTTATCTTTGGAAGCAGATTTTTTCTCGCTTTGCCGTTTGCTCGGCAGATAAGCCGGACGCGGTTTGCTCGGCGCGGTTTCCGAATAATCGGGCTGTTTGATTTCCTCTTTCTCGCTCTTCGTCTCGGTTTGCGGCGCGGCGGCAATTTTTCTGCCCGACTGCGCGGCGGTAAACGCGGCTAAACAAAACACCAAAGCCCAACCGAAAATAACTTTTCTCATACCAAAAAACTCCCTTGTTTGAAAAACTGATTTGTATGATGCGTAAAGTTTCCGAATAGTTTTTTCAGATGAAATTAATGACGGTTTGAACGCTGAAAACGAGCATTATCAAAACGACGAGCCAACCCGCGATTTGAAGCCGGAGCGGATGCGTGTAATCACCGAGAATTTCGCGGCGACGCGCGGCGAGCAGAATCAAAGCCAGACCGACGGGCAGAATGAATCCGTTGACCGTTCCGGCGAAAACCAGAATTTTCACGGCTTCCGGGTAAGCGAGAAAAACAAGTGTCGAAAAAACGATGAAACCGATAATCAAGACATTGCTGTAAGAATTCATCTTCGCGTGAAAAGTTTTCAGAAACGAAACCGATGTGTAAGCCGCGCCGACGACCGACGTAATCGCCGCCGACCACATCACGATGCCGAAAATTTTGTAACCGATTAAGCCTGCCGCGTTTTGAAAAACCGACGCGGGCGGATTTTTGTCGTCAATCGCCAAACCGAGCGCGACGACACCGAGCGAGGCGAGAAACAAAAGAAATCTGATGATCGCCGTCAGCAAAATGCCGGTCGTCGCGCCGCGATTAATTTCCGAAAGAGCGTCCGCGCCGGAAATTCCCGCGTCGAGCAGACGATGCGCGCCCGCAAAAGTGATGTAGCCGCCGACCGTTCCGCCGACCAACGTAACAATCGCCGTCGGCGAAATCGTTTCGGGAAAAACGGTTCGCAACGCGGCTTCGCCAATCGGCGGGCTGGATTCAAAAACGACGTAGACGATCAAAACGAGCATCACGAAACCGAGAATTTTCACGAAAACATCGAGCGTTTTACCGAATTCCTTGAACAGAAAAACCGCGATGCCGATAACCGCGCTGATCGTCGCGCCGGTTCTGACATCCAAATCGAACAAAACATTCAACCCGAGTCCCGCGCCGGCGACGTTGCCGATATTAAAAATCAAACCGCCGAACGCGATCAGAATCGCCAAAACGTAACCGCTGCCATTTAAAGTTTCGTTCGCAACTTCCTGCGCCCGCTTTCCGCTGACGACTAAAACTCGCCAAATGTTAAGCTGCGCGAAAATGTCGAGAATGATCGAAAGCAAAATCACGAAACCGAAACTCGCCAAAAGCTGTTTGGTAAAAACGGTCGTCTGCGTCAAAAATCCGGGACCGATTGCCGAAGTCGCCATCAAAAAAGCCGCGCCTAAAATAATTGAAGAAATTGATTTTTTTTCCATTGGCAAAGTTTAATTTTTTAGGAAATTAACTGTTC
>CAXTMQ010000241.1:0-7549 GCA_964245305.1 uncultured Pyrinomonadaceae bacterium
ATCGCGGTTGATGCTCATCACGTTGTCGAAATCTTCTTTCGTGAAATCTTCCATTCCGCGCCAGTCCATATCTTCGTAGCGCGGCATCCACCCCAAAGGCATTTCGATGCCTTTCGACTTGCCGCGCGCGCGTTCGACAACCCATTTTAAGACGCGCATATTTTCGCCGTAGCCCGCCCAGAGAAATTTGCCGTCTTCGCCTTTACGAAACCAATTGACTGAAAAAATGCGCGGCGGTTCGGGGATTTGGCGACCGAAGTTGAGCCAGTGTCCGAAATAATCGCCCATATGATAACCGGCGAACGGCAGCATCGCAAACGGATCGCGGCGGACTTCGCCGATGTTGCCGAAGGCGGCGGCGGTCATTTCCGAACCCATCGTCGCCGCCATATAAACTCCGAACGCCCAGTTGAACGACTGCATAATCAAAGGCACGACGTTGTTGCGCCGACCGCCGAAGATGAACGCCGAAACGGGAACTCCTTTCGGGTCGTCGAAGCGGTCGTCAATCACCGGGCATTGCATCGAAGCGACGGTGAAACGCGAATTCGGGTGCGCGGCTTTTTTATCGCTGTCCGGTGTCCAATCGTTGCCCTGCCAATCAATCGCGTGCGCGGGCGCGTCGCCGTCCATTCCTTCCCACCAAACATCGCCATCGTCGGTTAAGGCGACGTTCGTGAAAATCGTGTTTTCCCTGATCGTGTCCATCGCGTTCGGGTTCGTTTTGTAGTTCGTTCCGGGCGCGACACCGAAAAATCCGGCTTCGGGGTTGATGGCGTGCAGTTTTCCTTCGTTATCCGGTTTAATCCAGGCGATGTCGTCGCCGACGGTCGTTACTTTCCAACCCTCATCCTGAAAAGACTGCGGCGGAATCAGCATCGCAAAATTCGTTTTGCCGCAGGCGGACGGAAACGCCGCGCAAACGTAATCTTTTTTGCCGTCGGGCGATTCGACACCGACGATCAGCATATGTTCGGCAAGCCATCCTTGTTCGCGTCCCAAAGTCGAAGCGATTCGTAGCGCGAGACATTTTTTACCCAAAAGCGCGTTGCCGCCGTAACCCGAACCGTAAGACCAAATCAATCTTTCTTCGGGAAAATGCACGATATATTTATCTTTCGGATCGGGCGAGCAAGCCCACGCGACATCTTTTTCGCCTTCCGCAAGCGGCATTCCGACCGAATGTAAGCAATGCACAAATTCGCCGTCGCCCAATGCTTCCAATGCCTGATTACCCATTCTCGTCATCAATTTCATATTGACGACGACATACGGCGAATCGGAAAGCTGAACGCCGAACTGCGAAATCGGCGAGCCAATCGGTCCCATACAAAACGGAATCATATACATCGTTCTGCCGCGCATACAGCCGTCGAATTTTGGCGTGAGCGTTTCTTTCATTTCTTTGGGAGCCATCCAATTATTCGTCGGTCCGGCATCGCCTTTCGCCAGACTGCAAATGTATGTGCGGTCTTCGACGCGCGCCACGTCCGACGGGTGCGAACGCGCCAGAAATGAATTTGGTCGTTTTTCGGCATTCAAACGGATGAAAGTTCCGGCTTGCACCATTTCTTCGCACAGGCGGTCATATTCTTTCTGCGAACCGTCGCACCAGACAACTTCCTTTGGTTTGCAAAGCTCGACCATTTTCGTGACCCATTTGATCAATTCAGGATTTTTAACTGTTTCGGGAATATTCAGATTGTCCATTTCTTTCTCCAAAATAATAGCTGTATCTATAAAATTGATTATATAAAATTCGACAAATTAATCGTCGTAGAATACGTTTGTTCGATTACGGAACAAAAAGATTTGAATAGTTTATCACAAGGAATTTTGAATTCCGAATCAGACGATTTGTCTTTTTCTTTCGATCTGCTGCCGCAAAGTATGAGCGATAACTGCCGCGATGATGATCGCGCCGCCGATTAAAGCGAAGATGCTCGGATGTTCGCCGACGAACAGGAAAACCCAGACCGGGTTGAGCAGCGGTTCGACGAAACCGATGATGCTCGCGTCGAGCGAACGAACGCCTTCGGCAACTCCTTTAGTAAATAAAACGTAAGCCGTGCCGATTTGAAAAACGCCGAGAAATAAAATGGCAAGCCAATCGTTTGCGTTCGGCTGCGGCGGAGTTGTTATCAAAAACGGAAGCATCAGAAAAACAATAATTAAGTTGCCGTAAAAAACCGACAACGCCGGATTTTTTTGCAGCGAGCGAGGATGACGCAAAAACACGAAATACAAACCGAAAAACAAGCCGGATAAAAGTCCCGCGATGTTTCCGGCGAAAACATTTCCGGCAAGTTTGTTGGCGGCGTTCTGCGGCTCGAAAAAGAAAAAACTCATTCCCGCGAGGCAGAAAGCGACGGTCAACAAATCGGCAACGCGAAATTTTTCCTTCAAAACAAACGGCGACAAAATCAAGATATAAACCGGCGCGGTGTATTGCAGAAAAATCGCGTTCGCGGCAGTCGTATTTTTATTCGCATAAACAAAGCAAGTCAGCGTCGCGGCATAAAGAAACGAAGTGAAAAGCGTGAATTTATCAAGCCGCAAACCCTTATGAAACGTGAACGCGGCAACCGTCAAAGCCGCGAAAAACGAGCGTCCGGCGTTGACGGCGAAAGCGTCGAGCGTCGTCATTTTAATGAACAGCCCGCCGGTACTCCATAAAAGAACCGCCCACAGAATTAATGCTATCGGCGGAAAAGTTTTTTTCTGAATTGTCTGCGAATCGTTCACAAAAAGTTTTAATCGTTCTTTGTCGCCGTCGCAATCGTTTCGCGCAGTTTGGCGGCGGAAGTCGTCGCCGGTTCGAGTTCGACATCTGCGACGTTGCCGTAAATTTTTTTGCCGAACACGCCGTTCCAGGGCGGAATAACGATAGAAACAGCACCGCGCGCCTGTGCCTGACACGCCAGGCGCATAATCGGTTTGGCTTCGTCGCCTTGATTGTAGCCGAAAATCTTCATCTGTTTGCGCTCGCGCGGCGCCACATCGGAAAGTTTTTCCGCGCCAGCCAGAACGCCGATCCAGCAAGTTCCGCAGGCGGCTGAACGGCATTCGACCGGAATTACGCCTTCGCCGCGCCGGAAATCTCTTTCGACCCAATTTTTCGATTGGTCACGCGCCGCGCCCGAAGCGATTTCTTCGTCGTTCATCAGCTTGAATTTTCCGCTGTCGGTGTCGTCAATATAATTAACCGTCCATTCTTTATTAACCGTTTTCAAAAATCCTAAAATCCCTTGCGAATTGTCTTTGGCGCGTTCCGCGACGATTGTGTCCGGCGATTGATTTTTCATTTTCGGATCAATCGAAATCGCCCCCGACGATTGTTTAAGAGCGTCGAAACCGACTTGCGCGAGCGTCATCAATCCAATCGCCGTCATTCCGAGAATTAAATCTTCGCTCGTTTTCGCGGTGATTGCCGCTGATTTGGCAACAGCGCGAATTTCACCGGCTAAATCGGCAGCTTCGTTTTGAAAATTTTCGGCGTGTTTGACGATTGCTTCTTTGATTTCCTTCCAAAAACGATGTCCGTAAAGAAACCTGTGCGACGAATCAATTTGATTTTTCAATTCGTAATTACCCTGCATCACGAACTTTTGAATCGCTTCGTCTCGATTCTCGGCGTTCTGCAAAAATCTGTGTAGTGAAAGCGGATAAAACCGAAACCAAATCTGCGTCGCATTACGGTCAACTTCGTGAATCGAAGGAATCAACTGCTCAATGGTTTTCAGCCAGTCTTGTTCGGAAAATTTATTTAGGAAAATCTCAAATTTGTTATTCATAAATTCACGCTCAGTTATTTACATAATGAAATTCATTACGAACCGGAAAACTGAAATTCTACAAATAATCAAGGCTTTGTGCAAAGGTTCACTTGACAAAGTTTTTTACGTTTCGTATATTCTAAAGTTTCGGACAAACAAGTCTGATGCAGATAGTAAGCGGTTGTTTATGAATCTGCTTGAAAGCGCGGGCGTTTTTAATCGAATGCCTGACATTTATTGTGGCGTAAAACTATACGTCGCGGGTTTTGAAAAATTAAAAACGCTCCAGCGTCTAGGGCAATTCAATTGAAATTGTTTTGCTTATCCATTTATAAAGCCACGCCACAGAAAAGTTGAAAAGGAAGGAAACGCTTTCGTAAAAAATCTTTCCGCTGAGTTTTAATCAAATTAGTTTTTTGTTCAAGTAACTGCTTGCGCTGACTGCCGGAAAATTCCGGTAAGACGCAGGTTTGAGGTTGCTTTTTGGTTTTAGAAAATTTATTCGAGATTATGCCGACAATCAATCAATTAGTTCGCAAAGGTCGCCAAGCCGTCAAATATAAAACGGCGAGTCCCGCGCTTCAGCAAAGCCCGCAGCGTCGCGGCGTTTGTACGCGCGTTTATACGCAAACTCCGAAAAAACCGAACTCGGCTCTGCGAAAAGTGGCGCGTGTTCGTCTGACCAACGGAATCGAAGTGACGACTTATATTCCGGGCATCGGACATAATTTGCAGGAGCACTCGATTGTGATGATTCGCGGCGGTCGCGTGAAGGATTTGCCGGGCGTTCGATATCACGTCATTCGCGGAACTCTGGATTCGAGCGGCGTAGCGAACAGAAATCAGGCGCGTTCAAAATACGGCGCGAAACGTCCGAAAGGCGGAGCGGCGGCACCGGCAAAAGGGAAGAAATAATTTCGGTTTCCAGATTTCAAAGTCCGAATTGAAAATCGAATCTGGAATGTTAAATTTGGAATTTAATTATGCCAAGAAGAAGAGTTGCAGGAAAAAGAGAAGTTTTACCCGATCCGGTTTACAGCAGCATAATGGTGACGAAGTTCATCAACGGCATTATGTGGGCTGGTAAAAAATCAATTGCGGAAGGTATTTTTTACGGAGCGATGGAAAAAGTCGCGGAGAAAACCGGCGAAGAAGCATTGAAAGTTTTCAAACGCGCGATTGATAACGTCGCGCCCGCGCTCGAAGTCAAATCGAGACGTATCGGCGGCGCAACTTATCAAGTTCCGCTCGAAGTCACCAAAGATCGCCGCAACACTTTGGCAATTCGTTGGATTGTCATTAACGCCCGCAAGCGCGGCGAGAAAACGATGGAAGACCGCTTGGTCGGCGAACTGCTCGACGCGACCAACAATCGCGGCAACGCCGTCAAAAAACGTGACGAAGTTCATCGTATGGCGGATGCGAACAAGGCGTTCGCGCATTATAGATTTTAAAGATTAGTTTTTGGTTTTTAGTTTTTGGTCTTTGGCAAGAGCAAAAAACCAAAAACTAAAAACCAAAAACTAAAGTGGTATGGCAAACATAAGTTTAGACAAATACAGAAACATCGGTATTATGGCGCACATTGACGCGGGTAAAACCACGACAACCGAGCGCGTGCTTTTCTACACAGGTGTTTCGCACAAAATCGGCGAAGTTCACGAAGGAACGGCGACGATGGACTGGATGGAACAGGAGCAAGAGCGCGGAATTACGATTACTTCCGCCGCCACGACCTGCTTCTGGACGCGGAATAATGTCGAGCATCGCATCAACATCATCGACACTCCGGGACACGTTGATTTTACGATGGAAGTCGAACGCAGTTTGCGCGTTCTCGACGGCGCGGTCGCTGTTTTCGACGGCGTTGCCGGTGTCGAACCGCAATCGGAAACCGTCTGGCGGCAGGCTGATAAATACGGCGTTCCGAGAATTTGTTTTATCAATAAATTAGACCGCGCCGGTGCTTCTTTTGATCGTTCATTTCAATCAATTATTGACCGCCTCGGCGCGAATGCCGTCGCCATTCAAATTCCCATCGGTTTAGAAGATAAATTAAAAGGTGTCGTTGATTTGATCGCAATGAAAGGCTTGATCTGGAACGACGAATCGAAAGGCGCGGAATACGAAGTTACAGATATTCCGGCTGATTTGGTTGACGCGGCGACCGAAGCTCGTGAAAAATTAGTCGAAGCCGTCTCCTCGATTGACGACGATTTAATGGAAAAATATCTGGAAGGCGAAGAAGTTTCGGCGGACGAAATCCGCAAAGCCCTCCGCAAAGGAACGCTGGCGATGAAAATCGTTCCGGTAGTAACCGGCTCGGCTTTCAAAAATAAAGGCGTTCAGACTTTGCTCGATGCGGTCGTTGATTTTCTGCCGAGTCCTTTAGATGTTCCGGCGATTGAAGGCATCAATCCGAAAACGCAGGAAACCGAACCGCGCGAAGCGAATAAAACCGCTCCGTTTTCGGGATTGGTTTTCAAATTGATGGCTGACAAGCATTTGGGACAGCTTTCGTTCGTCCGCATTTATTCGGGAACGGTAACGGCAGGTTCTTACGTTTACAACACCATCAAAAATCAGAAAGAGCGCGTCGGGCGTTTGATGTTGATGCACGCCAACAAACGCGAAGATATTGATTCGGCATCGGCAGGTGAAATCGTCGCCATCGGCGGAATGAAAAACGTCACGACGGGCGACACGATTTCCGACGAGAACAAGCAAATTATTCTCGAATCAATGGAATTTCCCGATCCGGTTGTCCGCGTCGCCGTCGAGCCGAAAACTCGTCAAGACCAGGACAAAATGGGCGTTGCGCTCAACCGTCTCGCGCAGGAAGACCCGAGTTTCCGCGTCAACAGCGATCACGAAACCGGACAGACGATTATCGCCGGAATGGGCGAACTGCATCTGGAAATCATCGTTGATCGTATGAAACGCGAATTCGGTGTCGAAGCCAATGTCGGCAAACCGCAGGTTGCTTACCGCGAAACGATTACGGGCAGCGCGCCGGGTAAAGAAATTTATAAGAAACAATCCGGCGGTCGCGGTAAATTCGGTCACGTCGAACTCGAAATCGAACCGGCTCCGGGCGAAGGATTTGTTTTTGAAGATAAAATCACCGGCGGCTCGATTCCGCGCCAGTTTATTAAACCGACGATGGAAGGCGTTCGAGATGCGATGAAGCGCGGTTATTTAGCCGGTTATGAATTGGTTGATATTCGCGTGAAACTGCTTTTCGGTTCATACCACGAAGTTGACTCGGACGAAATTTCATTTAACTTAGCCGGTTCATTCGCTTTTCAGGATGCGGTCAAAAAAGCCAAGCCTGTTTTGTTAGAACCGATTATGAAAATCGAAGTCGTCACGCCCGACGAATATATGGGCGCGGTCAATGGCGATTTGAATCGTCGCCGCGGACAAATCGAAAAAATGGAGCCGCGAACAGGAAATGTGCAAGTCGTGACAGCCTATGTTCCGCTTTCGGAAATGTTCGGCTACACGACCGATTTAAGAAGTTCGACGCAGGGACGCGCGACTTCGACAATGCACTTCGAGCGTTACGATCAAGCACCGCGCAATGTCGCCGAAGAAGTTATCGCTAAAGTAAAAGGCGCGGGCAACTAGTTACTCTCGATTTGCGATTTTCGATTAAAACAATCGCAAGTCTAAATTTGAAATCAAGAATTGAGGAGACAAAAATTTAGTTATGAGCAAAGAGAAGTTCGACAGAAGCAAACCGCACGTGAATATCGGGACCATCGGACACG
>CAXTMQ010000242.1:0-7495 GCA_964245305.1 uncultured Pyrinomonadaceae bacterium
TGTTTTCGACGAAAACATCCGCGCCTTTTCTCTTAAAATTATATATTAATCAGCTTGAACCAACGGAACGTCAACTAAATGTTCCGAAATAAACCAGACGTGGCGTTCATTAGTGCGGATGATGTCGCTGACCAGAACATCGTTTGTGCCGTCGTCGCCGTTGTCGTCGGCTTCTTTGGCGTATTTGCGGCATTCTTTCAAAATAATTTCGTGCGCCTCGAGCAGGCGCGAAATCTGCACGGGAGCTTCTTCACGTCCGCGCGGCGGTCGTTCGATATTGGTTTCTTCGGCAACATCGCCGCCCATCGCCAAAGCCATGCCGCCGAGACGCTGAACGCGCTCGGCGAGCGTGTCAATCAATTCATTCTGCTCTTCGTAATGCTTGTCGAAAAGCAGATGCAGCTGATAAAAAGTATGACCGACGACTTGCCAGTGATGTTTTTTATACATATCGCGGAGCGTAATCGTGTCCGCCAAAACCTGATTGAGCGCGGTGACACTTTTCAGACAAATGCCTTCATCTAAACCAATCGGCAATTTGACAACCGAGCCGTAATCCTGCAAAATTCGCCCGCGCTGATTCATAATCGGTTCAGCCGCGTTTTTGTCCGGCGCAGTTGTCGCCGTCTTTTTTTTCGATGCCGTCGCGCTTTTCGTATTCGCTTTTGTATTTGATTTTTTCTTTGTAGCCTTACTCATAATTTTCACCTTGCAATTTTAACCTTATAAATTCGATTTAAATTAAATCCGGCGACCGATTTAATAAATTCGCAAAATTCAGCCGCTTTTGAAAATAAAATACTCGTGTAAAATAGAATACACTTCTTATTTCGAGAATCAAACGAAAATGGCGGAAAACAAATCGAGTTCTTTTCAGGTCGGAAACGTAACTTTCGGCGGCGGGCGTTTAAGTTTTATTTTGGGTCCGTGCGTCGTCGAATCAAGAGATCACGCGCTTTTTATGGCGCAGGAAATTAACGATATTTGCCGAACCGTCGGCGTTGATTTCGTTTACAAATCTTCGTTCGATAAAGCGAACCGCAGTTCGTCGGAAAGTTTTCGCGGCGGCGGAATGGAATTCGGTCTGGAAATTTTAGCGCAGGTCAAAGAAGAAATCGGCGTTCCCGTCGTCACAGATGTTCACGAAACGCGGCAAGTCGAAAAAGTCGCCGAAGTCGCCGACATCATTCAAATTCCGGCGTTTCTTTGCCGACAAACCGATCTTTTAGTCGAATCAGCCCGAACGGGCAAAACGGTCAACGTCAAAAAAGGACAGTTTCTCGCGCCGTGGGACGCGAAAAATATCGTGGATAAATTACAAAGCGCGGGCGGCGAAAAAATTCTTTTGACGGAACGCGGCGCGAGTTTCGGTTATAACAATCTGGTCGTTGATTTGCGCTCGTTTCCGATTATGAGAAGTTTCGACGTTCCCGTCGTTTTCGATGTAACTCATTCTTTGCAGCTTCCCGGCGGTTTGGGCAAAGCAACGGGCGGACAAGCCGAATACATCGAACATTTCGCCCGCGCCGGTGTCGCCTGCGGCGTTGACGCGGTTTTTATGGAAGTTCACGACAACCCGAAAAACGCTCCGAGCGACGGACCGAATCAATTGCCTTTGGAGAAATTGGAAAAATTACTTGTTAAATTGAAAGCGATTCACGAATTGGTGAATGAGCGATGAAAGATGTTGTTTGGAGTTCTCAGAAAAATGCATCGAATAAAACCAAACCCGGAATATCTTTCGACACGGCTTCCGAAGTATTTTTTGATTTATTATCTTTGACGGCGGCAGACGAAGATCATTCGATTGACGAACGAAGATTTATCACTATCGGTCAAACAAGAAACGCGCAGTTAATCGTTGTTTTTCATACTGAAACAGAAAACGAAATAAGAATTTTCAGTGCGCGAAAACCGACCAAACCAGAACAATTAAATTATGAAGAGCATTGATTTCAGCAAAGGCATAAGAGGAAAATATGCGAATGAAAATTTACGAGTCATCGGCGAGAAAAAGCCGGACTCGAAATCATCTTGGGCAATATGCATAACGAGACGGGAAAAAAATCTGATTCCATTAAAAATATACGAGGTCAAAGCTCGCAGAAACTCATCAACAATCGAGGTTGTTGATGAAACCGACAACGCCGCCATTTATTTGCAGAAATGTTTTTTGCCAATCAATCTTTTGGAAAAAGAAGCGGAACTTTTAATCGAATTCGCGCTTTCAATATGAATAAAATATTTTTTGTTTTAATAATTTTTATATTAGCGGTTTCCGCTTTCGCGCAAGATGAAGTTCGGACTTCAAAAACTTGGGAAGTGCAGAAATATGACATCGCGGCAACTTTGCCGGGCGGAACGGAAAGAGATTTGAGCGCGAAAGCCGTTTTGAGTTTGAAAAATGTTTCGAGCCGCGCGGCGGCGACTTTGACTTTGCGAATCAGTCCGAGCGCGACTGTTTCCGTCGTCAAAGTTAATGACGCGGCGGCGGATTTTACGAAGAACGAAGAAAAAGTCGGCGCGGGAACTTTGCAGCGCATTGTCGTTCGCGTTGCGTCGGTTCAGCCGAACGGAAATCTTAACGTCGCGGTTGATTACAAATTTAACGTCAAAGAAAATTCCGGCTTGAACGCGCTTTCGCCGCTGAATTCGCAGTTTTTGCCTTTGTCTTACTGGTATCCGACACCGAATAACTGGTTTTTCTCGCAAGGCGCGGATTTTGCGCCGGTTCATCTGCAAGTAAGTTCGAGCGGCGGCGAAACAATTATCGCTTCGGGAACGCAGAGCGGAAACGCTTTCGAGCAGAAATTACTAAGCCAGCCGTTTTTCGTCGCGGGGAGTTGGGACAAAATTGACGCGAACGGCGTAACGGTTTTTGTGCCGAAAGATTCGGACGCTAAAACACGCGCCGACGAATTAGCCGCGCTCGCGTCGGAAGCGAAAAATTTTACGGCGACGCTTTTGGGAAATGCGCCGAATGTTCCTTTGAGAATTGTCGCGGTCAAACGCGGCGGCGGTTTTTCCGACGGCGGCACGATTTTCGTTGACGAAAGCGTTTTTCGACGGCAGAAAATTGACGCGCAAACCGTGATGAATATCGCCGAAGCGGTAGCGAAAATCTGGCTCGGCAATGCGGTCGCGGTCGGCGGCGACGGTTACGGCGTGATTCGTGAAGGCTTGGCGCAATTTATTGCCACGCAGTTTTTAGAATCGAAATACGGCAAAGAAATCGCCGATGTCGAACGCCTGCGCCAGCGGACGGCTTATGCCGCGATTGTCAAGCGCGACGCGCCTTTGACGCAAATTTCGCCGGTTGACGATTATTTTTACACGTCGGTTTCCAATAAAGGCGCGATGATTTGGCGGCTTCTTGCCAAACAGGTCGGACAGGAAGAATTTTTCAAAAACGTCCAGGCGCAGATGAAAGACGGAAATCTGACCTTGAATAAAATCCGCGCGGCGTTTCCGGCGCAGAAGAATTTGCTCGATAACGAATTCGATCAGATAACGGAAATGAATCTGCTCGTCGGCTTGCCGCAAACGAGCGGCGCGGAAACGAAAGTCGCGCTCAGAAATCTCGGCGAGATTGACGCGATTGTCAGTGTTTTGGCAATAACGCAAAGCGGCGAACGCTTGACGGCGCAGGCAACGATTCCCACAAAAAGTTTCGGCGAAGCGAGTTTCAGAACGACAAACAAAATCGCGCGTGTCGAAATTGATACTGACAAACTTTATCCGCAAACCGATTATTCGGATGATGTCGCGCCGCGCGAATTCGATTCGAGCGACGCGATTGCGGTTATCAAACGCTTTTTCGATCAACAGGATTTCGCAAAAGCGGAAAAATCAGCCGGAACAATTTTGCAAACTGTTCCGCGATTTGACGATGCGCGAATCTGGCTGGCGCGTTCGCTCGCCGCGCAGAATAAAAACGCCGATGCCGAAAAAGAATTTCGCGCCGCGCTCGACGAAAAATTGCCGACTGCCAGAACGCTCGCGTGGGCAAACGCCGGTTTGGGCGACATCGCTTTAAAAAATAATCAAAACGCCCAAGCCGGAAATTTCTTCGCTGAAGCGATTCGCGCCAACGGCGAATACGGCGCGACTCTGGCGGCTCGCGCCGGATTAAATAAAACCGGCGCGACGGCAGTTGACGAAAGCGTCAAATCATTTTTCGCGCAATTTGACAAAGCGGCAGTTTCGGGACGCAAAGCCGATGTCGAAGCGTTGGTTTTGCCCGGCGAAATAACCAGATTTGCCGCCAGCATCGCCGGTCAAGCGCAGGAATGGACGACAAAAGTCGCGCGCGTGGACAAATTGGACGCGAACAACGCTCTGGCGGAAGTCAATTTAAACGTCAGACTTTTAAATAAAAACGCCGAAAGCGGCACGGCGGTTTTTCTTTTATCAAAAATTGGCGGCAACTGGAAGTTAAGCGGCGTGGAAATTTTTGAAATTAGATAAAGAAAAATGAAGAAATTCAAATTTTTAATCGCGCCGGCGACAATTTGCTTTGTTTGTTCATTAAATGCAAACGCGCAGAAAAAAGCCGAGTTCGGAAAAATCTGCGGAAACCCGAACGTCAAATGTCGGACGGGCGACATAACTTTTCAGGATTACGAAATTCCTTTTGAAATGCCGCAAGGCAATACCGTGATCGTTGATTCCGAACCTTTCTACGCCGTCATCTTAAAGAGCGTCAAACTGCCTGCCGACGGCGATTGTGAAAACATTTTTTCCGAAAACGAAAGATTAAAAATTCAGGGGATATTTCCCGACAATAAGGTTTTCGCTCTGAAATGTTCAGACGCGGGCAGCCTTTATTACACGAGCAATCCTGACATCGCGGACGACGTAAATTTTATCGCCGTCTATGCGGGCAAAACCGCCGCCGAAGCGAAGAATTTTTTGAAAGCGGTGCAAGCGACCGGAAAATTTAAAGGCGCGTATTTACGTCGAATGCAAGCGGGCATCAACGGCACATAAAGAATGAAGAAAGAAATCATCGAACGCGCCAAAAAAATCAAATTACTTTTAATGGATTGCGACGGCGTTTTGACCGACGGGCGGCTTTATTTTACGGAGAGCGGCGAGACGATGAAAGTCTTTCACGTCCGTGACGGACAAGGTTTGGTTTCCTGGCACGCGATAGGTCGTTCGGGAATTATTTCAGGCAGAAATTCGCGCATCGTCGAGGCGCGGGCGCGCGAGTTGGGAGTTACTATTGTCCGGCAGAGCGCAGGTGATAAAGTCAAAGTTTTTGAGGAAATTTTAGCCGCCGAAAAAGTCTCGCGCGAGGAAACGGCATTCGTCGGCGACGACATAGCGGACGTTCCTTTGATGAGGCGCGTCGGTTTGGCAGCGGCGGTAGCCGATGCGGTGCGCGAGGCAAAAAACGCCGCGCATTTCGTCACCGAAAACAAAGGCGGGCGCGGCGCGGTGCGCGAAATTACCGATTTGTTATTACGCGCAAAAGGTTTGGCATAAAGGAGCATTTTGGGATTTTTTATGCTTTCAAGCGGCTTGTTAATTCTTCTAAGTATTGTAAGAAATTCGCCTCTCAGAGAAGTTGCCGAGGCTGTTACCGATAGTTTATTCCTTTACCGTCGTTGTAAATGTATTTTATTTCGTCGTCGGTCAACGCGCGGTTATAGATTCTTACTTCGTTCGCCGTTCCGTGCAAACGGCGGTAATCGCCGAGCTTATTACCGATTCGACTCGATAAAAAATTCGGCATTTTCACCGAGGTTGAGAGCTGCGATTTTCGTATCCGTCTATTTGCCGTTCAAATATAAACTGGCTTCGTTGCCCGTATTGGTTGCGGCGACGTGATAAAAAGTTTCGGTTTTTAACGAATCGCCCGGTATACCGTCTCCCCATTGCGAAAAAAATATCTGATTTTCTTTATTGTTTGCGTCATAGATTCCCAAATGAAAGGTCATAGATAATTGATCGTTATAAATTTCCGTAGCCGAATAAAAATGTTTCGGTGTAAAAATCGTTCCAAAACTTTTCGATTTTAATCTAGCCTTCGATGGTACGGTCTTGATCTTTGATCGGAAAATCGAGGGTAGTTACGCGCACGAAATCATCTTCGCTGCCAAAATAGAAACCTTGTCCGAATTTTCCTTGCGTAAAAGTCGCTCCGTTTTCCAGCGTTCCGTTGTTGCGGTTAAATCTATCATTCGCGTTGTTTTCGCCCGAATACCAGCTTATCAAACCGTTGCGGTCGGCGCAGACGGTTTGTTTGATTGATTCGAGCGAAGAGGCATGTTAATACAGTCTGACGAGCCAAAAGACAATCGCGCCGAAAATTACCACTCCGACGAATGCCGAAATCGCCCAACGCCTTTCCTTTTTATTTATGAAAAAATTGCGGACTCAAGCAACTAAAATAAAAAAGATTGCGTCTTAACCGGCTCGTTGGGTTGAGATGCGAGATTTTGAAATTTTTTAATTCTTTAGTAGCTGGGCAACGCACTTTCATAATGTTTAATCTCAAACTTTCGCTCAAATTTAAACGGAAAGCTTTACTAAGATTTTTGAGAACTTATATATTATTTTGCTTCACCGTAAAACGAATGACTTATTAAAATGTGGGTGTTTTATTCTACGATAAAATGTCAGACGCGAAAACTTATTTGAAAAGTTTTTCAGGTGCGCTTGACAACTCGAAGTCAGATGTATAAATTAAGTGATTGCCGTTATGAAGAATCTTTTAACTCGGAAAGAGAAAAATAAAAAAGCTTCGTTAGGCGGTTGACAAAAAGTTTTGATTAGGTATAATCAAAAGTTCGCCTCGTGATTCGAGACGAAAACAAAAACAGATTTTTTGATGTTTGAAAACTAGATATGCGAGTCCATGTGTTAATTCAAAACACGGTTCGTGAAATGCGAACCAATGAACAACAAAAGCTAGTAATAACTTTTTAACGAGAGTTTGATCCTGGCTCAGAATCAACGCTGGCGGCGTGCCTCAGACATGCAAGTCGAACGATTAAACTTTCCTTCGGGAAAGATATAAAGTGGCGCACGGGTGAGTAACACGTAGGTAATGTACCTTTGGGTGGGGAATAACTTAGGGAAACTTAAGCTAATACCGCATAATGCAGCGGCTCCTTCGGGAGACAGTTGTTAAAGATTTATCGCCTAAAGAGCAGCCTGCGGCAGATTAGCTAGTTGGTAAGGTAACGGCTTACCAAGGCTACGATCTGTATCCGACCTGAGAGGGTGGTCGGACACACTGACACTGAATAACGGGTCAGACTCCTACGGGAGGCAGCAGTCGGGAATTTTGGGCAATGGGCGAAAGCCTGACCCAGCAACGCCGCGTGAAGGATGAAGTCTTTCGGGATGTAAACTTCGTAAGAATAGGAAGAATAAATGACGGTACTATTTGTAAGGTCCGGCTAACTACGTGCCAGCAGCCGCGGTAATACGTAGGGACCAAGCGTTGTTCGGATTTACTGGGCGTAAAGGGCGCGTAGGCGGC
>CAXTMQ010000243.1:0-7406 GCA_964245305.1 uncultured Pyrinomonadaceae bacterium
AACGGCTTAATAGAACGGCACATAAGTTGTTATTTGTGACCGCAAAGAATTTCGCACAAAAAGAGGATTAATAAATTGAAATCGAAAATTTACGCAGCTTTAATTTTACTTTTAACGCCAATTTTCGTCGTCGCGCAGCAAACAGAGATGGCGACGCGGCTTGAAAAATTGGAAAACGCCGCTAACACCGCGCAGAGCAACGCCGACAACGGCTGGATGTTGACGTGCGCCGCGCTCGTTTTGATGATGACGATTCCCGGTCTCGCGCTTTTTTACGGCGGTTTGGTCAGACAAAAAAATGTTCTTTCGACCGTTTTGCAGAGTTTTATTTTAGTCGGTGTCGTAACCGTCATCTGGGCGATCTTTGGTTATAGTCTGGCATTTTCCGAAGGAAATTCGTTCATCGGCGGTTTGCAGTATTTGTTTTTGAACAATGTCGGCAGCGAGCCGAACGCCGATTATGCGGCGACGATTCCGCAGCAGACATTTATGATTTATCAATTAATGTTTGCGATCATCACGCCCGCTTTGATTACGGGCGCGTTTGCCGAACGCATTAAATTCGGCGCGATGCTTGCCTTTACGACGCTCTGGACGATTATCGTTTACTTGCCTTTGGCGCATATGGTTTGGGGCAAGGACGGATTTTTCAACGCCGCGCTCGGCGGCGCGATTCCGGTTTTGGATTTCGCGGGCGGCACGGTCGTTCATATTTCTTCGGGCATTTCCGCGCTCGTCTGCGCTCTGTTTGTCGGCAAGCGTCTGAACGCGGACGACAATGTTCCGCATCATATGATTTTAAGCATCATCGGCGCGAGTCTCGTTTGGGTCGGCTGGTTTGGATTCAACGCGGGCAGCGCATTATCTTCCGGTTCTTTGGCGACGAGCGCGTTCGTCACGACGCATTTCGCGGCAGCAGCGGCGATGCTTTCGTGGACGGCAATCGAATGGCTCAAACACGGCAAACCGTCGGTGGTCGGCGCGATTTCCGGCGCGGTCGCCGGACTGGTCGGCATTACGCCCGCCGCCGGTTTTGTTTCGCCGATGTCTGCTTTGTTCACCGGCTTGGGCGCGGGAATGATTTGTTATTTCGCGGTTACGAAATTGAAAAGAATCTTCGGTTACGACGACACGCTCGACGTTTTCGGCATTCACGGAATCGCCGGAATTTTCGGAGCTTTGATGACCGGAGTTCTGGCAACGAAAGCAGTCAACCCTATTTTCAAAGATGCCGACGCGAATGCTTTGCCCGTCGGTTTGATAGACGGAAATTCGATGCAGATCGTTAATCAATTGATTGCCGTCGCGCTGACCGTTTTGTTCGCCGTCGTCGCATCCGTTTTAATCTTAAAATTTGTTGACGCGATTTTCGGATTGCGCGTCAGCGAAGAACACGAAATCGCCGGACTCGATGTTTCGCAGCACGGCGAAACTGCTTATGCGTTTATCGCGGTATCGTCAATTTCGACTGAAATCGAAACGATTGATTCGTCCGAGCCGGTTTTAATTCCAGCCGCCGAATTAGCGTTCAATACGACCGAATAAAATCGTTTGGCGAAAGGTGAATTTAAATAAAAGAAAAAGGGAAGGCAAAAACGCTTTCCCTTTTTTCGATTTTAACGATTCGATACGCGGAAATTAGTTTTCCGCCAAAATCGAGTAAACGTCTTTTCTGGCTTTGTTGACGATTTCCGTGATGCGTTTGACGGTTTCCTCGTCGCCGTCGCGCACGCCGTCCATCACCGCCGAACCGAATTTCATCAAAGATTTTTTAACCTCGAAGGCTTGCGCCATTTTCGGATTCGCCGCGAACGGATTTTCCGTTTTGCCGCGCTCTTCCAACAATTTCAATCCTTCGTCTGTAATCGTGTAAACCTTTTTGCCTTCAATTTGTTCGCCGGTCAGATAACCGCCTTCTTCCAACATTTGTAAAGTCGGATAAACCGAACCCGCGCTCGGACGATAACCGCCGCTTTTCGATTCGAGATCGCTGATAATTTCGTAACCGTGTTTCGGATTGTCTTTTAAGATTTCCAAAAGCAGAAACTTAATATCGCCGCGCCGCATTCGCATAAATTCACCTCTGAAACCGGGACCGCATCCGCCGCGCCCGAACATAAATTTGTGTCTTCCAAACATTTATCTTTACCTCTTTTCTAAATTTTTTCAATGAAACTTATCATTTCATTGCAATAGAATTATATGTATCACGATATATCGTTATATGTCAATTAAAAAAATGCGGCTCGGTTTTTCAGATTATGTTCATTGAAGAACTGCCGGTTATTTTGGAGAAGTTGCTATAATGAACGGCTGTTTGGAATATCGAGCGGAAAATACCAAAAATCGGCAAAAGTTGATGCGAATTGAACAGGCAGTCGAATTGATAAACCACAAAAGTTTTTCGCCTGCGCGAAAGGAGATTTGGTGCGATTTAGGCTGCGGTTCAGGAACATTTACGCTTGCGCTGGCGGAATTGCTCGCGCCGGAAAGTTTAATTTACGCGATTGATAAAAACGAAAAAAGTTTAACGAAAATTCCCGAAAATTATAACAACGTCAACATCGAAAAAATCAAACGCGATTTTATCGATATTGATTCAGAATTGCTGACGGCGGACGGCATTTTGATGGCGAATTCGCTGCATTTCGTCAAAGATAAAAAGGCATTTTTGCGCCGGATCGAAAAATCTACGAAGCGTTTTTTGATCGTCGAATATGAAAACAGACAGCCGAATCACTGGGTTCCGTTTCCGATTGATTTTCAAAATTTGACGAGGCTTTTCGGCGAACTAAATTATTCGTCAATCGAAAAAATCAACTCGAGAAAATCCGCTTTCGGCGGCGACATCTACGCGGCGATTGCGATGAAATAAAAATCTATTTTGCGATTCCGCGCGTTGCCGGAAATTTATGATTTGCCGCGAAGAAATCAATTGAAAATTTCAACTCGTTAAATTAATTTAACGCCTCGATCAGCAAATCAATTTCTTCCATTTTGACGCACAAAGGCGGAAGCAAACGCAAGACGTTCGGATTGCTCGAAGTTCCGGTAATGATTTTATCTTCCAGCAATTTCGCGTGAAACGTTTTGCAGTTTTCCGAAAATTCGATTCCCAGCAAACAACCTCTGCCGTGCAGTTTGACGACATTCGGAATTTCGGAAAGACGTTCGCGCAAATAGATTTCTACCGTTCGCGCATTTTCGATCATTTTATCCGTTTCAATCGCTTCGAGTGTAGCGACGACTGCCGCCATCGCCAGCATTCCGCCGCCAAAGGTTGTTCCCAGATCGTTAGTTTTGATCGCGCTCGAAACTTTTTCATTGACCAGACACGCGCCGACCGGAACGCCGCTGCCCAAACTTTTCGCTAAAGAAATAATGTCGGGTTCGACTGCATCAGCTAATTCCGAACCGCCGAAAAACCAATTTCCCGTGCGCCCGATTCCGGTCTGCACTTCGTCGAAAATTAAAACGATTCCGTGATCGTCGCAAATTTGTCGCAGTTCGCGGAAAAATTTCGGGTCGGCTTCAGTTACGCCCGCCATTGATTGAATCGGTTCGAGCATAATTGCGGCAATTTCATCGTCCGCAAGCTCGCGCACCGATTCGATGTTTCCGAATTCCGCGCAGATGTGACCGGGAACATTCGGTTTGCCGATTTCGCGGTATTTGCCCAAAAAAGTCGCGGAAATCGCGTCCGCCGTTCTGCCGTGAAAGCCGCCTGAAAAGGTGATAACTTTTTCGCGTTTGGTCGTCATTCGCGCCATTCGCATCGCGTTTTCGTTCGCTTCCGTTCCCGAATTGCAAAAGAACGCTTTCGTGATCGAATCAGGCGCGACGGAAACCAGTTTTTCAGCCGCTTTTGCGCGAATTTCCGAATATACGAGATTAGAATAAAACAAAACTTTTTCGGCTTGATTTTTCAACGCTTCGACAACGTGCGGATGCGCGTGTCCGGTCGCGCAAACCGCGTGTCCGCCGTAGAGGTCGAGATATTTTTCGCCGTCCGAAGTTTCCACCCAACAGCCTTTTCCCGTTTCGACCGCGACGTGCATTTTCGCGTAAGTCGCCAGTTGAAATTGTTCTTCCAATTTTTCGATTTCTTCAAATTTCATAATAATTCTGCCGTGAATATGCACAAAAAACAGATACCAATTTTATTCCCCGTTACTGCGAACCGCTTCAAGTGGACAGCAAAAAACGGCTTCTTCATATTGTTTCAATTCCTGTTCATTTTCAGGTTGTTTATAAACATAAGCACCGTAATCGTCTTCAGATTCTTTTTCGAGTCTAAAATTGTTCGGCGCGATTTCTTCACAGCAGCAACAGGTTACGCAAAAATTGACATCAACGCAAAATTTTCCTTTGACGCTGGACGGATGAAGTCTGATGTTATCTTTCACAAATTTTTTGTTTCCTTTCGTGTTTGTTCGCGGCTAAATCTTCTTCTGCATTACCCAATCAATTTGCGGATCGTTTCCGAGTTGGAAAACGTGTTCGCCGCATTTTTCAAAGCCGAATTTTTCGTAGAATTTTTGCGCCCGGAAATTAAATTCCCAAACGCCGAGCCACGCGACATCGCAGTTTTTTTCGGCTGCGATTTTCAAAAAATCGAGCATTAAAGATTTGCCGATGCCTTTACCGATGAATTTGTCGAGGGCGTAAAGGCGGCACAGTTCAAGCGTTTTTCCGCTCGCCACGCAATCTTCGCGCGAATCGAATTTTAATTTCGCGTAACCGGCAGCTTCGTCTTCGATTTCGGCGAGCAGGTAAACCGTTTTTTCGTCTTGCAATTCATTTGCAATCGTTCGAGCCGAAAACGCTTCGTTCATATAAATCCGCATATCGTCGGGATGATTTGCGGGATGATCGGCGAAGGCTTCGTCAAACGCCTGCCAGCCGATTTTCGCCAGCAGTTCAGCGTCTTCGATTTCGGCAAGACGAATTTTAGGAAGGCTTTTTTCAGTCATTCGTCAGAAAAATTAAAAAATTGAAATCACAGATTCTACGGATGAACACAGTTGATGGAGAGTTAAAAAAATATGCGATTAATTACCTTCTCATATGAAATTTCCTTTAACGCCTTTTGCAATAATCGGCATTAAAGCGTCGCGCCAGATTTCGTAGCCGGCGGGTTTCATATGCAAGCGGTCTTCGAGATAAAGTTCATCGCGTGCTTTGCCGTCTCCGGTCAGCATCTGATTCCAAATATCTACGAAGCCGAGCCGCTTATCCTTTTCCGTTTCGGCTTTGACGAGCGCGTTTAATTGTCTGAATTTGTCCCACAAATTTTCGCGCGAAGGACTCGGTTTGATCGAAACAAAAGCGATGCGCGTTTTCGGCAGAGATTTGTGAACGAGCGCGACGAAAGTTTTGTAATCTTTAAAAACCTGTTCGACCGACTTTCCCGAAGCGATGTCGTTGTCGCCTTCATAAACGAGGATTAATTTCGGTTTATACGGCAAAACGATGTCTTTCGCGTAATAAATCGCGTCCTCAAACTCGGTTCCGCCGAACCCGCGATTGATCGTTTTAAATTTCGGAAAAGCCTGCGCCGAATTCGTCCACATCCGAAAGCTCGAACTTCCGATGAGCAGCACGGCGTTCTTCGGCGGGAATTCTTTTTTGTCGGCTTCGAGAAATGCATCAACTTCTTTTTGCCACAAGCCGATGCGCGTGTAAGCGGTTTGCGCCCGCGCCGACAGCGCAAACAGCATCACAAACAAAAAAAGATAAACTTTTATCAATCGCATCGCTTTTTTCTTAAAATCAATCGAGATGATTTTTCACATCATTCAATCCGGCAACCGCGTCTTTATTATTCTGCAAAGCGGTTTGCAGTTTGTCGTTAAAATTTTCGTCCGCGTCTTTGAAATCAAATAGTAATTTTGCTTCGTTCAATAACGCTTGCGCCTCTGATTCGCTCGCCGGACGACGCAGGGAATTCGCTTCATCGAGCAGCGCGACGAGCGAAGAAATCTTCCGAAGCCACGCGAAATGCGGATCGTCAATCACCAACTGTAAATAAACATTAGCGTTCGCAATCACACCGTTTTTCGCTTCATATTCGGCTTTCGCCGCATCGAGCAAAATTTTATGAAGCCGCAAAAAAGCCTTGCTCACACCTTTCAATTTTTGTCTGGTCGCATCGGTCAACGCGCCGTGTCCATTTTCAAATTCTGTATTCATAAACTTATTTTACGAAGAAAATTGAAAGGGATAAAAGGAATGAGAATGATTTTTTAAAATTTGATTATCTCTTTCATCTTCTAAACCCCTGTTAAATTTGTCCTACGGATTTGTTCCAACCAAATTTAAGCCAGTTCGCTCATCCAAACCGAACATCAGATTCATATTCTGCACCGCTTGCCCCGCCGCGCCTTTCACCAAATTATCAATTGCCGCGAAAACCGCAATTTGCTTGCCGTTTGAATGTGCCGCGATGTCGCAAAAGTTCGTCGTCTTTACCCAATTTATATCCGGCGAGCCGTCAACGAGGCGGATGAAAAACGAATCCGTTTCGTTCGCGCCTTTCGGATGATAAAAATGTTCGTAAATATTTCGCACGTCTTCGTTCGTCAAAAGATTGGTCGTTTCCAAATAAGCAGACGCGAAAATGCCGCGCGAAACGGGAAGCGAATGCGTCATAAAAACGAGTTCGTTTTCAAACTTTCCGACTTCGCGCAGATGCCGTTCGATTTCGGGAACGTGCTGGTGCTGAAAAGGTTTGTAAGCGTAGAACGAATTAGCGCGCTGCGGATGATGCGTGTTCGCCGCCGCCTTCGCGCCCGAACCGCTCGATCCGGTTTTCGCGTCAACGATAATTTTTCCCGTCAGCAAACCGCTTTTCACCATCGGCGCGAGCGCGAGCAAAGTCGCCGTCGCAAAACAGCCCGGATTGGCGACGTATTTCGCCGTTTTGATTTTTTCACGATTCGTTTCGGTCAAACCGTAAACGAATCGTTTCTGCAATTCGGCGGCGGTGTGTTCGAGTTTGTAAAACTGTTTGAAAACGTCCGCGTCGTCAATTCTAAAATCGCCCGACAAATCAATCGTTTTCACATTTGCGGGAAGTTGCGGAATCAGATTCAACGCCTGACCGTGCGGCAAAGCGAAAAACGCGACATCAACATTTTCGAGCGTTGATAAATCTTCGGGCGCAGTTTCAAATCTTAAATCCGTAATCCCAAACAAATTTTTATGCACATCGGCGACCGCTTTTCCGGCGTGTTCGTTCGCCGTAACCTTTACGATTTCCGCGTTCGGGTGAAACAGCAAAATCCGCAAAAGCTCGCTGCCGCCGTAACCCGAACCGCCAAAAATGCCGATTTTTATTTTCTCATTCATCTTTAAATTAAGGCATCTGAAATTTTCTCTTTTATCAGATTAAATTCCGACGAAGC
>CAXTMQ010000244.1:0-326 GCA_964245305.1 uncultured Pyrinomonadaceae bacterium
TTATGGCAACCGTAAAATGCTGCAACTGCGGTACTGAAAATACTTTTGAAATATCCACAAAGTTAGCCGAAAAACAAACTTTTACAATGCAAATCGGCTTTGAAGGCGATTTGCTTAAAGCGGCGACGGTGTGGAAAGCAATTAAAAATGTCGAATCAATGTTGGTGTCGGTTGGAAAAGATTTAGGCGCAAAAACAAGCGTCTCAATTAGTGAGATTTCACAGGCGGGCAAAAATCTGCGTGTAACTTTTTTCATCGAAAGCCGGGAGTGCGAAAAATTATGAATACCAAAAAAAATCTTTTCAAACGAATCAATCGATCAGTCG
>CAXTMQ010000244.1:336-629 GCA_964245305.1 uncultured Pyrinomonadaceae bacterium
GCAGAGAATGCCGAAAGGCGGCGAATCGGAAGAATAACCGGAGAAGGAAATTGAGAGATTTATGAGCGACGAATTATTAAATTACGGTGAAATAAAACGCCGGTTGAAGAAACCGATTGATAAAAAATACATCAGTCAAAAGACGCAGGGCGGCGCGAAAATCAACTTCGTCAACATTACCGACATCAAGGACATTCTCGACGAGCGGATTTCGCCGAATCACTGGGAAGCGATTATCAAATCAACGCACATCTGCGGTGACAATTTCGTGATGATCGTATCGTTAATTATCC
>CAXTMQ010000244.1:639-7378 GCA_964245305.1 uncultured Pyrinomonadaceae bacterium
GGTTTGGAAAGCGCGAACTTGCGCGGCTACGGCGACACCGCCAGCAACGCCTACGCGCAGGGGCTTCGCCGCGCCGCCGAATCGCACGGCTTGGGTCGTGAGCTTTGGCGAATGGAATTATCCGACGAGCAAAAGGAAATCGCGCGCGAATCCGAGCCGAAAGCGAAACCTTTGCGCGAGCAGATGATTGAACGGATCGGCTTAATCAAATCAAACATCGTCGAACTCGGCGGCAAGGTCGAAAAAGAAGATTTGTCGAAAATGTCCGACGAGGAAATCCGCGAACTCGGCACGGCTTATAAAGAGCAGTTGGAAAGATTAACAAAGTCAAAAGGAAAATAAATAATGAGTTTTAATCAAATTAACATCGTCGGCAGACTCGGCAGAGATGTCGAAGTCAGACAAACCGACAAAACCAAAATCGCCACATTCAGCGTCGCCACCGACTGGCGCGATAAGGACGGCGAGCGAAAAGCCGTGTGGTTTCGCGTCGTCGCTTTCGGGCGGCTCGCCGAGTTCGCCTCAATGTATTTCGTGAAAGGTTCGACGATCTACGTCTCCGGCGAATTATCGCCCGACGAATGGACGGACAGAGACGGCAACAAGCGAACGACGCTCGAAGTCCGCGCCGACAAGATTAACTTTTTGCCGAAAGGTTTGGACGTATCGGAAAACGCGCCGGACGATGAATTGATCGGAATGGCGAATGAAGCGCGGGAAATGTTGCCGCCGTCGAACGAAGATATTCCGTTTTGAGCAATAAAATAAAGGGCGAAAAGTGAATTTTAGTGTTTACAAAGTATGATGATTGTAGTAAAATTACAGAGTCTAGAAAAACGTCGAATAGGCTGGCAGAACTGCCGCCGATTTGACTTTTTACAACTCGAATTCTACTATTGCAACTGCCCTCGTAATGAGGTCGGCTTCGACGTTTTTCTAGACAATTAACGCCGCCGACGGAATTACGAGGGTTTTTGTTTTTAAATTTATGCCGCAAATATCACAAGAAAATATGCCCGAATTTCGGAAAGTCGTTTTCGAGATTTTTAAATTAATGGACAAGTATGATTTAGGAGAAATAAATCTTATTCGCACCGCACGGGACGCGAATATAAACGTCAATTTTCGCACGATGCAGCAAGTGTTTGACGATATTTCAACTTTGGCGATTGAAATGGAAAACGCAATGGAAGAATGTCCCGATGCCGTAAGAACGGCAGACGGCAAATGGAAATTTATTGATCCGCTGGAAGCTGGGGAGATTTCATAGATTTAATTTCCGTTTTCTACCGCCGCCCGCGAATCGAGCGAGATGAAAGGATAAAAATTATGAAAACGACCGACGAAATGGCTTTAGAACGCGGTCTGAAAATCCGCGAATATCCGGGCAAGTGGAGTCAGGCGAAAAACTTGGCTTTGAATTATCGCAAAGACAAATACGAGGAAGATACGGCATTTGCTTTGGCGTACCGGCTATTTCTCGAACTCGGCGGCGAATCGGGCAAACCGATTGACGGGTTGTTGGACTCGGAATTTATTTCCGGTTGCGACGGCGACGATTTACAAAACGAACTTGCCGGATAATCGAACAATCAACCGCTTAATTTTTAACAGTGACGGATAAAAGAATGAGCGAAATAATTTGCCCAAAATGCGACGGCAAGAAGAAACGATGGAACGCCTGTTTCCCCGTCGCGCTCTCCGGCTGGCAACCGTGCGGCACGTGCGGCGCGATTGGCGCGATCTCCGAAGAAAAGAAAGCGATTATCGAAATCGGCGCGGAGATTCGCCGAACGCGCGACGAAAAAAACTTGGACGTAAAATTTTGCGCGGAAAGTTTCGGCTGCAACCGCTATCTGTGGTCGAAAATCGAAAACGGCGAATCAACTTTGAGCGACGCTTACAAGGCGCGCTCGGTCGTTGAAAACATCCGCGTTGAGTTCGCCGATTATTTCGACGTGATTGTTCACAGCGGCGCGGACAAGAGCGAAACGATTGATACGAAGCGCGACCGCAAATTTGCCGAAGAGCGAGCCGAAGAAGCCAGACAATTTATGCGTAAACGAAATATGGGCGGGCTGGTCGAAGTTAAGGAGCGGCGAGTCAGAGAGATTATTGGCTAATTTTTAACGCTGACGGATAAAAGGAAAATGGCATACGAAAGCGGCGAAGATTTCAACCGGCGATACGACAAAATAATCTGCGACAAATGCGGAACAACGTCTATCGCGTATGGTGCGGACAGAGGCAGAGGTTTTTTCAACGAAGGCTGGACGGCGAATTTCCGCGCAAAGAAATACGTGCATATCTGCCGCGACTGTCAGACGAGAAAACAGAGAAAAGTGACCGATTGGGCGATTTCAAAATTTGGTTAAATGCAGCACACCGAAGTCAGACAATTCATAAAGGAAGCGAACGCCGCCGGCTTATCGCCGATTGAAAAGGACGTATTTCAATATTACTTTTCGCGCGCGAACTCGCAGGCGTGGAATTGTCCCGACGCGGAAACGGCGGAAGAAATTTTCCGCTCGCGCAACGGCGTGTGCGAAGCCCGCAAGAGTTTAATCAAGCGCGGCTGGATTAGCGACGACGGACTTTTCAATATCAAAATCCTGAAAACTTTCTCAGTCGGAAATCCGACTCAAGACGATGATGTTCAGTCGGAAATCCGACTCGAAAGCGCGATTCTCAGTCGGAAATCCGACTCGTCAGTCGGAAATCCGACTCAAACGGGTGATTTCTCAGTCGGAAATCCGACTCCATATAAGGATAAGAGAAATATAGGAATTCAAGAGAAATTAGAAGAGAAAAAGAGTGAGGCGCGCGCGCGACCTTTTTCGCCGGTAAGTGAAAACGGTTTTCTCCAAACTCACAAAAATTATTTCCCGAACTACGATATGCCGATATTTTTACAAGAAACAATTTTGAAGCGCGTCCGCGACGGAACAATTTGGAGACAAGCGGTGGAATTTTGGGCGGAAAATGACTACCGCCCACAGTCGGTCGGGAAATTGTGCAACAAATACGATGAATTGATTTTGGCAAAAGAAAACGGAAATGGAAGCAGTCAAAACACAAACAAACCTAACGCTCGTGGAAACGCCAAAAGCGGCGCAGCCGCTCAAGCCGACAATCCAAGAACTGATGCGGAAACTCTCGCTTGGCTCGGAATCAGTCCCTGAATTCGAGTGCGCGATTTGCAACGATTCGCCGTCGGGAATGGTTTCGGTCAAGGAAAACGGCTACACCTTCGCCCGCCCGTGCGTCTGCCGCCTTGAAAAAACGCGCCGCAAAAAGTTGGCGATGATTCCGCCCGTGTTCAAAGACGTTTCGATTGATTCTTTGCAGCCGAATTCGGCGAAACACGCGCAGCAAGCCGAAGCCGTCGCTAAAATCAAAGCCGACCGGAGCGGTAATTTCTTTTTCGCCGGTCGGTTCGGTTCGGGCAAGACTTTGATGATGTGGACGCTTTACCGCGAAGCCGTGATGAACGACCGGCGGACGGTATTCTGCACGCTGTCGGAATTGTTGAACGAATATCGAAAGTTTATTCAGGATTCGATAAACGGCGAAAAACCCGTTTATCCGCGCATTTCCGCCGGAGATTTGCGGCAAGACCATACGCGCTATTCGATTTTTATTGACGATATTGACAAAGCCAAGCCGACCGAATACGCGGCGGAACAACTGTTTGAATTGTCGGACGCGATTTACGCTTTTAACCATCAAATTGTCGTTACGACCAATTTGACGCTGACGAAACTGGTTGAGCATTTCGAGCGAGCCGATGAACGGTTCGGCGGCGCGATCGTTCGCCGACTTGTTGAGAATTCTGTCAGGATTGAAATGTTTTGAATGCCGGAAAATAGAGAGATGGAAATTATGCAATGTAACTACTGTTCTTCCGCGAATAATGTTGAAATAATTCGCAAAGTTTCCGGCGACGGAAACAACGGCATCGGCGGCGAAATCGAAACGCTTATCTGCGAAGAGTGCGAAAGCGGATTTACTTTCTGCGAAATGTGCGGCGCGGCTTACGATGATATTGCTTGGGCGCGGTCAAAGCAGCGCAGAGACGTTCCTGAATTGGACGATGGCAACTTTGAACTTGTTGCTGAAATGGAAGCTAATTTTATTTGCGACGAGTGTTATCAAACAGAGGAAAACTAAACAATTGTCCGGCTTCGGGCGCGGGAGAAGCGATGGAAAATAGAGAGATGGAAAATATAAACGAGCTGATTCACGAGAAGATATTCGGCGCGAAGTGGTATGTCTTATCCGACGGGTTTGTAGAAGGCGTACCCGGCAACAAACTCAGGTTTTTACGCGGAAACGACAATTACACGAGGGATATGGTTGATTTGGGAAAATATGTTCCGGCAATCGGTAATGAGCCGCCCGTATCAGATCGCATTCCCGATTATTCAACCGACATCGCCGCCGCGTGGAAAGTCGTTGAAAAATTGATGACCGGCGGTAATATGGTTTCCGTGAACGGCTCGAACGAAACGGGCGAATGGTGGTGCGTGGTTTATCCCAAAGAAGGCGTTTTTCAGGAAAGCGATTGTACTTCTTCCGCGCCGATGGCAATTTGTTTGGCGGCACTCGCGGCGGGAGAAAAATGTTTGATGATCCGCAATCAATAATTGAAGCACTTAGTTGGAAGCCTGACACAAAAGTCGTTAATGATTTTGGCGAATATGTTTGGCTCAAAAGACTTTTTCAAGATGAAAAACAAATCGGTATAACAGATTGTTGTTTTGTCGAAGCCCCGTGTCGCCATCATACTGAAATTCAAATTAGAATTGACGTTGCAAGTAAAAATTGAAACGCCGAACGGCTGAGATGAACGGGGCGAAACCGCCGCACGCAACTAAACCTATGAAAGACAAGCCAAATAACAAAGTCGCTGTTTCGCCCTCCGTTCCGTTGAATTGTTCGGCAGATGCCGACAAGGAAAACGCGGAGCGCGAAACCGATAAACACGAATACCGCGAAGGCGACATTGATGCGTTTTTCGGATGCGACCCTGATTTTACAGGCAATTTAACGACCGAAGAGCATTTGCAAAAAATTCGTTCCGGCGACGGGTAATCTGCCGAACTTTGTATTCACCCGAATTAAAACCGGCAAATACGGAATCGGAACGGCGAACGGAGCAGGTATTAGCGGGAAAACTTGAATTCCGCGTAAAAATTTACCGCGAATCGTTGATTAAAGGAATTTATGAGCGACCAAACCGACAAAGCGAAAATCGTCGAGATTATCGAGCGACGGAAAGCGGAGGCTGAAAATGCTCAATATAGATGCAGGAAAAGACATCTCAAAGGCTTAGTCGTTGCTTACGGTTATATCTTAGGCGAATTGAACGAATTGAAACGGGAGATTGAGAATTTATGAGATGCGACGAATGTGGAATCGTTGATACAACCAAATATAAGCACGGCGTTATGTGTTCACAGCAAAGAGATTTGGAGTGTATAAAATCGGCTTACGAATGGTTACAGAATTACCAGCGTGATCAAAACCGCCGACACGTTGAACGGCTAGGCAGATTAGTTGTTGACGTAACACATTGGAAAGGTAAATTCCTAATCGTCAAAGAAGAAAATAATATTCTGCGTCGGAAGTTAGACGCCGAATTTCTCGCCGAAAACGAGCGGCTGAAAAACGAGATTGCGAGGCGTGATGAAAGTCCGATTAAAGCTGTGTGGGGCGGCGAGCATCCGTTTGCGATATTTCTTCACGACGGAACGAAGATTTCTATTGACGGAAATAAACAAGGCTGTTGGTTGAAGATCGGCAAGGCGGCAAAGATTCATGCACTTGAATTAATCGAAAACGCGGAGGAAAAATTATGATTACCGTTGTCGAAGAACGAATGAGTGAGCATTTCACGAAACATCATTTAATAAATTTAGGATTCGATGCGGTGCTGCATCATTTTACGTCCGTCTCCGATGAGATTCACGATCACCCGTTCGATTTCGTGTCGCACGTTTTAAGCGGCGGCTACGTCGAACGGGTTTACTACGCCCTCGCCGGCGGCTCTTGGCGAAGCGAGTTGATTCGCCGGATGCCCGGAACCGTGCATTCGGTCAAGGCGACGCATATTCATCAAATCGTCGAGCTTCCGGCGGGCGAGTGCCGGACGATCATCATTCCGCAGCCGAAGATACGCGAGCCGCGATTCTGGCGGTTCGGCGAAAACGGGTTTCAATCAAGGGCGTGGAATGAAGAGGATTTTGTATGAGCGAAACGAAAATTCAATACGGCGTAATAACAAACGACGGAACACAAGTCGGCGCGTCTGCCAAATTAAAAATTGACGACGATTTCGGCGCGGGGAAGTTCGGTTTCGAAATTATAGCTGTCGGCAAAAATAAATATGACGCTCAAATAGCGTTGCACAGCGGTTTGCAGGATTTTTACGAAGAAATTGGCGATGAACTTGAAGCATTACGCGGCGAACTTGTTTGAGTAATTAAAACTATGCAAATAAATTATGGCACGAGCTAAAGGCGCGATGAAGTTGAAACAGGCTAAGAAAATTCTCGACAAGCGAATCAGAGTCTTGGAAGCGAGATTGATTCAGATTGACGAAAACTATGCGTGTTATCGGGAAATCAAAGAGGAGATGGAGGCAATGAAGATTATTCGGGAGGTTTTGGAAGATGACACAAACGCCGAAAGAGCAGTATTACAAAATGGAAATAACCAAATGGAATGCTCGTAAAGC
>CAXTMQ010000245.1:0-7375 GCA_964245305.1 uncultured Pyrinomonadaceae bacterium
CGCTTAGGCTTTCCGGCGGCGGCGGCGGGCTATTGGTTCCCGGATTTATACCCGAATGAAGTTCGCCCTGAATAATATGTGCGATAAAAAATTACTAACTGAAATAAATAATATTTTCGCAGAATGAAATTTACCGAATTTATCACCGAACAGATTCTCAGACCGCGCCTGATGCAGAAATCCTGCCTGGCGGTTTACGATCCGGAAGGGTGTTTCCGCGAAGTTTGCCGGGCGATGGCGAGCGATAAAATCATCGTCGTTGACGCGACGGAAAGCAGCATCGAATCGCGCTAAACGGCACTCGAAACACTAACGATTTTAGGCAAGCCGCATTCGTCGCTCGAAGGTTTGATAGTTTATATTCCCGTTAAAAATTCGGCGAATCCGCTTTCAATTTGCCGCAGGAATTGCCCGCCGCGCTAAAATCCGCGCCGCACGCCGCCGAAGAAGTGCGCTGGTTCATCGAAGATTTATGAGACAGCATCCGCCACGACCTGAAGAAACAAGCGGTTTATTTGGAACGAGCGATTGAGGTTGAAAAAGAATTAAACCTTGCGGCAATTTGCGCGGACATCGAAGATGTAGGCGAGAAGGACACTTTTGCGTTTGAAGAAAGGTCATTTTTGAGCCGCGCCATCAGCGACATCAAAACCGCCGATTTCGCTTTGACCCGGCAGATGCTCAGCCGCCGCGAAAAATCAATCTGGCACGGTCGCGGCGAAACGCAGGCGCAGTGGTCTTTAATCAACGTCGCGCTGCAACTGATCGAAACCTGCGAAGACTGCGAAACGCGCTTAACGGAAAACTCGCGCTCGCAATCCGCGCTCATTGATTTTTACGTCGGAACTCTGCGCGAAGCCGACCGCTTGCAGCGTGAATTTGAGCAAACAATCAGTAGTTTAATCGCGCCCGATAATTTAATGCGTGAAATTATCCGTCAGGCGCGTTCCAGATACGGTCGGCTGAGCAAGAAAGTGCAGAGCGTTTTCATCAAACACTTGGAAATCGAAGGATGGACACCGGCGGGAAAATTGGTGAACGCGGACGTTTTCGACCGCTTTGTCGGCGAACGCTTAAAAGACCGCGGAAACAAAGTCGCTTTTTTTATGGTGGATGCCCTTCGATACGAACTCGGTGTCGAACTCGAAAAGCCGATAGCTGAAGATAATCCCCTAGAAATGCACACGGCTTTCGCATAACTTCCAACGGTAACGGTCATCGGGATGGCGAGTCTGCTGCCCGAAGCGAAAAACGCTTTATCGCTCGACTGCGTGAACGGCAGCTTAACGCCGAAGCTCGGCGACGCGCCGGTCACGAACGTCGCGCAGAGAATGGATGTTCTGCGCCGCAAATTTGGCGACCGTTTTGCCGAAATGACGTTGAGTAAATTCGTCAATCAGGGACAGAAACTCGCGCCGACCGTTGAATTAATCGTTTTGCGAAGCACGGAAATTGACAGCCAGCTTGAAAACAATCCCGAATCAACTCTCGGCTTAATTCCGCAGACTTTAAAACTGATTCGGGCGGCACTGCATCGGCTTCGCGCGCTCGAATTTAACGAAGCGGTCATCGCCGCCGATCACGGTTTTTTCCTCAATGCCTAAGCCGAAGCCGGCGACGTTTGCCAAAAACCGATTGGCAACTGGCAAATCTGCGCTCACGACCGTTTATGGTTCGGAGAAGTCAGCACGGATGATAACAATCTTGTTCTGCCGATTGAAAAATTAGGAATTCGCGGTGATTTTGCCAAAGCCGCTCTGCCGCGCAGTATGGCTCCATACAAAGCAGGGTTATTTATATTTTCACGGCGGCGCATCCTTGCCGGAAGCCGTCGTGCCGGTTCTCGTCGTTAAATTGCAACCAATTCAAAAAATCAGAGAAGCGAAAATCAAAATTGAGCTTTCTTACAAAAACGGTGCTAAAAAGATTACGACCAGGCTTCCGGTGATGGAAGTTTCGTTTTACACGGACGATTTGTTTACGCCGCAAATCGAGGTTCTGGTGGAAGCCTATGACGAAGCGGGAAATGTCGTCGGCAAACCGAGCGCGGGAGCGGGAGTTAATCCGGCGATGCAGACCGTCACTTTGGAAAAAGGAACTCAAGTCCAAATTGTGCTGCGAATGGATTCGGATTTTGAAGGAAAATTTACCGTCAAGGCTTTGAACCCGACGACCCTCACCACTTACGGAACATTAAATTTACAAACCGATTATACAATTTGATTTTTTACGAACACATTGGATGTAAAACTCAATCAAGTTTTCGACGGCAAACTCGTTCGCAAAGATTTACTTCACCGCATCAAAAAAGGCACCAATGTTCCGACTTTCGTGCTGGAATTTCTACTCGCCAAATACTGCGCCAGCAACGATGAAGCCGAGCTCAATGCCGGAATGGAAGCGGTTTTGACGACCTTGCAGGAAAATTACGTGCACGCCGACGAATCGAACCACGCGCAGTCGAAGGTAGCGACGCAGGGCAAACATCGTTTTATTGATAAAATTCACGTGCGCTACGTCGAATCGGAAAAGCGTCATTGGGCGGCACTGGAGAATTTTAATTCCGAAGCGAAGGGGCGCGAACTACGAATTAACGGCGTTCCGAATTTCATCATTAACAACCGAGTCTCGTTTTCGGGAGCGCAATCGGTCGAAACATTTATCAGAGCTTTCGAGCAGGCGACCAATGACGCAGTAGCAGCGGCATAAAATCTAACGGTCGCAAGGGAAAATAAAATGCAGAACTTAACAGCAGATGCGGGCAAAAATAAGGTGCGGGTTTTCGGTCAGCTTAATTCGCCGGAAGCCTATGCCATCCGCGACTTCTTGAGCCGCAGCGTCGTCGAATTTGATTGGGTTGAATTAACTTGCGATGCCGATTGCGAACAAGAACTCGGGCTGCCCACGCTGAAAAACGCGCAGCTTCCAATCATTGAATTTCCCGACGGCAGCCGATTGAGCGCGCCTACTGTGCGCGAACTCGCCGACAAATTAGGTTGGGTTACGCAGCCGAAATTCAAGGAATACGATTTATCAATTTACGGCGCGGGTCCCGCCGGTTTGAGCGCGGCGGTTTACGCCGCGTCCGAAGGACTGCGAACCGTGCTGGTCGAGCGGCAGGCGGTCGGCGGTCAAGCCGGAACGAGTTCGCTGATTGAAAATTATATGGGATTTCCGAACGGCATCAGCGGCGCGGAACTGGCGGAAAGAGCCAGACAGCAGGCGATAAAATTCGGCATCGAGATTTTGCTGATGCGTGAAGGCGTAAAATCCGAGTTCAGAGACAATCATATTTACACGGATATGGCGGACGGCAGCCATATGACGGCGCGGGCGAATCTCTGCACGACGGGCGTCGAATATCGGCGGCTAAATCTCAGCAATGAAGATCAGTTTCTGCATCGCGGCGTTTACTACGGCGCTGGCGCTGGCGAAGCTCCGATGTGCGTTAATGAAAATGTATATGTAGTCGGCGGCGGCAATTCAGCCGGGCAAGCCGTAATGCACTTTTCGCGCTACGCGAAAAAAGTCGTGATGATCGTGAGAGGCAAAAATCTAGCCGCGTCGCTCTCACATTACCTGCTGACCCGTATCGAAGAAAACAGCAACGTCGAAGTTCTTTTTAATTCCAAAATTTCCGGTCTCGACGGAGACGGAGCGTTGCGGGAAATCGAAATCACCGACACGCTCAATCAAACCGTTCGGCGAGCGGAAACGAGCCGTCTTTTCGTCTGCATCGGCGGCGCGCCGAACACCGAATGGGCGAAAGACACCGCCATCATCCGGGACGCGGCGGGTTATCTGGTTACGAAACAGGATTTGTTGAAATACCCGAATTTCCCCAAAGTTTGGAAACAGCCGCGCCCGCCGTTTCATTTGGAGACGAGCGTTCCGGGTTCGTTCGCCGCCGGCGACGTGCGGCACAACTCGGTCAAACGAGTCGCCTCGGCGGTCGGCGAAGGCGCGATGGCGGTAACATTCGTTCATCAATACTTAGCGGAAAGAAGCTGACCGCAACTTATTTTAGTTATCAAACCGACGGCTGGAGTCGGAGTCAAACAATATGCAAGCAGACAATAAAAAAGACGTTTTGCGGGCGGCTGTTATCGGCGGCTCGCTCGGCGGATTGTGCGCGGCGTTAGCCTTGCGCGGCGTGGGCGTGGAAGTCGAAGTTTTTGAAAAATCCCGAAGCGAGATGAGCGACAGAGGCGCGGGGCTGGTCGTGCAGATGGAAGTTTTGCAGCTTCTCGAAGGCTTGGGCATTGCTACCAGACGCGATGTCAGCGTTCCTTCACTTAGTCGGCAATATCTCAATCGTGACGGCAGCGTGGCAATGGCAGACCGCAGCCGCCAACTGATGACCTCGTGGGATACGATTTACCGGCAACTAAAGGACGCTTTTCCTGCTGAAAACTATCATCACGCCAGCCGCCTAAAAAGTTTCGAGCAAAACGAAAACGGCGTAACGGCGCAATTTGAGGATGGGCGCGAAGTTTCTTGCGATTTGCTCGTCGGCGCGGACGGGGCAAACTCCGCGATTCGTCGCCAGCTTTTGCCCGAAGTTATGCCCGAATACGCCGGTTATGTCGCGTGGCGCGGTCTGGTCAATGAATCGGATTTAGAACCGGCAATCAATGAAGTTTTCAAAAATAAATTTACCTTTTATCAGGGACGTAATTCTCACATTCTTTGTTATCTGATTCCGGGTGAAAACGGCGAATTGGCAGAAGGCAAACGGCGGCTTAATTGGGTTTGGTATTGGAATATCCCGGAAAATGAACTGCGCGCCGCGCTGACCGATAAGACCGGCGTTTTCCGCGATTACTCCGTTCCGCAAGGGACTGTTCCGCAAGAACTCATTGAAAAACAACGGATTGTTGCCAAGGATTTTCTGCCGGAAGCATTTCAACAGTTATTCGACTGCACAAAAGAGCCATTCATTCAGCCGATTTATGATTTGTCCGTTCCGCAAATGGCTTTCGGGCGCGTCTGTCTGATTGGCGATGCGGCATTTGTTCTGCGTCCGCACACGGCGGCAAGTACTTCCAAAGCGGCTAACAATGCAATGGCACTAGCCGAAGCAATTAGAAATTACGATTCTGATGTCGTCGCCGCGCTCAAAAGCTGGCAGTCGTCGCAGCTTGAATTGGGAAATTATTTAAGAGAGATGGGAACGTCGCTCGGCAATCGGTCGCAATTCGCCGCGCTTTGATTTTTGACTTGAACAAGTCGCAAAAAGCCTATGAACGGAACGGAAACACAGAGCGAACTAAGCACCAAACGAATCGAGTTTTTCAGCGACGGCGTTTTAGCCATCGCTATTACGCTTCTGATTATCGAAATTAAAGTTCCGCAACTGCACGGCGCGGACGGCGCAACCGGCTTAGGCGCGGCGTTGTTTAATCTGTGGTCGCATTATTTCGTCTACGTTTTGAGTTTTCTGATGATTGGCATTTATTGGGTCAATCATCATTATCTTTTCGGGCTTTTTAAGAAAACCGATCATATTTTTGGGCTGCTCAACGTCTTTTTTTTGATGTGCATTGCCTTCGTGCCGTTTCCAACGGCGGTTTTAGGCGAATATTTAACAGACGAACACAACCGACACGCGGCGTTTTTTTTTTACACGCTGGGACTGGCTCTGCCAGCGTTCGGCTGGTTTCTAATCTGGTTTTACGAGAGCCGAAAATTTCGCCTGATTGACAAAAATCTCAATCCTCAGTTTGTCGCGTATCTGACGCGGAAATTTCTGATTATTGATATAATCTATTTTTCGGCACTTTTGATTTCGCTGTGGAATTCAATTCTAGGATTAGCGATTTGCGTCGGGCTGACTTTGTTATATCTGCTGCCGTCAAAAAAGCCGGTTTATAGCGAGACGTTTGAAAATTAAAAAGTATGAACGATAAAAATTCAGTCGAGAAAACATCCGGCGAATTACCGGCAAGCGCAACCGACGCGCCGCCGGAAAATGATTCGTCTTTGGAAGCGTTAGTGCGCGAAGAACAATCTATTGCGCGCGAACGTCTGCGCGAAAAACTAGGGCGCGAACCAACTAAAGAAGAAACTGACCAGTGGTTGAATGAACAAACCGAAGGTTATTAGACTGAGTAGCTGAGACATCCGACCATACATCTTTTCTGCTATTACTTTTGAGTATTTTTATCAGAGACAAAAGCCGGCTTTAGCATTTGATAAAAGTAAAAATGCGGCTATCTTGTATTAAATTAATAACTTGATTTAAACCCCAATTATCGGCAATCCATTTGAATTTATCTTTCTCTTTCTTGAGGAAGGTTTTCAATCTTGCTTGCACATTTTACTTCTGGTTCAACGCGGACTTTGTTCTCTGAAGTTTCGGTCCGATTCCTTTCTGTCCCTCCTTCCGTTTTAGCAGCAGATTGAATTTTGATTTGCTCTTTTATTTGATTGCTGTTCCGTAAGTTTAGAGAATTCACTTTCGCCCGCGACGCTCGCCAAAATCGCCGATAAATTTTTCGCCTGTTCGTAATCGGCGGAGCTGAGAATTTTTCGCAGTTTCGTAGCTTCGGATTTGTTATCGGTCTGTCTGATTCTGAGTTCGAGTGTCATCAATTCTTTTGGCGTGAAAACGGGCGCGCGGGTGTATTTGACCGCTCCGAAAAAAGATTTCTGTTTGTAATCATTGGTTTCCGCGCCAGCGATTTTCAACAATTCCCGCGCCAATTTTAGATTTTCTTTTAAGTCAGATTCTTTCTCTTTAATTATTTTTTCAAGCCCGTGCCGCGTCCGCCGCTTTTCGCGGTTCTCCGTAAAATATTCGAGCGTTTGGTCTAAAATCGAGCCGCGTGAATCGAATTCAACTTCTTTTAGTGAAACGAATTTTGCCGTGCCGGTTTTCGCGTCGCTAATCTCGAACTTTTGAAAGATTTTATTCTTCTGGAAAGCCGCAAGTTAATCTTTGGCGCGGGCGGTTTCCGTTTCGCACATTATCTCGCGGGCGACGGCGCGACCGGCAATGGTTTTTTGCTTCGCTTCAACGATGACTTCGATATTTTTCGACGTATCAGAGTTATCACCGGCGGCGCGATTTATAAACTCCTTCTGGTGCTGCCAATTTTCCCGATAAATTTCCGCATTTTTTAACTCAAAAGCGAACGATTCAATTTCAGCGAGTTCCGCCGCGCTGAAAACGGGCGCGAGCTTTTCTTTTTCCGCGCCGCTTTCGTTTTTATAAAATTCGTCGAGCGTTTTGAGAATGGTTTTTTCGCGCTCCAACTCGCCCGTCATCTGTTCGCTTTTTTCGCTCAACTTCTCCGCGACCGCAAGTTTGATTTCCTCTATAGCAGTTTTCAGTTGCGTAAAGACGCGAGATGAAATTAAGCTGTCTGAATGC
>CAXTMQ010000246.1:0-1431 GCA_964245305.1 uncultured Pyrinomonadaceae bacterium
CTCCTCGATTTCTTTCAAAGTTTTTTCGTAAGCGAGCGGCATCAACGTCTCGCACGTTTCCACGCATGAGATACGCTTCAACATCGTATCTATGAGCAGCGGCGCGGGCGTGGAACAAGGTTCGATGGGCGTGGCGTGGGGCGATTATGACAACGATGGTTTGCTCGATATGTTCGTCACGAATTTCGACAACGAACCGAACGCGCTTTATCGAAACTTAGGCGCGAAAGGTTTTTTAGATGTCGGGTTTGAAGCAAAAGTCGCGCAGGCAGGCAAGCCGCTCGTCGGTTGGGGAACGGGGTTGGTAGATTTCGATAATGACGGTTTGCTTGATTTGTTTGTCGTCAACGGACACGTCTACCCGCAAATCGAGTTTGCCAAAAGCCCGACGCAGGAAGGTTTTCGCCAGCATTTTCTGCTTCATCGCAATACGGGCGACGGCAAATTTGAAGATTTAACCAAAGATTCGGGATTGCAGAATCTGCCGCTAAAATCGAGACGCGGCGCGGCGTTCGGCGATTTGAACAACGATGGTTTAATTGATGTCGTCGTGACGAATTTGGGTGAGCCGCCGACCGTTTTATTGAATACGACAGACAACAAAAATCAACGAATAGACTTCAAATTAGTTCAAAACGGAACTAATAAAAATGCAATCGGGGCGCGTGTAACGCTGAAAACCGACAAGCGAAAATTAATGCAGGAAGTCGAAGCCGGCGCGAGTTATCTTTCGCAGAACGATTTTCGACTTCATTTCGGATTCGGCGCGGACGAAAAAATTCAGTCAATCGAAGTTCGCTGGAGCGACGGCAAAACGGAAACGATTAAAGACTTTGCGCCGAACCGCATCTTGACCGTTACGCAGAGCAAAGGCGTGACAAACGCGAGCGATTACGTTTCGCGCTGAAAAATTTACAAATAATTTTGATGAATTGAGGGAGATTTTCACAATGAAAAAATTGTTGATTTTATCGGCTTTCGTATTTTCGGTTAATTTGAGCGTCTACACGCAGGTCACGCCGGTTTCGGGCGACAAAGATTTGCGCGATACGAACGTCAAAGGACGGTCGAACGAATTAGAGCGCATTGACCGCGAGACGAAAAAAGAAGACGAAGCGAATAAAAATAATAAAAAGAAAAGTAAGAAAAAGACGACTGTAGTTCAAGTGATGACCGCGCCCGCTGCGCCCGAACCGGCGAAGGACGCGCTCGCCGAAGTTTATCCGCAAATCAAGGAAGATTACGAATCAATGCAGAATTCGCAGGCGGCGATAATGACTGCCTACGGCGACGGCAAAAATGTTGACTACGCGAAAATCAACAGTCTTTCGACAGAAATTAGTAAAAACGCCGTTCGCTTGAATGCGAATCTTTTTCCCGCGCCGCCGACAACTGCGCCGGCGACGGAAGAAAAAAACGTCGAGAAAAAGC
>CAXTMQ010000246.1:1441-7365 GCA_964245305.1 uncultured Pyrinomonadaceae bacterium
ATACGGAAGTGAAAAAAGACGCTGAAAAGCCGTTGGCGAGAAAAAGTCTGCGAAGTTTGCTGATTGAATTGGACGATGCGGTTGCCGGTGTTATTTCGAGTCCGATGTTTCAAAATCTGCGAACCGTCGAGCCGTCGGCGGCGGAAAAAACGAAAGCGGATTTACAGAAAGTTATGAAATTAAGCGAAGCCGTCAAAGCGGAAGCCGCCAACTCGCGGAAATAATGAAAAAAATCGCGGACATTCGCTTCGTTGTAATTTGCGGCGTGATTTTATTCGCCGCGCGGACGGTTTATTTACAGCGTTTTGAAAATCTCGCGCTGACACCGCCGATGGGCTGGAACAGTTGGAACGGCTTCGGCTGTCAGGTTGACGAAAAATTAATCCGCGAAACCGCCGACCGAATCGTTTCGAGCGGGATGAAGGATGCGGGTTATCAATACGTCGTGATTGACGATTGCTGGCACGGCGAGCGCGATGCGAATGGACTTATTCAGCCGAACGCGCAGCATTTTCCGTCGGGAATGAAAGCATTGGGCGATTATCTTCACGGCAAAGGCTTGAAGTTCGGAATTTATTCGGATGTCGGCGCGAAAACGTGCGGCGGCAAACCCGGCAGTCGCGGACACGAATATCAAGACGCGCAGACTTATGCGAGTTGGGGCGTTGATTATTTGAAATACGATTGGTGCAACAGCGATGGCTTAAATCCCGTCGGCGCATATACGACGATGCGCGACGCGCTTTACGCGGCAAAGCGTCCAATCGTTTTCAGCGTCTGTGAATGGGGCGACAATAAACCTTGGGAATGGGCGAAAACAATCGGGCATTTGTGGCGCACGACCGGCGATATTACGCATTGCTGGGACTGTGAAGAAAATCACGGAACTTGGTCGAGCTTCGGAATTATGCGGATTTTGGACAAGCAAAAAGGCTTGCGCGTTCACGCCAAACCCGGAAACTGGAACGATCCCGATATGATGGAAGTCGGCAACGGAATGACTCTGAATGAGGATCGCGCACATTTTTCGATGTGGGCGATGCTTGCCGCGCCGCTGATTGCCGGCAACGATCTGCGGAAAATGACGAAGGAAACCCGGGAAATTTTAACGAACAAAGAAGTCATCGCCGTTGATCAGGATGCTTTGGGTATTCAGGGTTTTCCCGCAACGAGCGAAGACGATTTGGAACTTTGGGCAAAGCCTTTGGCGAACGGCGATTGGGCGTTTTGCTTTTTAAATCGCGGCAAAGAAATCAAAAACGTCAATTTCGATTGGAAGGAAAATTTTATCAAAGACGATTTTTCAAACAATCAATTCGACGCGAAAAAAACGACTTATAAAGTCCGCGATTTATGGATGAAAAAAGATTCGGGAACGACCGACGCGGCTTTAAGAGTTTCCGTTCCGTCGCACGATGTCTTGATGTTCAGATTGACGAAATAAATTTTTCCGGCGATTTTTCGAGACAAAATTTTAGTTCATTTCAAACGCTCCGAGATCGTAACCGTTCGCTTGCGGGCGCGGATTCGAGTCGAAATCGTTATTCGGCACGCGCAAACTTTTGCCGCGATCAATCGCCGGACTCGTTAATTTTAATTTGAAGTTTCCGTTGCCCGCATCAACGAATTGCGGATCGGCTTGAATGTAAATTTTTCCTCTTTGCTCGCGCTGATTTTTGCCGGCGTAACCGCGAAAAGCGTCAAATAAATTATGGTCAATCATAATCTTCGCCGCCCGATCATTGACTAAAATCTGCCAGAGCTTGTTGCGGCTGAAAATATTGTTGCGAATAATTACACTTCGCGCATTGGCGGATTCGATTGAAACGCCGCCGCCGTAATCGTATTGATTTTCGACGTGAACGCCGTTATTGACAATCGTATTGTTGATAATTTCGATGTTCTCGCGCGCGCCGTTCGCCGCCCACGCCGAAATGATTACGCCGTTGTCGCGGTTGTCGTAAAGCACGTTATTGAAAATCCTGATTTGCCGCGCCGTGCCGCCGTTTTCCGACGAAACGGCAATTCCGTCGGCGCAGCGGTAAACGCGATTGGCGTAAACGTCAATGTTCTCGACGACGCGATCCCAACTGTCAACGTAAATTCCGAGCCGAATTAAATCGTGAACCGTGTTGTGATGAATCACGCCGTTCTTCGAGCCGGTTTTTGCGTCAATGCCTTCGCCGCCGTTTCCGCCGTTCGTGGTGCCGCCGTTGAAAATGTAATTGCCGCTGATTTCAAAATTATCAACGTCCGAAAGCGAAATGATTTCCTGCGTGTCAATCGTCGTGTCGGGCGAAACACAGGCGCGTTCGAGCGTGTTATTTTGCACGTTGATATTTTGACTTTGTAAAGCTAAAATTCCCGAACCGCCGGTGTCGTATGTGTAATTATTTTCGACGCGAATATTTTTCGCTTTATAAATTTTGATGCCGAACCACGCGGAATTTTCTAAACGAAAACTGCGAATGACAATATCGTGAATCGGCGCGGAATCGGCGCGTTCGCCATTAATTTCAAAAATTCCGCCGAAATTTGCCACGCCGCCGTCGCCTTTGACGACGACGTTGCCGACGGCTTCAAACACGATTGGACTGTCGCTCGTGCCGGAACGCCGGAAAAAAATCATTCCGCGATTCGGCGCGGCATTTTGCGGCGCGTAAGTTCCCGCTAAAACTTTCACCGTGTCGCCCGCGCCCGCCGCGTCCGCCGCTTTTTGAATCGTCGCAAACGGTGCGCTCATCGTTCCCGCGTTATTGTCACTGCCGTCGGTCGAAACGAAAAAAACAGTTGCTCGCGCTGATGACGCAACAACTAAAATCAGAAACAAAATCGAACAGACACTAAAAATATTCACCGCGATTTTAATTGGATTTTTCACTTTTAAAACTAATGCGACAGTGATCTGTCGCGTTGCTGTCCTCTATTTCGCGCCGAAAATAATTCCCGAAATCTTTAACCGATTCTGCCGATCCGCGATATTTCATAAATTTATGTTTTGCCGGATTTACTGAAAAAAAACTTTTTTTCTAAATCATACAATATTAATCTGACGCTCGGCAGAAAATATGAGGCTGAATTTATTTATTTTTTCACACCGCCTTGTTAAACTAATCAGTAATCGGTTTCGCAGTGAAGACTTTAAAAATGATTTTTATTTTGATCGCATTCGTTTTCGGCGGATTTTTCTGTCTGCGAAACGTCTTTTCGATACGCGCTCAAGACCGCTCTGCCGGGAATGATTTATTCGCTCACTGGCGACCGACTAAAGAAATTGAAGGAATCGAATTCGTCGGCAATCAAAAATGCGTTGAATGCCACGTCGAGCAAAAGCCGCAGATCGAAACGCCGATGGCGCACGCGATTTTACAGCCGGTTGACAGCAAAATGCTCGAAGAATTTCCTCCGAAACCCTTCAAACTCGGCGAATATACTTACGAAGTCAAAAAACAAAACGATGAAGTGATTTACACGGTCAGCGACGGCAAGAACAAAACCTCTTTTCCGATTTCGTATAGTTTCGGCGAAGGAAGAAAAGGACAGGTTTACATATTCAAATACAACGGCGCGCTTTATGAATCGCGGGTTACGCTTTACCGAGGCTTGAAAGGATTGGATTTTACGGTCGCACAACCGCAGCAAGTTCCGACCTCGCTCGAAAGCGCGATAGGCAGAGAAATTCCGATGCCCGAAGCGCAAAATTGTTTCAAGTGTCATTCGACCGGCGCGATTAAAGATAAAAAATTTCAGTTCGAACATCTCGGCGAAGCGATCAGTTGCGAAGCCTGTCACGGAGCCGGCGAGCGACATATCAATGCGGTCAAAACGAAAGATTTTAAGAATCTGCAAATTTTCAACCCGGCAAAGTTGAGCGCGTTAGAGCAGACGCAGGAATTTTGCGGAGCTTGCCACGTCGGATTTGATATGGTTTTAAATTTGCCGAACGACGTTAACACGATTCGATTTCAACCTTACAGGCTTTTTATGAGCAAAGCCCACAGCTCGACCGACGCGCGTCTGAGCTGCACGGCGTGTCATAATCCGCACGAAAAACTAGAAGAAAATCCCATCGCTTACGACGCGAAATGTTTCGCCTGCCACGTTTCATCGCCCAAAGAAAAATTAACGAAAGAGCATTTCGCCCCCGCCTGTCCGGTTAAAACGAGCAACTGCGTAACTTGTCATATGCCTAAAACGGATATTCCCGAAATGCATTTCAAATTTACCGATCATCAGATTCAAATCGTTCGACCGGATAAAAAAAATTGAACCGTAAAAACGCGAAGTTTATGACGAAAAAAATCCGTTGGGGCGTTCTCGGGGCGGCGAAAATCGCGGTTGAAAAAGTCGTTCCGGCGATGCGGAAAGGCGAGTTTTCGACGATTGCGGCGATTGCTTCGCGCGATTTGGAAAAGGCGCGAGCGGCGGCTGAAAAATCGGGCATCGAAAAATTTTACGGTTCTTATGAAGATTTGTTGAACGATGCGGAAATTGACGCGATTTACAATCCTTTGCCGAACAATTTGCACGTCGAATGGACGATCAAAGCGGCGCGGGCAGGCAAGCACGTTTTATGTGAAAAACCGATCGCGCTGACCGTCGCAGAAGTCGGAAAATTGATCGAAACGCGCGACGAAACGAACGTCAAAATTCAAGAAGCGTTTATGGTCAGAACGCATCCGCAATGGTTCGCCGTCCGCGATTTGATTCGAGAAAATCGTATCGGAAAAATAAATGCGATCAACGGATTTTTCAGTTATTTTAACGACGACGCGGCGAACATTCGCAACAAGATTGAAAACGGCGGCGGCGCGTTGTTCGACATCGGCTGTTATTGCATAAATATTTCGCGTTTTATTTTGAACGAAGAACCGCGCCGCGTTTCGGCTTTGATCGAAACGGACGCGAATTCGGGCGTTGATAAATTGACTTCGGCGATTTTGGATTTTCCGGCGTGCCATTCGACCTTCACTTGCTCGACGCAGCTTGTTCCTTATCAGCGACTGCAGTTTTTCGGCGCGAAAGGCAGAATCGAAGTCGAAATTCCGTTCAATATTCCGGTTGATCAAGCGACAAAAATTTACGTTGACGACGGCGCGGATTTATACGGCGCGAACATTGAAACGATTGAAATTCCTGCCGCCGATCAATATTCGATTCAAGGCGATTTGTTTTCCAGAGCAATTTCGGAAAATTCCGCGCAAGCGATTTCTTTGGAAGATTCGCTGAAAAATACGGCAGTTATTGAAGCCGTTTTTCGCGCCGCCGAATCGGGAAAATGGGAAATTCCGGCGGATTTTTTAAAAAAAATCAGCCGCGAATAACACGAATGAACACGAATTTTTTTCATAAATTTTATTCGTGTTCATTCGCGTTATTCGCGGCTAAAAACTGATTTTTATTTCGCCGAAATCAAAGCGTAATTCTTGCCTTTATAAAATCGAACGCCGTCGCTTGACGCGCTCATCATCAAAGGGCGCGGTCGCTTCATATCTTTGTCGTTCATCGTTTCGACCGACATAATTTCCCGGCTGCTCAAATCGAAAATATGCAGTTTGCCGTCGGCGGAAAATCCGAAACCGTATGCGCCCGTGTCGAGCGTTTTGCCGCCGAGACTGACCGGCGAATCGGTGATGAAAAAGCCTTCGTATTTGCCGCTGATTTCGGTCGAATAACCGGAAGTGTCAACCATTCCGACGATGACGTAACGATCTTTGCCGAGCCGCGCGACCGCCGAATTTCGCGTCTGCGTCGGCGCGCTTTGTCCGGCGAAATAAAAGCTCGACGGCACGATTTTCGCCGTGTCGGTTTGATTCAAAATTTCCGGCGCGGCAGATTGTTGCGCTTTCACCGTTACGCCGAACGCGCAAACGAGCGCGAAAATTATTACCGTAAAAAATAGCCTGCGGTTTTGAAAATTCATA
>CAXTMQ010000247.1:0-5235 GCA_964245305.1 uncultured Pyrinomonadaceae bacterium
GAAATTCGGGTGAATACAAAGTTCGGCTCTTTGTGGTAAAAATTATGTTTCATCTAAATAAACAAAAAATAGTAATTTCGTTTGTAATTTGCTTGCTTTTAAGCGCAACCAAGATTTTCGCTTGTGGTTGTGTCTCTATGCCAGATGAAAGTGTGAGCGACGCAGTTAAATATGCTACCGAGCAATCAACAATGGTTTTCGCCGGAAAAGTTGTTGGTTTCGAGTATCGCAAAGGCATTCCCAATCAATATATGGAATCGCGTAAAAAAGATTTGGGCAAAGATTTTGAATACGAAACTAAGGTTGTCAAACTTAAAGTTGAGCAATGGTGGAAAGGCGAAGCAACGACTGAAGTTGTTCTGGCAACAGACGAAACAAAAAATTCTGACGGAACAGGAAGCGGTTCAAGTTGCGATTATCATTTTAAGGAAGGCGAAACTTATTTAGTATATGCTTACGGCAAGGGGAACGAACTACGAACGCACGCTTGCGCGAGGACAAGGCTACTGAATAAAACTGAGGACTTAAAAATTTTAGGCGAAGGAAAAGAACCCATTGAAAAGAAAGACGAGCCGAACAAATCAATGGACGTGAGCGCAAAACAGCGACTTTTTTATCACGGTCTTTGGTTTCTTTTGGCTTGCGTATAGCCGGTTTTGCGCCACGTCATCTCAGCCGTTAGATGCTTCGTGTTTAAAAACACAAAGCAAGGCGAATTTGAAAACCAAGAGAACACGCTCCGCGTTTCCTCTAAAGTTGCGCGAAGTGAAACGGCGTGGTGAACTCGACGACGCATCTAACAAGTTATTGGACGTGAGCGCGAAACAGCCACGTTGTTTCTAGGTTGGCTTGCGTGTGTTTCGCGCCACGTCAACGCCGCCGTTGGGCGGCTTCTTTTGAAATGCTAAGATTGCGATTATGAAAATAGTTTTAATTTTATTGTTCGCTTGCGCTTCGCTTTTTGCTCAGACAAAAGATGAGTTGAAAAAGAAATATGGTGAGCCTGTTTCTGAAACATTTGTTGTGCAGTCAGGAATCACGGCTACGGTTTCTTACGATGAAAAGGGTCAGGTTAAGGAAATGTTACTCGCGCCGCAGCCTTCGTCTGACTTGATAAAATCTAAACAAAACCCAATAAGCTACGATGTGCTTAGGAAAGTCATAGGTGAGCTAGTTCCGAGACAAGAACGTGGAAAATATTTAGGAGGTTCATTTTTGAACATTATTTGCTTGCCAACTAATGATTGCGCTGGTAGTTCTGAAAGCTACGAAAAGCTGGTAATTTATTACAATGCTGGAAAAGATGGCGCAAATTATGCAGTTATTCAGTGGAAAAAAGAAACGTCCGAAAAATAACGTGCCGCCCAACAAATCAATGGACGTGAGGCAAAAACAGCGACTTTCTTAAAACAGTTCTTCTGAAACCTTTGCTTGCGTGTTGCCGGTTTTTGCCCACGTCATCTCAATCGTTGGGCGTTTCTTGGTGAAATTAACAAATCAAAATGATATACAAATTAAAAACATTTTTCGCTGTAACTTTCACACTTTTTTTATTGGGCATTTCGGCGCAGGCTTGCATTTGCGTTCGTGACGACCTTGAAGTAAAAGGTTTTAGAGGCGAGGTTTTTGATATTTACGGTGTGGAAACTCCAACGAAAGAAACGGTCAAAAATGCTACGGTCAAACTGCTCAAAGAAACCAAACACGGGAAAAAAGTTATTGTTGCAGTTTCCACCGATGAAAACGGACGGTTCGACGTTAAGAAAATCAAAAGCGGAAACTACATTTTAGAAGTAAGTTTCCCCGCATTTGTAACAATCAGCACAAGAATCAAAATTCTATCTAGTTCTGACGAACAAAAAGACGAAGTGCTTGTTAGACTTGATGTGGCTTCTTCTACCGGATGTTGTTTCGGAGAAGCAAAGGTGCAAAAAACGGCATAGTCTTTCGGCGAAGACACGCCCAACAAATCAATGGACGCGAGGCGCGGCAGCGACGTTCATAAAATTTAGAGTTGCGCGTGCCGCGCTCGCGTCATCTCAATCGTTGTGCGTCTCCGTGTAAAATAAACGTGCTATGATTTGAAACGAGATGAAAAGACTTCCATTAAAATTAACGCTCGCAATTCTTACGTTTCTCATCGGCGTAGGCGCAGTCGGTCTTTGGTATCTTTCACGCATCGAAGCAGAAAGTCAGCAATCTTTGTCGGACGCTATTTCATCGGTAACACCCGTGAAGATGACGGTTGAAAATCCTTGTGATTATCCGCAACCGAAACACAGAGAACTTGAGCCGGAAGAAGCGGTTTATTTGGCGGAATGTTTTATCATTCAGAACGGTTACACCGACCTTCCGCCGATTGCTGACAAATCTAAACTGACACCGGAAAATGTGTTTTCGCTAACTGACGAAGAAGGAATGAAAATGCGCTACGATTCTCTGGAACGCAAAGCATACAGCTATGAGCGTGACAATGAGTTTTTCGGCGGTAGTTGGGTAATAATGTTTCGTTTCAAACCACATCCTGACGTTGTAAAATTTTATGGCGAAGGACCGAAATATACGGGACGGGCTGTAGTTATGGACTTTTTTGGTAAGCGCGTCAGAATCCAACATTCTAATTATCCATTGACAATGCCCGATGCGAAAATTATAAACCCGTGAAGCGAAGACGACGCACAACAAATCAATGGACGTGAGGGCGAAACAGCTACTCTTTATCACGGTTTTTCTTTTGAACCGACGACGAAAAGTTTTTTCGCCTACAGTTGCCAGCCGCTCATAATCCTAAAACCCGTTTCGCGTCCTGCAGCCGGATAAAATGGTCAATCGTTTTGCCGCCGTTCTGATCCGGGTGAAGTTTGATCGCCGCCGCCCGATACGCGCTCTTAATCAAAACTTCCGACTGTTCGACTTCCGCCGCCGATTTATTGAGGAATTCGGCGAGAAAAACGAGCGCGGAGCCGCGGTCGCTGATTTTCCCGTCCGCGCTCGGGAGAGCCAGCCGCGAGATCATGTCTTCATACTTAAAAACGCCGTAACGAGCGACCGCTCGCAGCTTTTCCAAAGACAAGGCGATGGCGCGGATCGTTGTCCTGCCAGTCGTCGAAGCCATCGCACGGATAAGAAAGCGTTTTCGTCTCATTGCGAATCTCGCCGGTCTGCGGATTTTTCAGACGGCGCGTGACGACGGCGAACGACAGCACCACGCCCGGCTTATAGGGTTTGGCGTGCGCTCGCAGCAGAATTCCGTCGCGGCGCAAATCTTCCGGCTTGATGAACATCTCCAACCGGACGCTCGACGCGATGGCGTGCAACTTGGAAAGCTCGTTTTGAAGCAAAGTTTTCGTGTTCGAGTAAGTCTGCCGGAACTGCGAATAGCCGGGCGTTTTGGTTTCGGGTCCGATCCAGTTTTTGATCGGCTTGATGTAGATTTCAAAAGGCATAAAAATCAACTCTCCTGTTCAACCGACATTCATCATTTCCCGAAATAATTCCGGCGACCGCTCGCCGTTCAAAAAGCGCGTCATCAGCGGACGAAAGACCGCCTGTAAAGCTAACTGCGAATTCGTTCCGGGAACGCCGACGAGTTTCGTGTATTGCTCCCGAACTTCGCGGAAATGCTGCAAAGCCAGTTCCCAGTCGAGCGACGCGCGCCGCTCCAACAGATTGGCTTTTTCGATGAGTTGTTCGGCGAGCCGTCGGGCTTCGATTGATGTTAAATTCTGAATGCGACTCTGATGGCTCGCGTGGTCGAAAATAATCTGCACCGTGTCGGTGTCCGGCTTTTCGGAAACGACGAATCTTTCCGCCTGTCGTTTTTTCGGCTGTTCGGCTTTGCCGTCGCCGTCCGGTTTGTTTAATCCGAGTTCGATCATTTCAAAATTTCCTCCGTTATTAATCAAAGCAAGAGCATCTGTTCCATTCACCGCAGTCAGGGCAATGAATTTGAAAATCATCGTCCTCCTCGTCGTCCTCCGCGAATACCGGACGCACCACGCACATCAAAGCCGGTTCGTTTTTGAGCGAATCGAACCACGGCACGTAAACCGCGCCGCAGCCGGTCGGACAACCGAATCTCGGAACATTCAACGGGACGGTCAATTCGCCGCTCGACTCGCACGCTTCGCAGACGAAAATGAAATGATGACCTTTTTCGTCGGTGCGGATGAAAGTCGTCGCTTCGACATATTTTTCGTTTTCCGGCAAAAGGACATTGATCGCGTCGCGTTCTTCCGGGTGTTTCGATAAATCGTGATCGAATTCTTCGGTTAATTTGTCCAGCTCGATGCGCCGGTTCTCGCCCGGATAGCCGAGACACGCAAGTTTGATTTCGACTTTTTTGGCGATAGTTTTGTCCAGGCAGTCATCGCACAAAACGGCGACCGCGCCGCTTGCGGGAAGTCCGCAGACGAAGCAGCCCCAGCCGCCGTTCTTTTCCGAATCGGGTATTTTCTTGTGCAGCGTGATCAAGTTTTTGACCGATTCGTTTTCGGTTTCGCAGATGCAGCATTTGCCTAATTTCGCGGTGTCGTTTTCCATATCAAAACTCCATATTCATAAAATTTTTACTCCTCGAATAAAATCATTCGATATTTCTCCATATCGGCGAGAATGATTTGCAGCTCCGCGTCCGTGTAATCGTCGAGCGCTTTCGTCGGCAATCCCAGCGCGCGGTGGTTGCAGGCTTGCTCGGCAATCGTCCATTCGTTCGCCGCGTAAATGCCGTAGATTTGCCGCAGCGTATCGCCGCGCGTCGCCGGTCGCGGCACCGGTCGGTCGCGCCTGACCTTTTTGCGTCCGCCGAAGGAAGTGGAAATCGAATAATCTCCAAGCTCGTCTTTAGCCGTCATTTTTGCAGTTCCTCCGACAGCCATTGCCAGTCTTCGGTCGTATACTGCGTCGCCAGATAAGCGAGCGTCTCGGGCGGCGCGTCCTTTATTCCGCGCAAAACGGCGAGCGCGGCAGTCCGCTCCGCCTCATCCATCGCCGTCGGAAAATACTCGTCGTCGTATTCGATTTGCCGCTCGACTAGCTCTGCCGTCGCCGCCTCTATCGGATAAAGCGCGGCTTCGATGAAGGCATCGTACTCGCCGGTTTTGTGCAGCGTGATTGCCAGACCTTCGGGATTTTTCACGGTTTGCCCGGCGCGGACGGAAATGGAAACGTAGCGGCGGCATTCGTCGAGAGAAAATTTCGAACCGGAATTTTGACCTTCAACAACATCAACAATGT
>CAXTMQ010000247.1:5335-7332 GCA_964245305.1 uncultured Pyrinomonadaceae bacterium
GCCTCGGTCGATTCCGGCAAGCCCGCGACTTTTGCTCCTTGGCATCCGCGCTTGTTCAAGGCGCGAATCTTTTCAAAAACTCGTATTGATTCCGCGCCGTTCAAATTCGATTTTGAGTTTGCGGCGAGCGCAGTGTTCAATGTGCCAAATGTCCTGCGGATTACAGCCGCAAACAAAAGCGATTTCGTGAACCGACCGCGTTATTTCGCGCGGCGTAGCGGCGCAAAGAACCAGCAGTCCGGCATCAAGACCGCCGTCGGTTAAATCAATCTCGTCGCTGAATTTCTTGACTCCGCGCATTGGCTAGTTTTCCTCCTCGTTCGCCATTTCGACATCGTCGAAATTCGCCCAGAAGCGCGGCGGCTCGACCTGTTTGCCGTTTTTAATCTGCTGCAAATACAAATTCGCCTCCGCTTTGAATTCCGCCGGCGCGAGCTCGAATCTGGTTTCCGCGTCGAGCGTCAAATAATTGAGCCGCGTGTATTGCGAGAGCAGGCGCAGCGTTTCCATTTCGTCCGCCGCGCGGTCAAGGTGGATGAACAAAAAAAGAAGCTGCGACTGCCGCCGCTTGTCGAGCGAACCCGCGAACGCTTCGACCGCCGTCCAATCGTTGTTTTTCGGCACGTTCTCCCAATCTTTAATCGCGCGGCGCAGCGGCTTCAGTGTTTCCCAGTCGCACGCATACCAGAGCTGAATTAATAGTTTTCGGATTAAATCGTCGAACATCCAGATTGGCTTGTAATCGTCGAAAAACTCGATTGCCGCCCGCAGAACTTTCACGCGGTTTTCCGCCGCGACCCGCCGGTTGAATTCCTCTTCTTTACGCTCGAGTTCCGGCGTGCCGGCTTTCGGGCGATGCACCGGGCATTCTCCGTTCCGGCAAACGTAGACCTGCTGACCTTTGCGTCCGCCGTCCACCGCCAGCGACAACTCGGAAAACGAGCATTCGGGTTTTTCCAGCAGATCTTGATTGACGATTATCTTTGCGCCGGCAAAAGGCTTCTCGTCCGTATAGCGTCGTTCGGTAACGAGCGGCACCGCTTTGACCTGTTCCTCAATCGGCTTGCGTTCCGGGTTCGGCAGTTTTCGAGCGATTGTCTCGCGCTGGAGCGTTAAATGAGTTTCGGTTTTGATTTTGAAGCAGCGGCGGTTCAGACATTGATCGTCGCCGGTCAAATCGGGGAAAAGCATCGGGGAAAAGCCGGTGCGCTCCGGGCAGTCCGGGCAGATCAGATTTTTGATATGCAGCCTCGGGTCCAAGGTGTCGAACGGCGCGTCAGCCAATCGGAGCAAAACTTCCGAATTGATTTCTTCTTGAAACTGTTTCAACGAGACGTTGCGATACTGATGGTCGTAGTAAAGATACGCCAGTTTTTTATCGCAGACTTCCTGCTGAACGTGGATGGGATACCGCGCCAAAAGATAAGCGTGTTTCAGCTTGAGCAGCTCTTTCGACAATTCTTCACGCGCGTCAGGGACAAGCTCGTTGAGCATTAATTTGTCAACGACATCCTGCTCTTCCTCGCCGATTTCAGCGGCGATCCGTGAAACCGAATAATTTTTCTTTTCAAAAAGATACTTAAAATAAAAGGCATCGTCGAGCGGGTCGTTATCCTGCCGGTGATGATTTTCTACATACTGCGCTTCGATGACTTCCGCGTCCGACATTTCGCGCACGAAGCATTTGATCGTCTCGAGATTTTTCGCCTGTGACGCGAGCCACCGGCTTTCGCCGAAAACGATCTCATAAAACTGCCGGTCGGGATTTTCGCTGTCCGCTAAATTGTGCAGCGGGCGAACGAGAATCGGCTGCAGCAATCCTTGCTTGACGATGGTATTGCCGAGCTCATTGATCTTTTCCGGTTTCAGTTTCGCGCGTCTTCTTTTCTGCGGCTCGAACGGGCTGGGGACGATGTCGTCGAGATTAATCCTGCGGATTTTATCTTCTTCGACGCTTTCCGATTCCATCTTCGCCGGCGCGGATTGCGGCAGATTCG
>CAXTMQ010000248.1:0-7000 GCA_964245305.1 uncultured Pyrinomonadaceae bacterium
ATGACAAAGAACGATTTAAGATCTACCCAAACCACGACACTTTGGGACTGAACACTTAGTAATATCATCAATTGTTAAGTTCGTAACCGTTATGTCCATCAAAATCACCTCAAGAGTTATGGTTGGTGATTTCTGATATGGCAATTTTTATTCCAAACTATAACTTCCAATAAAATCAATAAGTTACAATTCGATTTTCTTATCTTTGCTTCGCAACTGTTCACGACGGCGACAGTTTACTGTTCACACCGTGGACAGTTTAAAGCCGCAACTATAATTTGATCCGGTCAACAGCTTCGCGTCGTTTTTCGTCAATAATTTTGGCATAAATTTGCGTCGTCTGGATATTTTTATGTCCGAGCAGTTTTTGAACCGTGTAAATTTCTGTTCTGAAAGTCATTTGCAGAGTCGCAAAAGTATGGCGGAAACAATGAAAAGTTATTTTTCGTGTAATACCGGCTTTTAATATCCAATCTGAAATATGCTTTGTCTGGTAATATCTCAGATCTTTAAAGATTTTCACGGAGTCGTTTGCGCGTTCACCAATCAGCGAAAAGGCATCGGCGGACAAAGGCATTACTTCATTTTCCTTTGTTTTCTTTTGCCGGAAACGAATAAAAAACTTTCCGTCGCCGGAGGATTGCAGCGCGCTCCAGGTCAAATTTTCAATGTCCGAATACCACAGACCGGTTAAAGATGCAAAGAGGCAGGCACGACGCAGATCTTCATAATGAAACGGCGTTTCGGCTAAAGACCGAAGCTCATCAAAACTTAAAAACTCGCGTTTGGGAGCGATGGTTTTTATGGACTTGATATTCTCAGCCGGATTTTCTCTGAGCATTTTTTGTTTGTAGGCTTCGCGGATTATATATTTGAATTTGTCAAAATAGCTGGATGCCATATTCCCGGAAAGCCGCTCCTGTCTCAAAAGAAAATCCTTAAAACTCTGGCAAAAATGCTCGTCGATATTTGCAAACGTGCATTTCTCGCCGGCGAATGTTTTCACGTATTTGCCAATCGAAATATAGTTTTCATAATTGCTCTTTGATGTGGTCGTTCGCTTGGTTTCAATAAAAGCATCGAAGAATGCGATGAAACTCTTTTTATTATTATGAGCAGTCAGAAAACCGTAGTATCCGCTTTGAATTTCGAGTTGCCGCTTTGACCGCAGAGTTTCGCCAAGGATTTTTGTTTCCTTATTGTGATCTTTTTCCAACTCGGTTTTAGGTTTTTCGTAAATGAAAAGCTTTAAATGTTCCCGTCTCGTCGGTTTTCTGGTTTCCGAATGCAGAATCGGCGGATAAAAATCCAGATACAGGCTGCGTCTGCCCTTCGTCATTTTCTTTTCGCGTAAAAAAACTTTCATAATTTTCAGGTAAATAATTGGTCAATGTCTTTTCGGCGGATGATCACGCGTTTCCCCATCCGCACGGCTTTGAGCCTTTCGGCGGCAATTGCGCGGCTGATCGTCCAGCGACTGACATTAAGCAATTCGCTTGCCTCACTGATTGAAAGGAAATCTTTCGCCTGAATTTCCGTCTTTTTAACTGAAATGATCTGCACTGTTTCGGCAACACTTTTTTCCACATTTTGATTGCGCGTTCTTTGTTTATAAGCCTTTGAAGCGCACGGGTGAGAGCAATACTTCGTCACGGTCGTGCGTGCCGTAAACTCCGCGCCGCAAAACTGGCAGATTCTGGTTATTTTGATATTGGAACTCATTTTATTTTACGGCTCAAAATACTGCTTGTTGTTGTATGTAGTATTATGTAGCATCTTTTTGCTAAAGTTGTATCTGAAACACGATGTCGCACCCCTACAATACAATATAGATACAGTATGAAGCAAATAAACACGAAGCGTCAATAAGAAAAACGCAACACAAAACAAAGAAAAAGCCTGAATTAACAGGCTTTTTTCATAAATAAATTTTCTTTAGTTTTTGATGGTTGTGACAGATTACTTGCCGATACAAAATGTTGAGAAAATTCTAGTTAGCATATCTTCAGTGGTAGTTTCGCCGGTAATTTGTCCGAGAAAACGGAGCGCGTTGTGTAATCCGATAAGAACTATTTCTTCGCTGAATTTTTGCTCTAAAAGATCAATCGAATTTTCAATTTCAACTTTTGTTCGCAGAAGCAAATCATAATGTCGCGCGTCCGAGACAAGAAATCCAGAATTTTCGACATCTTGCGGCGTAAAAGGTTCGATAATAGCAGTTTGCAAATCGCTTAAGCCTTCACCGGTTTTAGCAGAAACCGAAACATATTTTTCGGCTATTTTATAAAAATCTTCATTTCCTCTGTTCAATAAATCAATTTTATTGACGACGGCGATATGCTTTAAATCCTTTATTTGCAAAAGAATATCTTCATCTTCAAGAGTTAATCTTTGCGAACCGTCAAAGATCGCCACCGTTAAATCGGCATCAATAATTGCGCGTCTCGAGCGTTCGACACCGATGCTTTCAACGACATCATTCGTCTCACGAAGTCCGGCGGTATCAATCAGATAAATCGGAATATCTTTAATAACGATTTTTTCGTGGAGCTGATCGCGCGTCGTTCCGGCGATCTCCGTAACAATCGCTCTGTCTAATCCTGCTAAAGCGTTGAACAGGCTTGACTTTCCAACATTCGGTCGCCCGACGAGCGCGACTTTCAGACCTTCGCGCAGAAGTTTGCCCGATTGAAATGTGGCTGCCATTTTGCTTACTTTTTCCGCGGTTTTCAAAAGCCTGCTTTTGATTTTTTCCGTCTGAAAATCAGGCAGATCGTCTTCGACAAATTCGAGCGATGACTCTAGAACGACGATAATATCCAATAAATCATCTTTCAAAGGCTGTAATTGGTTCGATAATTCGCCGCGCAATTGCCGCATCGATTGGCGGACGGCGGCGGCAGTTTGCGCGTCTATCAAATCACGAATCGCTTCGGCTTGACTTAGATTCAGTTTACCGTTTGACAGAGCGCGAAGCGAAAATTCTCCGGCTCCCGCCATTCGCGCGTCGAGTTTGAGACACGAATCTATAATTTCTCGAACGATGACGGGCGAGCCATGACAACTGATTTCGACAATATCCTCGCCTGTAAATGATTGTGGCGATTGAAAATAGACAATTACAACTTCGTCGATCATTTCCGCCGATGCGGGCGCGTAAATCTTTTTCAGAACGGCGAGACGCGGATGCGGATTAAATTTTTCGTCGCGGGTCAGTTGGCGGACAATTGAAAGAACATCTGTGCCGCTCAACCGGATGACGGCGATTCCGCTTCGTCCGAAAGGCGTGGCGAGCGCGACGATTGTGTTTTTCATAAATTTCAGAATCCAAATTCTGGAAAATCCGGAATTCGGAATACGAGACTTGAAATTTATTTAAGACGCACCTGCAAACGCCTGTCTCTACCGCTGCCGATTGATTCAGTGATTAAATCGGTTTCTTCCTGTAAAGCAAGATGAATAACGCGGCGTTCGGTCGAATTTAAAGCTCCGAAAGTAAAAGGTTTATCGTTCTTGCGAACATTCTGCGCGGCAAACTTCGCCATCGCGTGAAGTTCGGCTTTGCGTGTCCGGCGAAAACCGTTCGCGTCGCAGACAAAACGCTCGCTGCGGTCGAGATTTTTGCCGTAAATCTGAAACAAAAGCGTCTCGAAAGCGTCGAGCATTTCGCCGTTTTCATTCAGCAAAAATGATTCGTCGTTGCCGCTGATATTCAGCAGACAGCCGTCATCAGTCCATTCGGCTTTCGCGCTTAAATCGAAACGCAAGTCCTGTAAAATCTCGTTCAAAAAAACTTCCGATTGCTGGCAATGTTCGTTCATAAAATTTTCAATCTTTGTTTGAATTCAATAAAAACCTCGCTTTTCGCTTGAAAATTACGATGTCGAAAGTTTAGGCTTTATTTTTTTCACGCCTTTCGGAATATCCTGCACGATTTCGCTCGACGGCGGTTCGGGCGTTTTATTCAAACGATTGATAATTAACTGCTGCGCGAAGCTGACGATATTGCCGAAAAACCAATAAAGCAAAAGACCGGCAGGCGCGCTCCACATAATCCAGAGCATCATCACCGGCATCAGATACGTCATCATTTTCTGCTGCATCTGTTGTTCTGGCGTTGCAGCGGCGGCTTGCGGCGTAAATTTCATCGAAAGAATCATCGAAAGCGCGAAACCGAATTCGAGAATGTGCCAGGGATCGCCCGCCGACAAATCAGGAAGATACAGAAACGGAGCTTGCCGAAAACCGATGGCAATCGTAACCGCTGTATAAAGAGCAATTAGAAGCGGAAACTGCAAAAGCATCGGCAAACAACCGCCGAGCGGAACGGCGGTTTTCATCATCCGCAGTTGTTCCATTTGCAGTTCGCGCATTCGCGGATCATCAGCCGGAATTCCTTTTTTCTGATAATCCTTGAGTTTATCCTGCAACTCCTTCATTTTAGGCGCGTTAGCCGATGCGCCTTTAAAAGATTTCGACTGATACCAGCGCATCGGGAACAGCAGGGAATAAAAGAAAAACGTGAAAATAATAATCGCCCAGCCGTAGTTTCCGATAAGATTATTCAGAAAAGTCAGCGCGTAAAGAATCGGAACCGCGAGCGTTTTGAAAATCGGTCGGAAAAAAGTCCAATTACTGAAATTGATAAAATCTTCAATATCTATCGGTCTGCCGACATCTTTGGTAAGAATGTCGTTATAGGCGGAAAGCACGAAATAATCCTTCGTGCCGGTATAAATTTTGTTCGTCGAACCGTCGGTATTGATCGGCACATACGCCGTCAAAAGATGGCGCGTTTCCTTGGTTGTCGCCTGCCTGGTTATCCAACTGAAAATTCCGCTGTAAAAAGGCTCGGTTTCGACTTCGTATTTCGTCGCGCGATATTCGAGTCCGCCGCTCGCTTTCTGCGCCGGAATCGCCGCCATCGCAAAATATGCGTCGCCAATGCCCGCCCAATCCATTTCGCCGTTGACCGCCAGATTCGCTTCGGTCTTATCGCTTGGAACGACCGAAGCCGCCGGATGACGCTCGATATGCCCGTTGACGTAGGCAACCGCTTCGGGTTCAATATGATAATAATTGTGGTGTTTTATGCCGTGATCGCCGATGCTCGCGCCGATTAAAAGACGCGCGTTCGGAATGATTTGATTGTTTCGCGTCAATTTAAGTTTCAAGTCGCTGACATAGCTGTCGGCGTTGAAAACAAACGATTTCGTAACTTCCAAACCGTTCGCTTCGTCGCGCAAAACAAAATCAACCGGTTTCGATTGTCCTTCGGCAAGCTCTATGTTTTCTTCATTTACCGAAACGGAATAATTGCGCTCGTTGATAAAATTATCGATGTTTTGATCGCCGGTCGAAAGTCGAAAGGGAACTTGGCGCGGATTTTGGTTTAAGCCTTCGGGCGAAACGAGTTCGAGCGGTTTTTTGTCCGTCTCGGTCGAACCGTCGGCGTAAAGCATTTTTTCGCCTTTGGAAGATTTATTTTTGAAAATAATCCAACTCGTCGCAACCGCGCCTTTTGAATCGAGTTTGACTTGATAAAGCGGCGTTTTAATTGTAATCGTTTTGTTCGGCGCGTCGTCGGTCGTTGCCGCAACTACAGGCGTTTGAACGGTTTGCGTCGGCTGACTTTCAGGCACGGGCGCGTTTGTATTTGCGTTTGAAACTTGCGCCGTGTTCGTATTCGCCTGATCAATCGGTTTTTTCGACGGAAAAAAATACGACCAGCCGAAAAGCACGAGCAGCGAAAGCGTCGCCGCGAGAAGAAATCTAAACTGCGTTGATTGTTTATTATCTGCCATTAATTCAGTTAACAGGTATCAGTTATCAGTTATCAATTTGCTGGCTGATAACTGTTCACTGTAAAGGGTCGTAACCGCCCTTGGAAAAAGGTTGACAACGTAAGATACGTTTGAAACCGAGCCAAGTTCCGCGCAGCGAGCCGTATTTTTCGACGGCTTCGGTCGCATAAACCGAACAGGTCGGCGTAAATCGGCACGAAGGCGGCAAAAAAGGCGAGATAAGCGTTTTATAAAGCCGCAAAAATCCTAAAATCAGATGTTTCATTTTGCTTCTTTACTTTGGACGCTTTCTTCGCCTTTCTGCGATTCAAAAAATTTTACTTTCGCAACGATTTGTCGAAATTCTTCCAAAGGTTTTTCGAGCTTCGTTCTCAGCAAACTGCGCCGCGCGTTCAAAACCCAATCGAATTTCGTCGCCAATCCGTCAAATTCCGCTTTACTAAGTCGAAAAGTTTCTCGAAGCAGACGTTTGGCGCGATTTCTGGCGACGGCGTTGCCAATCGCTTTTTTGGAAGCCGTTACGCCGAAACGCTGAAATTCGGTTTCCGACGGCAAAATAAAAACCGTCATAAAACGACCTTCAAAACGCTTTCCGTTTTCGTAAACGCGGCGAAATTCGGCGGGTTTACGAAGTTTTTCGCGCTTCGGCAAGCGAAAGTCTAATAATGTTTGACCGTCAACTGCTTGCGACCTTTGGCGCGGCGGCGTTTCAAAACGGCGCGACCGTTCTTGGTCGCCATTCTTGCTCTGAAGCCGTGCTTTTTGGCGCGGCGGCGGTTGTTCGGTTGATAAGTTCTCTTTGGCATAATCGTTCATTACCTCACTCGAAAGTGAAAACTTAAAGTTTATGGAAAAAAGGCGCGTCTGTCAAAATAAAGTGAGTCGAAATTCTGTGGTTAGTTATCATAGAAATTTACAATAATTCGTTTTCTCGTAGAAACATCTTTATTGTTGCCATAAAAACTTATGGTTTCAGGCTGAATTTCAAGTTGCGGATCAAATCCGGTTTTTTCATCGTCTGCCGAAATGTTATAGGAAATCGGTTCATCAATCGTGAACCCGATTAAAGGAAATTTATTCAAATAATCGTTTGCATATCCGACTTTATGATTTCCTTCGTCAACAATAAAAATTGCCTGTAAATTATTTTTCCCAATTAGATAGATATAAAATTTTCCGTTAAATGATTGATAAAC
>CAXTMQ010000248.1:7010-7323 GCA_964245305.1 uncultured Pyrinomonadaceae bacterium
ATATTTTTCCGTTCGCATTTTTCTTCTTTCTAGCCGTTACCGCGGCAATGCGTGACCTGGATTCAAAATTGAAACTTCGTGAAATAACGCAGAGCATCTTCAAAAAACTCTTTTAATCGCTGATTAAAACGCGCCTTCCCTCTATTTTAATTTTTCCTTCGACAATTCTCTTAATCGCCTCGACGTAAAGTACGTGTTCTTCGCGCAGAATCTTCGCCGATAAAGTTTCCGCCGTGTCGTCGTCCGCGATTTCAACGACTTTTTGCAAAATAATCGCGCCGTGATCCAACGCTTCGTCAACAAAATGAACCGT
>CAXTMQ010000249.1:0-4290 GCA_964245305.1 uncultured Pyrinomonadaceae bacterium
TTCCCGCTTACGAATGGGCGTTGGGCGATGTCAATCCGCCGGTTCACGCTTGGGCGGCGTTGCGAATTTATCAAATCGAAGCGAAACGCACCGACAAACCCGACCGCGTTTTTCTCGAAAAGATTTTTCACAAACTGCTTTTGAATTTTACGTGGTGGGTGAATCGCAAAGACGCGGAAGGCAATAATGTTTTCGAGGGCGGATTTTTAGGTTTGGACAACATCGGCGTTTTCGACCGCAATACGAAACTGCCGAACGGCGTGTTTTTGGAGCAGTCGGACGGAACTTCGTGGATGGCGATGTATTGTTTGAATATGCTCGCCATCGCCGTCGAACTCGCCAAAGAAGATATGGTTTATGCGGACGTGGCGAGCAAATTTTTCGAGCATTTCGTTTATATTTCCGACGCGATGAACAATCTCGGCAACGAAAACACCGAGCTTTGGAACGAGCGCGACGGATTTTATTACGACGTTCTGCATATGGAAAACGCGAGAAATATTCCCGTTAAAGTGCGCTCGATGGTCGGTTTGATTCCGCTGTTTGCCGTCGAAACATTGGAAGAAAAATGGCTCGATCATTTGCCCGATTTAAAAACGCGCACCGAATGGTTTCTCAAAAACCGCACGGACTTGACCGACGACATCGCTTGTATGCAGGAACCCGGCAGAGACAACCGGCGGCTTCTGGCGATTGTCACGAAGGATAAGCTGCGCCATATTTTGCGCTATATGCTTTCGGAAACCGAATTTTTATCCGACTACGGCATTCGCGCGCTGTCGCGGGTTTATAAATCGAATCCGTATTCATTCGAGATCGGCGGAGAGCGTTACGAAGTCGGCTACGAACCCGGCGAATCAATGACCGGAATGTTCGGCGGCAACTCGAACTGGCGCGGTCCGGTTTGGTTTCCGGCAAATTTTTTATTAATCGAATCGCTGCAAAAATTCGATTTTTATTACGGCGATTCGTTTAAAATCGAATTCCCGACCGGCTCGAACAAAATGATGACGCTCTGGGAAATTTCGCAGGAATTATCAAAACGCCTGTCGAATATTTTTCTCAAAGACCACGACAACCGTCGCGCCGTTTTCGGCAACGCCGAGAAATTTCAATCGGACGAGCATTGGCGCGATTACATTTTATTTTACGAATATTTTCACGGCGACAAAGGCTGCGGTTTAGGCGCGAGTCACCAAACCGGCTGGACGGGTTTAATCGGAAAACTTTTACAGCAAACCGCCGAATATGAAGGCGAATCGAGCGGCGATTTTACCGAAACCGATTGATTTCAAAATCGCTTGAATTTTAACTTCGTAAAAACAGGTTCACTTTTTAATCAAAGCATATGCAAGAATGGCAGCTTAAAGGACTCGAAATTTTGCCTGAAATAAAAGAAGAGATTTTAGAATCCGACAATCCGATGCAGCTCTGGATCGAGATTGTTCTTGCCTTCGATGAGGCTTACGAAGAACCGAGAAACGAGAATTTTATCAAGCGCGTTTATGATTTTGAGAATTGGTGTCTGGCGCAAGATAAAGGCGAAACGGCGGGAGAACATTTGCCGACTTGTGTTACAACTGCTTTCTGGGAACATATTCCGACTAACCGAGCGGCGCGTGAAGATATGCCGCGATGGTTTTCGCTCGAAGAGGTTTTAGCGAACCAACATTTTTTCAGTTATCATTTGTCGGCTGGAAATTTTGAAAATTTAGTAGAGTTATATTCAAAAAGCGAGTTGAAATTAGCCCGATAAAAAACCAAAAAGAATTTGAGATATAAAGCGCAATAACTATTGTCGTCTTAAATTTTCGAGCGGTTTCACGCGGCTCGCTTTGAATGCCGGATAAATAATTGCCGCCAGACACAGTAAAAATGTGATGAGAATGACCGATGAAATATTCGCCGCGTTCGGGTGGAACGGAATCGAATCGAGCGAATAAATTTCAGCCGGAAGATTAATGATTTTGAAATAATTGCCGAGAAAACAGCCTGCCAAACCGACGATCACGCCGAGAAAAATTCCCGTCAAACTCAGAAACAAACCTTCAAATAAAAAAATAAAAATCAATGTTTTGGCAGTCGCGCCGCACGTTCTGAGAACGGCGATGTCGAGACGGCGTTCGTTGACGAGCAAGGCGAGCGTCGTCGTGATATTCAGAACGGCGACGAAAATTATCAGCGAAATAATGGCGAGCGCAACTTTTCGTTCGAGCGCGAGCGCGGCGAAAAGCGGCTCGTTCGCTTCGCGCCAGTCAACGACTTTAAAGTCCGCGCCGAGCGCGTTTCGCATTGCTCCGGCGATTTTATCGGCGGCGTAAATGTCTTTAACGGAAATATTAAAAACGGTCGGCGCGAAAAATTTCGCCGATTTTAAATTAGCGAAATTTTCGGGCGAAGTTTTTATCCAAGTCGCGTCATATTCGTAAATGCCGGTTTGAAAAATTTCGCCGACGCGAACTTTCGCGGATTGCGGCGCGGCTTCGTTTTCAAAAGTAAAAATTTCCGCTTCGTCGCCGATTTTTAAGTTTAATTTTTCAGAAAGCTGTTTGCCGACGGCGATTGCGGCGCGGTCGGCATTTGAATCTTGAAATTTTAAATCGGAAACGACTCGTAAAACCGCGTAACCGTTGCCGTTCGCGCCGGAAATCGCCGCGTTTTCATAAACGGTCGGCTCGATTTTTTCGACGTTTTCTATCGCTTTTAGTTTTTTTTCGAGATTTTCCCAATCTAAAATCGCCGCGCCGTCAATCGAAAAAACTGAAACGTGCGCCGTGTTCGTTAAAATTTTATCGCGCATTTCGTCGGCAAAACCGTTTGATAAAGCCTGCGCCAGAATCAACGCCGCCACGCCCGCCGCGATTCCCGCAACGGCGACGATTGCGGTAAATCGCGCCAGATTTTTTCGACGCGCGCGAAAATAACGCCACGCTGTTTTTATCTCGAACGACATTTTTTTAATGGTAAATGGTAAATGGCAAATGGTAAATGCCGAGCAAATTCGCTAAAATCTACGCTTTAGAAACGGATTCAAACCCCAAACCCGAAATCCAAAATCTAAAATCCGAAATCCAAATGCCTTTAAGCCCGATTGAAGAAGCCGCCGAAGACGTAAAAAACGGCAAAATGATTATTATCGTTGACGACGAAGACCGCGAAAACGAAGGCGATTTGGTCTGCGCGGCGGAGAAAATCACGCCGGAAATAATCAATTTTATGGTCACGCACGCTCGCGGGCTGATTTGTCTGCCGCTGACTGAAGAAAGGTGCGATGATTTGCAACTTCTTCCGCAAACTGCCGAAAACACTTCCAGTATGGGAACGGCGTTCACCGTTTCAATCGAAGCCCGAACGGGAGTTACGACCGGAATTTCGGCGGCTGACCGCGCCCGGACGATTTTGACCGCCGTTGATCCGAACTCGAAACCGACCGATTTAGCGCGTCCCGGACACATTTTTCCGCTGCGGGCGAAAAAGGGCGGCGTTCTCGTGCGCGTCGGGCAAACCGAAGCCAGCGTTGACATTGCCAGAATCGCGGGCTGTGATCCGTCGGGCGTGATTTGCGAGATTATGAACGAAGACGGCACGATGGCGCGTCTGCCCGAATTAGAAATATTTGCCGCCAAACACGATTTGAAAATCATTTCGGTCGCCGACCTCGTTCGTTACCGAATCCAAAAGGAAACGCTCGTGCGGCGCGTCGTCGAAACGGATTTGCCGACCGATTACGGAATGTTTCGCGCTTTCGTTTATGAAAATATCATTAACGGCGAAACGCACGTCGCTTTGACAAAAGGCGATTTAGCGCAGGCAACCGAACCCGTTCTCGTGCGCGTCCAAACCGAGAACGTAACGTTTGCAATGTTCGGTTCAAAAATCGGCGAAGCGTCCCAAGCCATTCGCACTTCGCTCGAAAAAATCTCCCAAGCGAAACACGGAGTAATTTTATATTTGCGCCAGCGCGAATCGAATCTCGATTTGATTCATCAACTGCAAACTTACGCCGTGATGCAGAAAAAGAATCTCGATTTCCAAACCGCGCGGCTGGAGACAGGCTACGGAAATTTCCGCGATTACGGCATCGGCGCACAGATTTTGAATGATTTGGGTGTCAAGAAAATCAAGTTGCTGACAAATCATCCGCCGAAAATTAACGCGCTCGAGGCGTTTGATTTGGAAATTGTCGAAAGCGTCGCGCTGTGAAATACTAATCAAGCAACTCGCAAGATTTAGCAAGTCAAGCAAATCGTAGGTTTTAACAAGCAATGCCTGAAGAAACTAATCAAGAGG
>CAXTMQ010000249.1:4300-7284 GCA_964245305.1 uncultured Pyrinomonadaceae bacterium
TGCCGCGGTTGTAAACCGGGGCGTATTAAACGGGTGCGTAAACCGGCCGCGCAGACGACGGATTTTCACCGGACGCAACGCCGGAATTTTATTCGGCGTGATCGCGCTTGGCGCGATTTTGCTCGCTCTTCTGACGGTTGCCGTTTATCGTTACGGTTATTTTGATAATTACGTTAAAACGCAGTTCGTCACGAAAATGGATGAAATCGGCGTTAATTTCACCGCCGATACTTTCCGTTTGACAATCGCGCCGTTGCAGCTTCATCTCGAAAACGCGACGTTTAACGACAAATTGACCGGCGAAAAATTGGCTTTTATCAAAGACGCGAAGCTCGGTTTGAGCGTGAAGGATTTGTATGCGTGGCAGTTGAGCCGCGATATTTCGATTGATACGACCAACGTTGACGGCGCGGAGATTTTTTTTAAGTTCGACGAAAACGGCAATTCTAATTTTTCCAATCTGAAATTTGTCGAAGACGAGCAAGGCTCGCGCGTCAATTTCAAATATCAATCGCTCAAATTTTCCTTGAAAAACGGCATCGTGCATTTCGGCGATGTGCAGAGAAAATTGAACGCCGACGCGAAAAATATTTTACTGGCATTAGAACCGGAAAATTACGATGTGCCGGACGAGCAGAAGCGTTATAAATTCGATTTCGCTTCGACCGATTCAAACGTCGTTTATGACGAAAGCGTGCTTCAGCCGGTTGATATAAAGGCGCAGGGAATTGCTGACAAATTAGGCGCGGAGATTCACGAATTCAAACTCGCCTCGCCCATCGGCGAATCGGCTTTGAACGGAACTTTAACCGATTGGGCTGCGCCGAAATATAATTTGAATATCAATTCGACCGTTGATTTAACGCAAACGTCGAGTATTTTTCCGCTCGGCACGGCGTTGCGCGGCGCGGGAAATTTCAGCGGCACGGTGACGGGCGAAGGCGAACAATATAAAGTCGTCGGCGAAATAAGTTCCGACGCGCTCGCCGCCGACAATATTCGTCTGAAGGCTTTGAAATTAAACGCGACGGTGAACGGCGACGGCGCGATGTATGACGCGAACGGCAAGGCGATTGCCGAAATGCTGACGTTTGAAGATTTTCAGATTGATTTTCCGCAGCTCGTCGGCAACGTGCGCGGCACGGGAACTGATTTCAAATGGGTCGGCGAATTGCAGGCGGCGGCGGCGAAAACGCCCGCCGGAACAATCGCCGGACTTTTCATCGCGGACGCGGTTGCCGAATATAAAGATTCGCAATTAGACGCGAATTTCGGAACGATTCGCGCACAGAAGTTTTCTTCCGACGACGTTGAATTGCAAACTCTTCTAGCAAATAATATTCGCGTTAAAAACTCGGGCGACCGGACGGAAGTTTCCGCGCCGAATCTTCGCGCCGGTGTCGTCAACGTCGAAGGCGCAACCTTGCGCCGTATAAATTCGGGCAATATCCGAATCGTCAAACAGGGCGACCAAACGAATCTCAAAGCCGAGAGCTTACGCGCCGACGCGCTCGACACGAAAGAGGCGAAAGTCAGAAATTTGCGAACGGGCAACGTTGATTTAACGAATAAAGGAAATCGCACCGACATCAAAACCGGACAAGTGCAAGCCGACGGCGTGGATGCGAACGGCGCGAAAGTCGGAAATTTAACCGCGTCGAATGTCGAAGCGAGCATTGTCGGCGACGAAACCAAAGTTTATGCGAACAATTTGCAGGTGGCGAAAGTCGAAACCGACGCGGCGATTCTGGGCAGCATCAACGTCGCGGGCGTTCGTTTGACGATTCGACAAGGCAGAATCGAAGCGACTTCGGGCGACATCAACGCGGGCAATGTCGCGCTGACTAAGTCCGTTCTGCCTGATGGCGGAACGGTTGAAAATGTCAAACTTTACAAACCCGTTTTCGTCGTTGAACCGTCGGGACGCTATCGCGCCAGCGCGGATTTGAGTTTGGGCGGCGGCGTTTTGGGAAGCGTCAAACTCGGCGCGGCGCGGGCTTCGGTCGTCGCGGAAAACGAACAAATCGCGCTGAAAAATTTAACGGCGGACGTGATGGACGGCAAGATTAACGGCGACGCGACCATCGCGCTGAATAACCGCCGCCGCTCGGAAGTCAACGCGACGTTTTCCGATCTCGATTTGTCGAAACTGCTCGCGTTGCAAGGCGGGCGCGTCGTGCCGATTGAAGGCAAAACAACGGGCAGCGCGAATCTGAATTTTGCCGGAACGAATTTCAAAACTGCGAGCGGAACTGTCACCGCCGATTTTGCCGCGAACGCCGGAACGACGGAACGCGGACTTGTTCCCGTCAACGGTCGTCTCGGTTTGAAGGCGACGAACGGGCTTTTTGATATTGATTACGCGAACTTGAAAACGGAAAAAAGCGAACTGAACGCCCGCGGAAGTTTCGATTTAAACGGTTACGGTTCAAATTTAAACGTCGCGCTCAATTCGACCGACGCAAGTGAAATCGAACGCATTATTCGCGTTCTCAATATTTCGCCGGAACTCGAAGCGCAACTCGATAATTATCAAGCGAAACTTGCCGGAAATCTGACGTTTGACGCAAAAATCACGGGCAATCTCACGAATCCGAATGTTGACGGACGCGCCGCGCTCGACTCGTTAATTTTGCGCGGCAGAAATCTCGGTTCGCTGGCGACGAACATCGCCGTTACACCGACCGAAATCGCTCTGCGCGACGGCAAATTGCAAGAACCGAACGGCGGCGGAAATCTCGCTTTTAACGTCACGATTCCGAGCGTCGGCACGAATAATATTTCGGTTGACGCGAAACTGAACAGCATCAATACGGGCAATTTAATCGCCGCTTTGCCGGTTGATCTTTTGCCCGCGCAGTTGCAGAATTTTCAGGCGACGACTTCCGGCACGGTGAACGTCAGCGGCATTCCGGGCAATCTACAAGGATCGGCGGACGTTTCCTCGGGCAAGGGAACGATCAACGGCGAGCCGTTCGACGGTT
>CAXTMQ010000250.1:0-7245 GCA_964245305.1 uncultured Pyrinomonadaceae bacterium
ATTAAGTGGCGGTGCCGTAAAATTTATCTCCTTTTAACCTTTGTATTTATTGACCGTCTCGATTTTCGTTTCAATAATTATTTTTTGGGAACAGATTTTTCTTCGGCTTCGGCGGTTTTGCCTTTTTCACGACTCTCGCCTTTTTTAGCGTCATCGTTTTTAGCTTCTTTAGCCTCGTCTTTTCTTGCCTCGACCGGCATTTCTTTAAAATAATCCGTCGTGTTCAGCAGCATTTCCGCGTGTTCGTCAGTAACTTTGAACGGTTCTTCCGCCCGTTTGAAATGTTTTTTGAAATCCTCGCCGACGGCGATTTCAACTTCGTCCGGCGCGGTTTGTTTTAAAGCCAATTGTCTTTTCATTAGAAAAATTCTCCTTTTAGTTTTTTGATTCAGCCTCAACACCTGTGAATATTGACGACGAGCCTTCCGCCCGCGAAATGCAGAAACTCGCTCGACGCGATCAAACCGATCCGGCTGAAATTTAAATCTTCGGTCGTCGCTTCGTCGTCTTCATCTTCATCAAAATCCCACATCGGATTTTCCGCGTCTTTGTCGGCGAGACGTTTGGCGATGGCATCAATGCTCGTTTGAAATGAGTCCTCGCTGTTCTCCGCGTCCGTTCCGAGGTCGTGCGAGCGAAAGCCTAAAATTTCAAAAGTGAATTGATCAAAACTATCCTTAACGGCTTTCTTGTAACCGACGCGGCGCACGATCCAGCCGTGAGCAATCGGCTCATTTGCTTCATCGTTGTCCGACTCGACGCGAAAGAGTCCCGCCCATTTCGTCCGGTCGGTCGTCAGCGGATTGCGGCGAATTCTTTTGCTGTCCGGGCAGATCGCCCAGATCGCTTCGAGAATTTTCGTCCTGATGATTTTTTCGTTTATTGCCATCCCTGCTCGATTCGCTCCTCGATTAAATCGACTATTTCCGGCATCGCTTGTTCGATTGCCGGTTCGGTAAACGGGCGATTGCGCTTTTCCTGCAAAATCGCGCCGTGTTCGACATCGGAATTTATTTCCGCCTCCATCGCCGAGAGCGCGACGATTTCAAACGAATTGACCAATTCGGTCGAATCAATGCCCGGTGCTTCGCCTTCCGATGAAGCCGGTCGAACGCCGCCGTCCCGGTGCTTGTAAGGCTTGCCGGATTTCGGTTCCTGCATCAAGCCTTTGATCTTGCTTTCAATAATTTCCGCGCCCTCAACGGCAACGCCGGATAAAACGTCGTCAATGTCAATGAACGGCTCGAATTTTACTTCAACTGAAAATTCCATTTTTATATCGTCGGCGGCACGAACTTTTTACCGCCGACAATATCGCAGGCGATCTTCCAGACCGGACCGGGAACCGTGTCGCCGTCGCGTATTTGATAGACATTTCCGCCCACAGCGACGTAGCCGACAGATTTCATCTTCCTTTCAAAATTCGCGTCGTGCGTCGCGTAGTAAAGTCTGAAAAATCCTCGAAAATCCGAATACTTCAAATTCCATCCGGCGACGAGTTCCGTTTTGATTTCAAACGGCTTGGTCTGCCCGTCGCCGCTCAACAAAAAACATCTCGTTCCGGCGGGCAGAAACGCTCGGCGCAAAGCGTCGTTTTTCTTGATATTTCCGTCAACTAATTTGTCCAGCACGCTCATTTATAACTCTCAAATGCAGTCGGAACGCGGCGGCGTGTATGAACAATAAACATCGCCCGTAACGGTTCCGACTGCATTTCCCGATTCGTCAACGCCGTTCAGCCCGAGCCGCCGCCGCACGCGATTCGTGATGTCGAGTCGGTCACGTCCGCTATTGATGTCAACGCCGTCGCCTTTGATAATCGTGTAATCGTTTTTAACCGTCTCCCAAGCGGTCAAATCACTGAGCATTGCGTCCCATTGCGCTTGTTTCAGTCCGTCAATTAGCGTTGCGGCATAATCGAAAGAATTGAGCAGTGCGATGTTCCGCACTGCTTCTATCAAGGCTTCATTCGGCGGAGGTGTCAGCGGCATTATTTTTTATTGACGAAAGCTAAAATTTCATCGGCGGTCGTTTCCGCAATGCCGCTGACCGCGATCAAATCTTCACGATTCATCGCCGAGACTTCCGCGTAAGTTTTGCCGAGTTTCTCGAACACGGACTTTGCCCGCGGCGAAAAGCCTTCGGGGAAATCGCTTTCGTCTTTGTTTTCCTGATTCGCCGGTTCTTTATCTTTTTCGCTCTTACTCCCCTTTTTCGGGTCGAGCGCGGCGCGGCGCGCAATCAACTCGGCAATTTGATCGTCAATCTCTTTGGCACTCGCCGCTTATTCCTCTTCGGTTTTCGCCAATTCGGATTTCGACGGCAAGGTTGAAACCTGCGTGTGCAGTCTGCCTTCGTGCAGAACCGAGCCGCCGCCGTTGATGACTTCTTCCATTTCTTGTCTGGTCATTGAAATTTTTCTCCTTAAAAATTTGTTAATAGTGGTAAGTGGTAAGAATAAATATTTACCACTTACCACTTACCGTTTACGCGAAAGGAATTTCCGCGAAATCAATCGTTTCGGTCAAGCTGCCCGTTCCGGTGTCCGGAGCGATGGTCAGGCACGCCGTCGCCTGCATATAATGGCGGCGCGGGAAGCCGCGACCGACTCCCCAGTAAGTGACCGACGGCGGGTTGTCTTCCGCCGTTTGGTAGCCGACCGGACCGCGGGCGTTCGCCGGTAGCTGACCCTGGATTTTCGAGCCGGGCATATTGGAAATCAGGGCTTCGGTAACGACTCCGTTGGCGAAATCGAGAACCGACGCGTCGTTGTCCGACTGCGTGGATTCGAGAATGACTTTGTTGATCGGCTGGAACGGCGCGGACGCTAATGATCCGTCCGGGTTTTCCGCCCAATAACGCTCGCCGGTAATCTCGATCTGCATTCCGAAGACGTTCTGCGCGAGATTTTTCATCACGTCCGTATTCGCGGTCGAGAGCGTCGCAAACGAAGTATTCGGAGCCAGAAACGCCCGCGCTTTTGTCTGAAATTCCGTCGTGGCGACGGCGGCGTTGAATGCCGACAAATCGATCTTCATCCGGTCGTAATCAATGCCGTATTTGATTTTGCCGACGCGCTTTGCCGTCAAAACGTCCGCGACCGGCGTGGCGTTCGCTGCGTCCGTCCACGGGTTCGACGGCGTGATCTTCAAATTCGCGGGCATACCGAACGAAACGTTGTCCATCTTGATTCCCAGACGGTCGTAAGAGAATCCGCCGATTTTCGCGGCGATGATTAACGCTTCCATCCGGTAGTGAACGCCGTGCCGCAGGTTGTCAACGATGCGGCTTTCGGTCGCCGGAAACAAATTGTCGTTGACCTGCACGCCGTTTAATGCCGACAGCATCGAATTGAGCTGGTCTTGATTGAGCGCGGTTCCCGATTTCAAGTTCGGGGCTTTCGTCGTTTCGAGAAACAATTTACCGGGCGAATAGACTCCGGCTCTCTGCCCGTCGGCGATTAAGTCGGCGATCAGAATCTGCCCCATAAAGCGCGCCATAATTTCGCCTTCGGCTGCCGGAACGACGGGCGTTCGGTTCAGATTGACGAGTTTCTGGTCAACGCCGCGTTTGTCCTGTAATGCGCTCATCAATTTGGTCACGCGCACGGCTGATAAAAGTTTAAGTGGATCCATTGTGTTTATTTTTCTCCTGTTTTTTATTTAACTAGCGTGTGCGCTTTAGCTGGCGTATGCGACGCGCGGAAACGCGGTTTCAAAAGCGGCGACCGTCGGACCGGCTGCCAAAGACGCGGCACCGGACGATATCAGCAGACGCGCTCTCCACGCCGTTCCGCCGTCGAAAACCTGGCTGTGATCGGTCGCGCCCGTGTTTATGCTCGTGCCGAAGCCGTTTTCTTTAACCGTTCGGTTATTGATAAAGCATTTGCCGCGAACCAAATTTTGACGACCGTCGGAAGCCGCCGGATCATACGGACCGTATTTGCCGCTCGCCGTGATTTCGCATTCGATTTGACCGAAACGGACGAACTTCTCGCCGGTTTTGATCGGCGTTTGGTCAATCAAAGTCGTGTCCGACGGTGCCGCCGTGTAAGTCGACCAATCGCGCGTGATACCGCCGACCTTAAACTGCGCGTCCTGCAAATCAGCCAGCACCGCGACATCGCGCCCCGTTTTCGTTAAAACTTCTCTTCCATACGTGGACATTTTTATTTACTCTCCTTGGTTTATTTTTTGGCGCGATTTTTATTTCGCCGCGTTTGCTTTTTTGCCGCCGTGCGCTTGATGAAAATCGTTCGCCTGCGCTTCGACAGCGGCATCCATTTCCTCGTCGGCATCCTTCTGACCGAACACGATTTTGTTCGTGGCGGCGTTGACGACTTCTTTCGTCAATCCGTTCGACTGACGCTTTGACTGCTGTGCTTCAAGACGCGCGACACGCGAGCCTTCGGGAAGCGGCGCGGCTTCATCGTCGGCGATTGCCTGAATGTAATTGCCGACGAAATCGTCTTTCTCCGTCGGCAGCATTCTGCCCGCGGCAATTTCCTGCGTGGCGAAAGTTTCCGCTTTCGCTTTGACGGCGGCGGCTTTGCCTTCCCGCTGCTCGGCGCGCAAACGACTGACTTCGGTTTCGGCGGCAATTAACTCAGGGCTTTTCGCCGCCGGTTTGGTTTCCGTTTTATCCGCATCGAGCGTCGGCGCGGCTTCTTCTTCGGCGAAAATCGCCAAAATTTTATCTTTCAAACCCATAGTTTTTTCTCCTGTTTCCGCGCTATTTTTCGCGCTCGAATTGTTGTTTTGTTTAGCTTTCGTTTGCAGTTTTCGCAAAACGTCTTCCCAACTTCCTACTCCGTCAATCATTCCGGCAGATTTCGCGGCTTTGCCAGCCATCACCGCGCCTTGTCCGAAATCCGATTTGACTTTTTCTATCGCCACATTTCGGTTTTTGGCGACGGACTTGATAAAAACTTCTTCTACGCCGTCAATTTCCTGCATAAATACGGCGCGTTCTTCCGGCTTGCGGATGTCGAGCCGTTTGAACGGCGCGTTCGACGACGTGACTTCTTCATACGCGATGCCGAGCTGCTCGAAAAATCCCGTGTAATCAGCCCACGCCATCACGGTTCCGATTGAACCGATCCACGCATTCGCGTCGGCGTAAATCTCGCCACACCCCGAAATCAATCCGTAACCGGCAGAGGCGGCAAGACCGTAGGCGTAACCGACGGTCGGCTTCAGCGCGGTCAGCGCAGCGATCTTATTGCTCGTTTCGTTCATCCCGAACGCTTCGCCGCCCGGCGAATGAACGAAGAAACCGACGGCTTTGACCGATGAATCGTTCATCACGAGGTCAATATCACGCATCAAGCTCTGGTAAGAAGTTCCGCCGAAATAAAACGCGATGATTTCGTCCCAGTAGCTTTCGACATTGAACAGCGCGCCCTTGACGTTAATGACGGCGACTCCGTTGTCGCCGACCGCCCCGTTTCTGAGTCGCGGTTTGTCGGAATCTCCGTAACCGGCGGCAATGCTTTTGATCTGCGATTCGTAGCCCGATTGCAAATTATCGAAACTCGGCGCGTCTTTCGCTTTCGCTCTGAGCCTGTCCAATTCGTTCGGCAAAATCGCCATCACCCGGTTGTGTAAATGCGCTGACAAATCCATTACTCGCCGTCTCCTTCGTTAAAATTCTCGGTGTCGGTTCTGCCGTCGCCATCCGAATTACTTTTTTCGCCGTTAGCTTTCAGCTCGACTTTCGACGCGGCTTGCATTGATTCGTCCGTTTCGTCGCGCGGATCAACTCCGAATTGCTTGTCGAGTTCGGGCAGATGTTTTTTGGCGAACGAATATCCCGCGCCCTTGGCGGCATTCAAATCCGTCGCCCAGTCGCGCCGCTCGGTGTCACCCAAAAACGCATCCGGCACGAGATGCCAGAATTTTTGTTCGTAATTCGCTTTCGTGAGCAGCGTCAGCAGATCGCGCTTGATGCAAATGCCGACGATGGTGCGAAAAGATTTCACTCTCAGATCGACGACGTTCATCGAAGACTGTCGCGCGGCTCTCGCATCTTTGTCAGCCGCGCCGGTGGCGAGCGCGTCGCCCAAAATGCTTTTGCGGATGGCGTTGTTGTTGAGCTTAAAGCTGCGCTCGAACTGCTCACCGGTGCCGAATATCTCCATCTGTGTGCAGGTCGTTCCGTCCGGCGCGACAAGAATCGAATGATTCTCCATATCCCCCGCGGCGAGCACTAGCTCTTTCGTCGGATCGGTAATGACCGGTTTTCCGTTGACGATGACGGGCTGACCGTTGTCATCGGTTTTAACTCCGGCTTTAGCTCCGGGCGGTGTCGTCAAAAATTTCTGCGTCGCGGCGTTTTTCTCGCGCCATTTGACATACTGCGCGCGTGTGATGCGCTTGTCGCAGAAACTCGCGTAGGCGGCTTTGATTTGCGTCAGTCCGAGCGGGCTGTTGTCGTCGTGTTCAAACGATAAAATCTGGAATTTTTCGCGGGCGATGACTTCTTCGGTTCGCAAATCGGCGGCTTTGAACGGCGATCTGCGGCGCGCATCCTGCGCGGCGACGAGACCGAGGACGTTTTCAAATTCGTCGGTGACGAACGCCGTCGCCGCGAGCGGTTTCAAATTGACGCGGTCGAGAATCAACTTATTGTCGAAGCGGTCGGAGTTTTCGTAACGAAGTACGATTTCGCCGACTTTCAAGCCGTGATAAAACGCGGCGCGAAATTGATTCCGAAGAGTCAGCAGAAAATTGTTCGGCGCGGCTTCAATCGCGCGGGCGCAGAAGTCGGCAATCTCCTGCGCTTTTTCGATTTGCGGATCGTCCGCGTGAATCGCGGCGACGATTTGAAGTCCGTCCGAGAAAATAGAATCGATCAAAAATTCGACCGAAGAAGATACTTCATCGTCGCGGCGGGCGCGCTCGATCTCCTCGGACGACAAATAAATTTGCAGCGGATCGCCGAGTCCCAGCCAGCGGCGGTTGTCGTAATAAGAGTAGCCGCCGCCGACGTATTCGGAAGCGTAATCCTTATTCTGTAATTCCGGTGCTTGTTTGGGTTCTGACATTCTATGGAGAAAAACTGAAAACGCCTTGCAGATTCGATTTCTCGAATCTGCAAGGCGTTTAACTCTCGCGTTTGTCCTGGTAAACAGAACAACGAAATTTTTGGCGCGGGTTAGACCGGCGCGTTAGAAAACAATTTATCTTAAATTAACCCAAGTTGCCAGTTATTAGATTTGATGTTTGAAATAAAAATTGTCCTCTT
>CAXTMQ010000251.1:0-7113 GCA_964245305.1 uncultured Pyrinomonadaceae bacterium
TGCGCCTGTGGGCGGCGGCGGTTGATTACACCGAAGATATGCGCTGCTCGAAGGAAATCCTCGACCGCGTAACCGACGCTTATCGCAAAATCAGAAATACTCTGCGCTACGCTTTGGGAAATCTCGACGGTTTTAATCCCGATGCGGACAAAGTTTCCTTCGCCGAAATGCTCGAAATTGACCGTTGGGCTTTAGCGAGTTTCGATAAAGCGGCGGAGAAAATACTGAAAGGCTACGAAACCTACGATTTTCAAGCCGTCTATCAAACCGTTTATAACCTTTGCACCGTTACGCTGTCGGCGCGATATTTCGACATTATCAAAGATCGTCTTTATATTTTTGCGCCAAAGTCGGTCGAACGCCGCTCGGCGCAGACCGCGCTTTATGAAATCACCGATCAGATGTGCCGCCTGCTCGCGCCGGTTCTCGCGTTCACGGCGGACGAAGCGTTTGAAAATCTGCCGCAGCAAAATACAGCGTCGGTGCATCTCGCTGAATTTCCGAAACTGGCGGGCGTGAAAGACGAAACGCTGCTCGAAAATTGGGAACGAATTTTTGCGATTCGTGACGAAGTGTTAAAGAAATTGGAAGAAGCGAGAACCGCCAAAGAGATTGGTTCGGGTTTAGAGGCGAAAGTCGTTTTGACGGTTGATAAAGAAACGATGCGATTTCTGCTGCCGTATTACGAAGATTTGCGCTACATCCTTATCGTCTCGCAAACGGAAGTTCACGAAGACGAAACATTTAAAGTGGAAATTCAGAAAGCCGCCGGCGCGAAATGCGAACGCTGTTGGAATTACTCGGTGCGCGTCGGCGAATCGGAAAAATACCCGACTGTTTGCGAACGCTGCGTCGCGGCTTTGACCCAAATCGAGCAATCGGCGACCGCTTAAATTTTTATAGAAAAATTATGCTGAGAAAATATTTCGTCGTTTTATCAATCACATTGGTTTTCGCGTTTTCAACTTTCGCGCAAACCGTTCATACGCCGGAAAAAGGTTCGGCGGAACGCGCCGCGATTTTGAATGCTCTGCGCGTGCCGGTTGAAAAGGAATTGAAACAAAAAATTCAATTTTCGATTCAGACCATCAAAACGCAGGGCGCGTGGGCGTTCGTCAACGGCGAACCGCAGAACGCGACGGGCGGCGAGCCGGATTATAAAAATACCACGTATCAGGACGCGATTGAAAATGGCGCGTTCGACAATAATTTTCAGGCTCTGCTCAAGAAAACCGGCGGCAAATGGAAGGTCGTAACTTATGCCGTCGGCTGCACGGATGTTTGCTGGATCGGTTGGGACGAAAAATACAAAGCACCGAAAGCGATTTTTCCCGACTAGGAATAATTCGGGAGAAATTTTACGGGATAGACGGGATTTGCAGGATATAAATTTTTAATCCTGCAAATCCCGTCTATCCTGTTTATTTTTCAGCGCGCATCAATTAAAATTCGAGTTGTGAACAAAAAAGATTTTTACTGGAAAATCGCGTATCTCGCAATGGCGGGCGCGGTTTTTATGATTGACCAAACGAGCAAAGCGTGGGCGGTTCGCCGTCTGCGTTTCGGCGGCGACAAAGAGATAATTCCGAATTTTCTTAATTTCATTTACGCGCAAAATCCGGGCGTGGCGTTTAGCTTTCTGGACGATCACGGCGATGCCGGACGTTACGGGCTTTCGATTGTCGCGGGGCTGGCGGCGATTTTAGTTTTATATTATTTCTGGCGCGTTCCGCGCTTCCACGACCGCTTGCTCGGCGCATTGGGATTGCTTCTGGCAGGCATCGTCGGCAATTTGACCGACCGCTTGCGGCTTGGTTTCGTCGTTGATTTTATTGATGTCCAATTCGGCTCGTGGCATTACCCGACATTTAACGTCGCCGATATGGCAATCTGCGTCGGCGCGGGGCTTTTGATTTTGGACATGCTTTTGACGAAAAAGACAGAGAAAGCTCAGGAAGTAAAGACTGATTAACAGGGATGAAGAGAATGGAAAAGGTTTTTTAATACTTTCTTAATCTCTGTTAATTCTCTTTTGAATGTCGAAGACCGCTTATGAAAATTTACGACGTGACTGTTCCGATTTCCGCAAACACGCCTGTTTACGAAGGCGATCCGAAAGTTGAAATTGCGGTTGCGCATTCGATTGAAAAAGGCGACGCGGCGAATGTTTCGAGGCTTTGCTGCGGCGTTCACACGGCGACGCACGTTGACGCGCCCGCGCACTTTATCGAAGGCGCAAGGCGCGTCTCCGAACTCGATTTTGAAAAATTGATCGGCGCGTGCCGCGTCATCGAAATTGATAAAAGCGTTCAGGCAATCGAACCGGAGCATCTCGGAAATCTCGAAACAGTCGAGCGTGTTCTTTTTAAAACGCGCAATTCGGATTTTTGGACGGATTTCGCGCAGGGCTTTCGCAAAGATTTCACATATATCACGCCCGAAGCGGCAAAAAAGCTGGCTGATTTAAATGTAAAGCTCGTCGCCATAGATTATCTCTCGGTCGAAAAATTCGGCTCGGAGGATTTTGCCACGCATAAAACTTTGCTCGAAAAAGAAATCGTAATTATCGAAGGCTTGGATTTGCGCGAAGTCGCGGCGGGCGATTATGAATTGATTTGTCTGCCTTTGAAGTTTGAAGGCGGAACGGGCGACGGCGCGCCGGCGCGAGTAATTTTAAGGCAGAATTAAAAGTTAGAAACTAAAAAATAAAATGAAAATTTTGACGCTTATCTTATTTTTATTCGCGCTGACAGTTTCGATTCCGGCGCAGAATACGGAAGCGAGATTGCAGATTGCGACGACCGACGGCAGAGCTTCCGCCCTCAGAAAAAGCGATTTGGCAAAATTGCCGCGCCGCGAAGTAAAGGCAAAAACGCACGACGGCGCGGAAACGACGTTTTCCGGCGTTGATTTGCGCGAAGTCTTAAAACTCGTCGGCGTAAAATTCGGCGAAGAAGGCAAAAAAGCGAATCTGAATTCGTATTTGATCGTCGAAGCGGCTGACAAATACCGCGCTGTTTTCGCAATGCTCGAACTCGAACCGGATTTTACCGACAAAATCGTCTTGCTCGCCGATACGCGCGACGGAAAACCGCTTTCAAAGGACGAAGGAAATTTTCGCCTCGTCGTGCCGGACGAAAAAAAACAGGCGCGTTGGGTGCGGCAAGTCATTTCGCTCAAAGTTATGACGATTAAATAAAATTCTAAAATGAACCGCAGACAATTTGCCGAAAAACGCCGCGCGTTTGCTGGAAATTCGATTGATGAATTGATCGAACTGCTTGAAAGCGATGAATTGCAAACACGCTTTTTCGCCGAAATGTGTTTGCGCGACGCGACCAATACCTGACTTGATTTCCAACCGGCGAGTTCGCCGGAAGCAAGAGAAAAAGCAATCGAAGAATGGCGCGAATGGTGGAAGATGCGTGACGGAAAATTCAAGAAAAAATGGAAAAGGTGAAAAAGTTTGTTTCCTTACGATAATCAAACTTTTTCACCTTTGCACTTTTTCCCTTTAAAACTTGCCAATAATCGTTTTATTGCCTATATTGCTAAGGCAAAGGAGTTCGGAAAATGTCGGAAAAAAGTTGGAGCGACTCGGTAGTCGGTTGGTTTATTGTTAAAGATGAAGACGCGGCGCAGAAAAGCAATGCGGACGCGGATTTGACCGCCGACGAATTAATCGCCAAATACGCCAATCAAACGCCGCTGTCGGCTGACGAAAACGCGGCGGAAATTTCTGCCGCCGATACGCCCGGAAGCGAAAAATTCGTGCCGGAAAACTACGGAACGCCGCCGATTCAAAATGGTCAGGTTGATTTTGAAGCGGTTTTTGAAGCCGGCGGCGTTGACGCGGACGAGCGTGAACGAATTGCAAAAGCGAAATCTCTTCTGGAAAGTTTGCCGGAAGCGACGGATGTCGCGGTCAAAAAGCAAATCGTCGAAGCGTCTTTGAAAGCGTTCGGCGTGCCGATTGAAAAAATCGTCGAAGCGGGCGCGGCGGAGATTCAGGCTCTCGAATTCTACATTCGCGGCGGCGCGGGCGATACGGAAAAAGTTCTCAAAGAATCGAGCGACCGAATTAATCAATACGAACAGGAAATCCAAAATCTGCGTAAGATTATGGAAGAGCGCGTCAAGGAACAAAATACCGTGACGGCGGCTTGTAATCAGAAAAAATTAGAAGTTCAAAAGGTTCTGGAATTTTTCGGCAAAGATGTCGTCGCGCAAGTCGTGAAAGATTCGCCGAAACTGCACGAGCCGAACGAGAAAGTTGAAAATTAAAAACGCCAAAAAAGGAGAATCGAAAAATGTCGCTGTTTGGAAGAATCGGAAATTTGTGGAAAGGTTTTCTGTCATTGTGGATTGCCGATGTCGAAAAAGAGCATCCTGAAATCGCTTATGAAAATGCCATCAATTCGATGATCGAGAAATACTCGAAATTGAAAACGGCGACTGCCGGAATTATTCGCCGCCGCGACGAAATTGACGAGCGTTTCAAACGCATCACCAACGAACTCGCGCAGACTGAAGCCGAACTCGACACGGCGGTCGAAACCAATCAGGACGATTTGGCGATGGTTTTGATTCAGAAGAAAAACGAGTTGGTCGCCGAACACGCCGAATTGACCGCCGAAGCCGAAAGCGCGCGGGGCGATGCCGATTCCGCGAAATCTTCTCTAATGAATGTCCAATCGGAAATCAAGCGTCTGCAAGCCGAACGCGATACGATGCTGGCGAAATTTCAATCGGCGCAGGCGCGCGTTAAAATTCAGGAACAGCTCGACGGACTTTCGGTTGACGAAGAAGTTCGCGCCCTCGATAACGTCCGTTCGCACATCAAAACGACGATTGCCGAAGCCAATCTCGGCAAGGAATTATCCGAATCTTCGCTCGATTCGCGGCTCGACAAACTGAAAAACCAAGTCGGCGACGTGCAGGCGAAAAAACAGCTCGAAGAACTAAAAGCGAAAAAAGCGGCGCAGCAACAAGGACAGCAGAAAACGATGTAATTTTAATGGTAAGTGGTTAATGCCGAATGCTTAATTAAGACTGTTTTGCATTAACCACTTACCATTAACCATTAACCATTAACAAAATTATGAAATTAACACCATTTGCGAAAGGTTTTATTACTCTTGTTATCTTGGCGGTTTTAGGATTTGTCGGCTGGTTTTGGTTCGGCGGCAAAATTAAAAATTGGGCGACGGGCGAAAAATCGGGAACAGTTGAGGAAGTTAAAAAGGAAGATTTTAACGACCTCAAAAATACGAACGGCGACGCGAAATATAACGACGGCTCAAACGGCGTAACTGCCGCGCAAATCGGCACGGGCAAACTGACTCGTCCGCTGGTGGTGGCAATTAACACTTGGGCTGGACACGCGCCCGGAATCGTTTATAACAATGGGTTAGACCCAAACGCGAATTCGAGTTACAAAAAGAATTTCGGGATGGATGTGAAGTTCGTTTTGATCGAAGACCCGGCGGCAAAACTCGCGGCGTTTCGCAAGGGCGACGTAGATATTATGTGGGACACCGTTGATAATTGGGCGCGTGAAGCCTCGATTTTAGCCGAGCAGAATCAACAGGCGAAATCCGTAATTATGCAGGATTGGTCGCGCGGCGGCGACGGCATCGTATCGCTTTCCTCGATAAAATCTATCGAAGATTTGAAGGGCAAAAAAGTCGCCTGTACGCAATTCACGCCATCGCATTTTCTTCTGCTTTATCTGCTGGCGCAGTCGGGTTTGTCGCCGGAAGATAGAAATGCGGTTGAGAAAAATATCGTTTTTACGCAGGATGCATCTTTGGCGGCGGCGGCGTTTCGCTCGAAAAATGTTGACGCGGCAGTAACTTGGGAGCCGGATTTATCTTCGGCGGTCGAAGCTCGCGGCGACGAAGCGCACATTCTTGTTTCGACTTCCGCCGCAACGAATGTCATCGCCGACACTTTGGTTGCCAGACAGGATTTGATTGATAAATCGCCGGAAACCGTGCGCGATTTCATCAACGGCTGGTTCGACGGCATCGCAATGATGCGCGACAATCCGAATCCGTCAAACCAGATCGTGGCGACCGCTTTGAAGCTCGACACCGACACGGTTTCAGGGATGCTTTCGGGTTTGAAGCTCACGCCGTATGCCGACAACGCGCAGTTTTACGGTTTGACCGGCGCGAAACCGCATTACGAAACGCTGTTCGACACGGCATTCGTCATCTGGCGCAAAAAGGGTTTGATAAACAAAACCGTTTCGTCGAAGGATTGGGCGGATTCGCGTTTCGTTTCAAATTTAGCGGCGAAATATCCGGGGCAAAAAGTTGAAGAAAAAGAAGTGATCGCCAAAGCACCGACCGCGAAAGACGTGCCGATTTTGCAGCAGCAAATCCAGATTCAATTCACGCCCGGCTCGGAGGAAATTATGACCGGCTCGTATTTCCTGCTCGACAAATTGGGCGAATTGATGACTTCGTTCGGCAGCACGGTTCTGCGCGTCGAAGGCAACACCGACAGCACCGGCGCGGCAAATCAAAATCTGACGCTCTCGGAAAAACGCGCGATTTCGGTCAAAAACTACATCACGAAAAATTTCCCGAACATCAAACCCGAACGCTTTCAAACCGTCGGACGCGGCGCGGGCAATCCGGTCGCGCCGAACACGACCGAAGCCGGACGGCAAATGAATCGCCGGACGGATATTAAGGTGATTTTGACGACTGAATAATTGCAATTATCAATCATCAAAAACCGAAATTTGATAACAGCTTAAATTATGGTTATTGAAAATTAAGTGTTCTCAAAACCAATTCTTTTGAGAACACTTAATTTTGAGTTGCAAAAGCCAAACATATAACAAAAGGTAACTATTTATGTTGTGGGTTTCAGGAGAATATTCATTGTGGTTAATAGAAAATTCAGACAGACCTTTGAATTTATATTTACGAAAGGCTGAAAATTTAAGGATTAAGTTTGACGGTTTAGAGTGGGCGCAATTATTTTATGAAGTTCTTGGTTGCCCGACAGCAGATGAACATCTTCCCACTGAGGACATTAAAGTTTGGCAAGAGCGAAATGAAAGAAAATTCAGAAAAGCAATTCCTGACTTTCCAATGT
>CAXTMQ010000252.1:0-7099 GCA_964245305.1 uncultured Pyrinomonadaceae bacterium
GCGGAAAATAAAACTAACCTTGTTGAGTCTCATAAGCAGAGCGAAATAAATATAAATCAATCACCAAAAACACTTGAAATTAAAAATGAAATAAATTCTAAAAATAGATTGGATGTCGTATTTCCCCAAACGGGAAAAGTTGATTGTCAAAAGTGTTGCATACCAACAAAACATTCTTTGATTTATTCTATAGGTGCTATAGAATCGAATGAAAAGTATCAAATTGTTCAATGTTTAAATTGCGAAAGTTTTTCATTTCGCAGAATTGATCTTAAGAATAATCAATTAAATAATAGTGAAGAAAAAATTAGTCTATACCCAAGTAGAATTAAAGGAAGACAAAAATTACACCTTGAATGTATTCCAACAATAATAGCCCAAATGTATGAAGAAATTCATTTGGCTCTTTCAAATAAACTTCCTGTTGTAACTACGACAGGTATGAGAACTTTAATTGAACTCATTTGTAATGACCAGAATTCAACAGCGAAGAATTTGAAAGGTAAAATAGATGATTTGGTTGATAGAAAATTAATTACGCTCAAGAATGCCAATAACCTGCACAAGCTAAGAGATTTTGGAAATGATGCAGCTCACGAAGCAAATATTCCATCGGAAGAAATTTTAAACAGGTGTATAGACATTATTGAGCATTTGCTAAAAGATATTTACTCGCCAGAAATCTCCAGCTAAATAAATTTAACTCGTCAAACGCCGATAAATGTTCGGCATCCGCTCCGGCAGACTCAGAACGTCGTCAATAATCGTATAGCCGACATCGCCGTATAAATCTTTTAATTCGTATTCGGATTCGCGGTCAATCGTGATGCAGAACGGCGTGATGCCGCTTTGTTTGGCTTCGGTTAAGGCTTCGCGCACGTCTTCGCGGGCGTAACGCGCGTCGCCGTAATCGTGGTCGTAGGGTCTGCCGTCGGTCAGGATGATTAAAAGTTTCGTGCGCGAATCTTGACGAAGAAGTCTCGCTGTCGCGTGGCGGATTGCCGCGCCTAAGCGAGTGTTATTCTGGAACGTGATTCCGCCGATGCGTTTTTCGATTTCGTCGGAATATTTTTCGCTGAAATCTTTGACGACGTAGAATTTCACGTTGCGCCGACCTTCGCTGGTAAAACCGTTGATCGAATAGACATCGCCGACGGCTTCGAGGGCTTCGCTCATTAAAACCAAACCTTCCTTTTCGATTTCGATAATGCGTCTGCCCGGATGCGTGTAGGGCTGAAGCGGATTTCTCGTAATTGTCCGCGCCGTCGAAGAAGATTGGTCGAGCAAAATCGAAACGGCGACATCGCGCTGTTTTCTGAGGCGTTTCGTGTAAATTCTTTCCGACTGCTGACCATCGGCGCGTTTATCAATAACGTAATCAACGAGCGCGTTTAAATCGTAATCTTCACCGTCGAGTTCGCGGTTGATTTTCGTTAGATTTTCCGGCTTCATCAGTTGAAATTGATGACGAATCGAAGAAATCTGCCCGCGATAGCGTGAGCGCGCCAGTTCGACAAAATTTCTGTCGCCTTGCCGGACACGCTTTTCGATGACGCGACACCAGCCGGTTCTAAAATCCGACAAATCTTTGTCCCATTCGTCGTAAGCGAACGCCGTATCGCCCGCTTCAAGCGGTTGTTCGGGCATCTCGTTGTGCGCCCAGGCTTCCGCGCCCTGCAAATCGTCCGGCTCGCCGTCTTCGTCGTCGGTGTTCCAGGCGTTGAACAAATCGCGCGCGTCCTGATTTTTTTTCGGCTTTTGCTCGCGCTTGATTTGCGATTCCAAAACCGATTCCGCCGCGTTTTTGTCTTCGTAATGATATTCGTTGTCTTCGTTTTCAGTTTCCTGCGATTCGGCTTGCTGTTGTTCCGTTGCAATATTTTGAAAAAGCGTGTAAACGCGGCTCGTCGCCACAAGCGCGTCGGCGACGGTCGCGTTTTCCGATTGCAGATAATATTCGATGACCGTTTCGATTTCCGAAGCGATTTGCCCGTAAAATTGTCTGGCATCGTCGGTCGCGCCGCCGCATAAAGTGATTTGAAACAACAGCTCGAAGGGAACTTGGCTGATCGGTAAATCAAAAATATACGGTCGTTTTTCGCGCAAAAAATTTCGCATCAAATCCAAATCCTTGCGAAGCCCGCGATACGTCTGCCGCAGGCGGTTATCAATCCTTGCGTTCTCCATCGTGCCGAAAATTTTCTTTGCCAGCGACGGTTCGGGAAAAATTTGCAAAACGATTTTGTAATCGGAATTTTTCGGCAATTTCTTTCTCGATTTTTTTAATTCTTTGGCGGTTTCCGCTTCGCTCAGGGCGCGTTCGCCTTTCTGCACGTCTTCGATATAACCGGCGAGCGAGAATGCGTCCGTTTGTTCGGCGGTCGCTTCGTAAAGCGCGGCGAGTTCGGCATAAGCGGCTTTTAGTCCGACCGAATCGCGTTCGTATGTGCCGAATTCGATTTGACCCGCGCCGTGCGCCGCGAGAACTTTATAGAGGCGAAAATCCATTTCGTCCGCGTCGAATTCGTTGACGCTCGACGGCAGATAAATCGTTTTGCCGTCGCTGATGCGCGATTCCTGAGGCATCGCCGCGAGCGGCTGAACTTCGACTTCCTTGCCGGTCAAACCTTCGACGTAAATTCGCAGAACGCTCTGCACCGCTTCGAGCGGCAAACCCTGCTGCGAATCGGCGAGAAGCTGATTGCTGTTTCTGGTTTCGAGCGCGAAATAACTGCGTCTGGCTTTTGCCGACGCGCCTTCGTTTTTCGTCAAACCCGTTTCGACCCATTCTTCAAATTGCGCGAGCGAAACTCGTTTCAAGGCGGACGCGCTCGAACGAAATGCGGCAAGCGCGGATTCGGCATCAAGCTCGGCGATTTCCTTTGTCAGGCGTAAAACTCTGTGCGCCGTTTCGACGATTTCGGTTTTTTTCCGAATCGTCAAAAGATTGACGAAAAACGGCGGGCTGGAACGAATAAAGGCGATCAAAATCGCGTTGCCGTTGCGGGCGACGATCAAAAGCGCGTCGCGCCAATCGCTGAAAACTTCCGGCACACGCCGCAAAACTTCGCCGCCCGCGCTCGTAAAATGCAAAGTTACGCTGCCGCCGAATTCTAAAAAACTTGCGGCTTTGGTCGTCAATTCAATCGCCTGTTCGGCGGAAAGGTCGCGCAGCGCGTCCGGCAAAATCTGCCACAAATCCGCCGTCATTCCGCCTGTTCGATTGGCGAAATGCGCGGCGAGCATAATGATTGATTGAGCAACTTCGGATTTTTCCGCGCCGAAATTTTGCAGACTCGCGGCGATCTGCGGCGTTTTTTGCAGAAAATCCGCGCTGTGTTTCGCCGAACGATTGGCGATTTCCGAAGCGAGCCGCAGAATGTCCGTGAAAAGTTTATCGTCGTCGATTTCCTTTGCCAGATTCGGAATCAGCTTGAAGGTTTCGAGCGCGATTGAACTCGATAAAACGAGCTGGCGCGTGCAAATCTGAAAAACGAGCGGTCGCGCCGTTTCGGTAACGCGCTTGAGATCGTTCACGCCGTCGGCGAAAAATTTCGCGCCCGCGTCCGCGCTGCCCATCGCCAGCCGCCTGCCCATTTCCGCCCAATTTTTGATGTCGTCGGCTGATAAAATCTTCGACGCTTTCGGCACGGCTTCGACAAATTCGCGGCTCACGCGCAGGGAAACTCCCGCCAGAGCCGCGCTCATCTCCAGCGCGATGATTTTTTTGTCGTTCGGGAGTTTCCCAAGTCTTCTCGCCAATCCGGTGAAAGTCTGTTTTTTTGAGCTCGTTGATTCGTTTTCCGCCATAATTCGAGTTTAAAGGTTCAAAGTTCAAGGTTCAAAGTCAGAATGTATTTCAACTTTGAACCTTGAACTTTGAACCTTTAAACTTTTGCTTAAGGAAAAACAAAAATATGAATGCAGGGCGTTTGCGCGACTTCGCGCAACGCGTCAATGCGTCCGGCGCGTTCGTATTCGGCGAGTTTCGACATCAGAAAATTTTGTTCTTCGGCGGTCATTTGCATATACGCCAGATCGAACGTCGCGCCGGTCGAATGCGGCGGCGTTTGCCCGCGGTAAGCGTTGCGCGTGTCTTTGGATAAATCGAATTGATATTCGAGCGAGCGTGTCAGCGAAGTAACCTTTAAAGGTCGTCCGAATTTCGCTTGATAAGCCGCGCCGAGTTCTTCTAAAAACGCTTTCGCGCGCGGATGAAACATTCGCAGAAGACGACGCTTCATTTGCAGACGGCTCGCCGGATCGTTCAAGTCGTATTTCTGACCGTTATAATTGTTGGCTAAAGATTGAATGATCGAATAATCTTCCGAATTCGTAATCAGCGGCGATTTGAGTCTGGTCGCCGGATCGAACGAATCGAAGGGCGAACCGTCCGCGCTCGTTCCGATGTTGTCGAGATAATAAAATTTCGTGGCGAGCGGCAGTTCGACCAATTCGTTAGAAGCTCTCTTACGGACGAGCGCGGCGTAATCTTTCGGCAATTTATCGGGCGTAATACCGAGTTCCTTAAATTTCGCCAACTGTTTGGTGATGCCGCCGCCGAGTTCGTTCGGAATCTGCACACCCGACACCAAACCGATGGGCGAGCTGCGCTTGCCCATCGCCAAATTACGCGCCTCTTCCCAATTAGCGACCGAGACGGCAAGCTGCGGCGCGTCGGTCGAAGTTTCGATTGCCTGCAAATCTTTCGCATCAAAAGCCGCGTCCTGAACTTCCCACGCTTCGATCAGATCGTCGAGATTATTTTCGTCAATTTTGCCGCCGCCGAGCGGGTCAACAACGCGAATCGGAATCGCGGCGGAAGCGACGATGCGCTGTGTCGGCTTTTTCCCGGCGATAGAAATATTTTCGTAACGGGCAGCGACGAAATACGCCCCGACACCGAGAAAAATTATTAAAAACATCATTCCGATTGCCGCGATTAAAACGATTGGCGGCGAATTCGGCGCGGCGTTCGCGGCTTTTGCCGCCGGTTTTGACGGCTGATTCGGCTGATTTGATTTTTGATTTTCAGTCGGACGGACGATAGCGGGAAAGGGCTGATCGGCAGTCGCCGATTTTTCACCGATTTCAATGCGAATGCGCGTTTCAGTGCCGATTTTAATTTGATCGCCGTCGAAAATCTGGCGCGGCGCGCCGGAAATGCGTTCGCCGTTGACAAAAGTTCCGTTCGTCGAATTTTCGTCAACGATCAAAACCGCATCACCGTCGCGGAAAAAAGTCGTATTCAGACGCGAAAGTCCGCTGTCGGAAAGCACGATATTCGCCGCGTCGGTGCGCCCGATAGAAATTTCATCATCGAGCGAAATCATTTTCGCGCCGTCGTAATTTTCAATATAAAGCGTAACTTTCCGCATCGAAAATTAATGATGATGACCCTCGTCAGCAACTTCCTTTAATTTTGAAATATCGAGTATTTGAGAAAATTCGTCGAAGTGAAACATCGTTTCGTCCTTGCAGTAATCGCAGTAAAAAGTTACGTCTTCGCCGAGATACATCTCTTTCAGATGATACGCGATAAAACATCCGTAGCAACGCTGTATGCGCTTGCCGAACTGCTCTAAAACTTCGCTTGTGAAATCATTTTTCATCATTCCGAAATCAAAATTTTAACACAAATCGTTTCGATTGCGACGAACGGGGCGGCGCGGAGAATCGAAAGTGAAAAATCAACGCATTAATAGTTGCCGCAAACGAAAAGGCATCTATGTCAGATTGCGCGCAAACACGATAATTGATATATCGCAAACACGATAATGCTCGGAATTTAAATTTAACCACTCAATCTATTTAATTCAAACCTAAGCGTAAAAATCCGTGATGTTACCTTCGCCCGCCGAACGATTCGAGCCGGATAGGACGCTCGGCAAAATGACGAGTTCCTGCATCTTGCCGTTCAGAAATAGACTGTTTCCGGCTCGCGCGCCGACATATAGAATCTCGCTGATGTGTCCATCACCCCACGCGCTGCCCGGGTAAAGATTCGTGTTGCCGGAAGCACTACCGTCAACGAACAAATTTACCGCGTCCGAGACCGTCGAACTTCTCGTATATTCAACCGATAAAGTGCGAAACGATGTATTTATTGTGGCTTCTTCAGTAGAAGTCTGAGGTCCGTCTTGTTGTCCGGCAAGTAATTTAGCGGCACCGTCATCATAATAAAGCACAATTCCGTGATAAATGAATGCTTGCGGCGAATGCTCAAACAAACAGGGACTGCCGGATAAAGCATTGAATTTTGCCCGGTTGAATACGGTGACGTTTAACGTCGAAGTTAAATCCAAATTGGCGTTGCCGAGCAGAAAATCATTTGACCCGTCAAAATTGACGCTTTTGTCGCTCTGATTGAGTGCCGGTTGGCTGGCGACGGTCGTTTGTTTCAAATAGTTTCCCGAACCGCTCTGGTCATACCATTTGGTGATGAATAAAGACGCGCCGAAAGCCGAAGCCTGCGCCCAGTCGAGCTTGCCGTCTGTGGCGAAGCCGATGTCGGTTTCCGCGTTATCGGTCGAACGGCGGACGCGGACGCACGAGCCGACATAAGAGTTTTTGAGTTTTCGCAGACCGTAAGCCGCCGCCGCCGACACTCCGAGCAGATCGAGCAGTTTCGGCGCGGCGACGACCGCGTTGGCAACATCGCCGGTCAGGACAAACGTGCCGCTCGCTATTTTCTTTAAGTGAATAATCGAATACTGACCGTTCGTGCCGAATTTGGAATCTTTATTGTAAACGGTCGCGCCCGCGCCGACGACCTGCCCCTGCGCTGTACCGAGCTGCAAAATATCGCATTCAAATCCAACTCTGAGAGTATTCGGCGCGGAGATCGAACAACCCGCTGCGTTGTTAAAGGCGACGACGGCGTTGTCGTCAGTCGTCGCTAAAACATAAGACGTTCCGGTTTGCAGATTGACGCTGGTGATCGGCTCCTTCGAGTCAATCAAATCGTTGTTTATCTCGACGGGAATATTCGACGGATTGATAATGCCGTTTGCGGCTTCATCGCCGCCCGGCAGCGTGCAGTTTTTGAAGACGGCTTTCGTCAAACCTTCGCCCAAACCGATGTATTTCACTTTTTGAC
>CAXTMQ010000253.1:0-322 GCA_964245305.1 uncultured Pyrinomonadaceae bacterium
TGGGAGAAGTTTAATGGCGAAAGAACCGGAAATTATAAATATTGACGCAGCCTCAAGCTCTTTTGAAACAGCCATAGATTACATTCGTTCAATGATTGTGCAAGGAGAAAAGCCGTTCAAAAAATATCGGTGCAGCATCAGCGATAAAAACAACGGAACAACAAAAGTTCTAAGTTTTGATAGAAGACATTTAGCTGTGATTAAAAACGTATCTTTTCAATAAATGCTAATCTCCGACCTTCCGATTTACGATGCACCGAATTACGCGCCGCTCAAGCCGCTGCTCGAACTGCGCGAGCGCGAACATCACGCCGACACGCGC
>CAXTMQ010000253.1:332-2310 GCA_964245305.1 uncultured Pyrinomonadaceae bacterium
AACGAATATAACGGGCGCGACGAAGCCGTTATATTCGCCATCGCCGAAACCGCTTACACCATCGCCTCGTTCATCGCCGGAAAACAAATCTTTCAGAAAAGTTATCGCGGCGGCGGCGGATGGGAACTTGTCGCCAACACTTCGGTTGACCCGAACAAAATCAAATCGGTCAATATAATGCAGTTTCAGGTCTCGCAGATGCTCGAAGATTTGATTTCATCGAATCCCGATTTTGAACCGGCGGATATGTTTCGCTCCTACGAATACGAAAAACAGGTCAAGGCATCGAAAGCCGTCTGGAACGAATACGAGCGCAAATTTTATCATTCGTGGTTCAATATCCAACAGGGATTGGCTTTAATCACCGGCGGGACAGCCATTGAACAGGTCAAATACGACGCTTCAAAAAAGGCGTTCAAAATGTTCAGAGAAATTTGGGGCGAAGTCGAGATTCCGATTGTGGAAGGTTTCGGGCAATGTTTTAACTGCGGCTTTAACGGACAATTTGAAGATTTGCGCCAATGGGACTCACGAAACGAGAAACGGGAATTCGACGAGCGGCAGGCGGAAAATATAACTCAAACGTCCGACGCGCTCAAAGAGTTTCCGCAATGTCCCGAATGCGGCTCGTTCGAGGTTGACGGGCAGCCGTCCGAATCGGCAAGCGTGCCGTCCGTCGTCGGGCGCGAAGCCTACGACATCGGCGATTTCGTCTTGAATAATATTCCCGTCCAATCAACGCGCTTCGACGTGTCCAAAAGATTTGAAGACTCGAATTATTCGATTATTCACCAATACGTGCCGACGGCGAAGATCAAGCATCTGTTCGGCGATTTTGAATTGGGGGCGGGAACGGAGAGCGACAAAGGGCTTGATTTGCTGCATAAGACCGCCCGCATCGGCGCGTCCATCGGCGGCGCGAGAAGGGAGTTGTCGAATGATGCCGCCCTCGATAAACAGTCTCTGCTGTCGGCGTTCAGCGCGGACGCGGAGATTTTGAATGAAATAGAAATCGGGAGACTCTTTGAAGACCGCGAAACCGTGTCCGGCGGCAGTTTGGAAAAAGGGCGGACTTTAGCGGATTTATGTCCCGACGGCGGAACATTGCTTTTTCTCAATAAAAAGATTCTTTACGGCATTTACCCGAAACACCACCGCAATGAATGTTCAAGTGCCGTCTATTTCGCCAAGCCGTTCAGCGGCACGGGACGCGGCGCAGAAGATTTGACCGAGATTCAGAAAAGAAAAACCAGATTGGACGCGCAGCAGGTGGCGGCGGTGGACGGTGCCGCACCGGGCAGAGCGTTTGTCGAAGGCGCGATTGACGAAAAGCACGTCAAGCGAATGGGCTTTCCGAATTCCAACACGCCGGTGCGCCGCGAATTTTTCAATTTAACCAAAGACGTGAGCAAGTTCGTGCAGCAGTTCGAGCCGCAGCAGGTCGCTCCGCAGCTGTTCGCTTATTCCGCCGAAATAGATAAATTGGCGCAGATGACCGCGCATTGCGTGACGCTTGGCAACGCGGTATTTGACGCGAGCGGAGATACCGCGACCGAAGCGAACATTCTCGCGGCGACCGCGCAGGCGGTGACGATTCCGTTTTTACAAGCGAAGGCTGGCATGCGGCAGGGGACGTGCAAAAACCTGCGCAGCGGCTACAAAGAAATTTTCGCCGAGCTTCCGCGCAAATTTTCCATCGGCGGCGGAAAACAATTCAGCGCGATCACCGTCAACGGCGTGGACGTAAGCGGCGAGATAGAATTCGTCGTTATTTCAAATTCGTTTATTCCGCAGAACTTTTACAGTCGCAAAGTGGATTACGCGACTTTCACGAACACGCTCGGCGGAATTGAAGGCGTGAAGGCGTTAAAGGACGGTGATCCGCATTTGTTTCAAACTTACGCCAAAGCGTTCAACGTGGATTTCGGCGACGACAATTACGACCAGATTCAGGAAATATGCCGTCTCAGAATGACAC
>CAXTMQ010000253.1:2320-7025 GCA_964245305.1 uncultured Pyrinomonadaceae bacterium
ACACAGGCGTTTGAAATGGCGGATATGTTTCAATCGGCGGCGCAATCCCAGCCGTCGCCCGCGCCGGTTGCCGCGAATCAGCCGCAAACGCTTGCCAATCAGCCGGTTCAAGCTGAAAATGCATTGACAACCGAAGCGGAAAATTCTAATCTACCAATGGCGCAAAACGACACGCCCCAAATTCCGCCCGAACAAATCTTATACGATGAGCTTTTTGAAAATCTGCGCCCGCGCATCTTGCCTAAAGAAAAGAATCACGCGCAGAAAGCCGATTGGTTCGGGGAATTCCTCGAAACGAAAGACGCGCTCGAAATGGACGAAATGAAGCGCGGCATTATCGCCGAATTCATCATCCGGCACGAAGAGGCGGTGTTGGCGGACCAGACGGCGAAAATGGCGAAGCAGCAGCAGGCACAGTTTCAAGCCGGACTGCCGACGATGGCGATGCAGCAGAAACTGGCGCAGATGAGCGGCGAAGGCGAGGAGGCGACAAAATGATTATGCTGAGAAGAGATATTATTAGCAATAAAGAGCCTGAGTTTCGCCGCCATTTAAATTATAACGGCGAAGTCGGAGTGAGTTTTTGTCAGCCTGATAAAAAACCGTTTGCTGTGCGAACATACCAAACAAGTGCTTTGGCGCAACAAGACATTCTTAATCCTGATGAATATGAATGGTGTGCGGTTTGCAAGGCTGAGTTTGACAGAGTTATTTTTTCAGATTCGCCGTCAGATTTTTATATTCACATCCTTGAAAAAGCGGGAATGAAAATTGCGCCAATAGATTTCGATTATTTAACCCCGTTTATGAAATTAAAAGATTCGCTGTCGGCTTGCAAAAGAGTGTATCGGCGGATTTGGGAAACAGAATTTCCCGAATTACGAAACGTCCCGGTTTAATTGATGAGTAAAACCGTCGAGATCATCAAGAAAAAAGATTTACCGGCGAAAGACGCGCCGGAAGTTTCTTTGTTTAATGTTGCGCTGGCGAAAGTTGAGACCAGAAACGCGCTGAAATTAATTGAAATGTATAAGAAACTTTTACCTTGCGCGGAGTATCAAAGTTTTTTAACGGAAGTGTGGCTCGAGACGCATAAAATCGTCTCGCCCGTTTCCTGAATTTGAAAATCGAACGGTTGAAATAATCGTTTGAAAATAGCAACCAAAGTTTGCACCGTTTTTGATTGTCGCAATGACAGTCGGAGGCGGTGCGTTTTTATTTTAGAGCATAAAAGCGCGGTGCAATACTGCGACATAAATTATGGCGGACGAAAAAGATAACGGTTTACAGCCCGAAACCGACAGCGAAAAAAGCGCGGCAGAAATTGCGGCGGCGGACGACGCTCAAAAACTCGCGGCGGAACCCGAAAAGCCTTCTGAAATGGAAGACGACGCGGCGGACATCGAGGCGATTCTGATGGCGGAGATTGGCGACCGAGCCGAACCCGGATCAGAACAGCCCGATGAAGAATCAACGGGAAATGAACAGGGAATTACGGCGAGAATCGCGGCACTCAAAGAGTTCGGCGCGACGCTTGATAAATTGCCGGCGGACGCGGACGAATCAGTGAAAACCCTGATGCTCCGCAAAGCCAACAAGGAATTTATCAACAAGTGGCTGCCGGAGCTGGAGAACCTGCAAAACGTCTTCGCGGTCGGAACGCCGGAAAAAGTCAAAGAGGCTCTGGAATTGACCGACGGTCTTTACGGCTACGATACGCTGAAAGGCGTTCAGACGGCGGAGAAGTTCGCGCGAAATCTGGCAACAAAAGACCCGGACCACGCTTATCAAACGATGCTCGATCTGGCGATGCAGAAACGCGCCGACGGAACGGACTTCGCCACGCTTTTTGCGAAAAACATTCTCGAACTCGATCCGTCGAAGATGGATGTTTTCAAGAAAATTTCGCGCGGCGAAACGGTCGAAGGCTACGAGATGTCGAACCCCGAACAGTTGAAAAACATTCCGGGCGAGCTGCACGCCGCGTTCAAGACGCTGACTCCGAAGCTGCGCGACATCGTACTTGACGGAACGCAGCAATATGCGTCCGAAGCCGAGCGCGTCGAAGCGATGAAGGTCTTAAACAACGCCAACCGCGAAATTCTCGACAACGCGAGAAAACAGCAGGACGCGCTCGCCGAGCGAACGACGCTCGAAACGGCGATTGACACCAATTACAACGCTCTGGCGACGGATTTCAATAAATCCATGCCGGAGAAATTAAGTCAAACGCTCGACCGTCTCGTGTTCTCGACCGATCCGGCAATCAACGCGACGATGCGTTACGGATTGTCGAACGCCCTGCGCGACGTGATCGATGCCGATTTGCAGCCGAACGCGAAAAAGTATTTTGAAAGCCTCGGAGTCGAAGCGGCTGAAATAGACGCTTCCTTTCAAAGAGCTTCCGCTTTGTTTTCGCAGATTCAAGCGCAGATGGACATCGAAGCGAGCGCGTCGGCGCGGAAGCAGACAAACGCGGCGGCGCAGGCGCGCGGCGCGCGACTCGAAGCCGAAAAGCGGCTGCTCGCCGTCGGCATCGGGTTAGCCGCGAAAGCCGCGCAGAAAACCGGCGCGAAAGCCGCGGGCGCGGCACTGAAAGCCGCTCCGACGAACCAGATTCCCGTTATCGAAGATTCTTCATTGGGTAGTCAAAGAGGCAAATTAACAGCCGCCGATGTCGTTCGCGCGAACCGCGAAGGCATAGATGTGCGGCAGCTATGAGGTAGATTATGCCAAGTTTAGGATTACAAAACGTCGCGGCACTCCTTCAAGAACGAGTCGCCGACACCGCTAAGTTTATCGGCGAAAACGAAGCTCCGCTTTTCAAATACTTAATGAGCTTGAAAGGCGGCGGAACGATCACCGAAGAAGGGATGAGACTGCCGATTATGACCGCGGAAGACGGCGGCGATACTTATTTTAACTACACCGACTCGTCGTTCAGAAATTACATTCCGGGCGAATACGACGCGATGCGCGTCTATCCGGCGCGATTCGCAAAATCTTTGCAGTTTACCGGCGAATTGCTCCGCATACTGCGCGGCGGGCTGGCGACCGAAGGGCAGGTCGGCACGATGGCGAACAAAACCGAGGAATCGGCAAAAGCATCGCGCAAGATTCTTAATCGTCATTTCCACGGCGACGGCACGGGAACGCTATGTATTTCGACATCGAACATCGGCGCGACCGGCGCGGCAACCTTAAACGGAATGTATGTCACATCGGGAACGTCGGCGCACACTTCGACCAAGGGAACGTCGTGGCTGAAAAAGAACGAGCGTTATCAGGCGATCAACCCGGCGACCGATGCCGTGCGCGGCGTGTTCGACGTGCAGACTCCGGGCAGGCGGTCGGCTTCGATCAACGTCGTTTCGGGAACGATTGCCGCCAACGATTTGATCGTGCTGTTCGGTTCATACAAAAAAGTGCCGCAGGGCATCAGGCTGCTCGCCGCCTTTAACAACCGCGTCGTGCAGAATTTCAACACGGCGAACGCGCCGGACATGAACACGCCGTATGTGGACAACGGCGGCAATCCGATTTCTCCGGCGGCGTTCTCGGCGGCGAAAACCATCGTGCAGGTCTTTAACAACGACGCGATGCAGAATCGCGGGCGGCTGATCATTATGACGCCCGGTCACAACTCGACGCTCGTCAATCAAGCGTTTCAGTATCGCTCCTACACGAACCCGAAGGGCAGTGACACGGTGTACGGCGTGCCGTCGAAATACGTGGACGCGGACGGAGATATACATTTTCTCGACGCGGACGCGCCGGACGACCAGATTCGCATTCTCGACGCGAACAGCTACCACGTAGCGACTTCGATGCCGTGGGGTGTATATGACGACGACGGGCAGGAATTCCGTATGCTCTTCGGCACGAACAACGCCGGTTCGGACGAGTGGATGAAAGCCATCGGCTGGCAGGGACAGCTTTACAAGGACGGTCGCGCCCTGAACGACGCGGTGATTACCAACATCGCGCATTCGGGCAACGATTACATCACGCAAAGCTACGTGTCCAGTTAGGCTTGGGGTGCTAAGTGAGTCAGGAAATTCCTGACTCACTTAGCACCGCTTTAGTTCTTGAAGTGTTTTGTAACACCTATCGCTGTAAGCAGAATCTTCTATTGAGTAAGTATGACGATGTGTTTTAGTCAATCTCCAATTCAGCCATTCCAAAGCGGTGGCGGCTTGTTCGCGCTTTTCTACAAGATAAGGCGCGACGGTTTCAATAAATTGGTGAGCGTCAGCCAGTCTTGCTATGCGCCAAACCCACATAGGTTTGTTGACACATACCGGCGCAGAGTGAACGCGCCCGTGAAACGCTTTGTAATATTTTTGAATTACTTCATACGAAGATATATGCACCATCACGGCAAGCGTATAAGTTTGGCGACAAATGGTGCGCTTCATTTTATGCATAAGAACACAACCTTCGCCGTCGAAATGACCTGCAAAGTAACCCTTTTCCGCTTCCGTCAAATTAGCGACAACTGTAACAGCTTTATCCAAAGGTTTTTTAATTTTCAGTTTGGAAGCCGTTGTATTGAGCGCGGCGTAGGTTCTATCGGGAAAATAATTCAAAACTTCCGGCGTTCCCCAATGTGTTTTAAGCAATTCAACTTCTGCATCGCTAAAAGGCGGATTCTTTTTCATTTTGACTCCTTTTTGTTGAGCAGCTTAAGTTCGGCAGTTAAAAG
>CAXTMQ010000254.1:0-3717 GCA_964245305.1 uncultured Pyrinomonadaceae bacterium
ACAATAAAGACGATTTTCTATGAGCGAACAAGAATATCGAACGCGGATAGTTGAAGCGTTGGCTAAAATCGGTTGGACTTTGCGGCATCGCGGCTGTAATCATTGGCAGTTTGTCGATCACAAAAAAGAACCGCAGCCGTTTGAGTTTTATCTCGACCATATTCAATCAAACGGAAGGGGCGCGACGTTTAGTTTTTCGTTTTATCTGAAAGAGTTAAAAATCGTTGAGATACAAACTAACGGCGTAATTACGGACGGAATCAGCTTTCAGGGAAAATACGATGAATGGCTTTCGATTGACTGCTTTAATTGGGATAAAGACATATCAGTTAAAAATGGAGATTGAGTTTGGCACGAACCAAAGGCGCGAAAGATATACCGCCGCGAAAAAAGGCGCGAATCTTAGCCAAGAAAAATACGAAAGAATACGACCGTAGCGAAATCGCCGCTTCCGAAGGTGTGTCTTTGGCGACCGTCGACAAAATTACGGTCGCCAGCGTTCCGCCCGCCGTCCTCGATATGTCGAGACGCTACCAGCGCGATTTCGAGACCTACGCTCAGGCGAACGCGATGAAAGCGGCGATGCGCGTGTTCGAGACGGTAGACGAATTGCCTGCCGATAAAGCGGTCGTCGTGCAGGAAAAGAACTTCAACATCGCGCAGGCGGTCAAAGGCGCGGCGGGAACGAATCAAAATTCGCCTGACGAACTCGCCCGCGCGATGTTCAACTTCTTCGTCGAACGAATGATTAGAGATGGAATGGAGCAGAAAGAGCGCGAATTGAGGCTGGAGAAGATCGTGCAGCACGTGCGGGAAAAGTATCCGGCGTTTGAGGTGAAACAGTTGGAGGAAGGGAATTGAATACTATAAAAATTCTGCTGGTTGCGGGGTATGTGGTCTCTTTTAGTTCGAGTATTTTATTTGCTTATGTAGGAGATGACCGTTGGTTTATTCGTTGGATTGGGGGCTGGATTTGTTTCGGCTTTCTCGGCGTGATTCAGGCGATTGAGAAGTCGGGTAAGGAGAAATAGATGAACAAAGCAAAAATAACGCGAGTCGGGATAGTTGAAGGCGATTCACTAGGCAATGGTTGGAAGTTTAGCGGTAATTCCGACATTGAGGTTTATTCATTGTCGGTTAAGGGTATTAAAGACTATCTCGGCTACACGCTTGACGAACTGCGCGAGATTAGTAAAGAAGAGGTAGAAGATTGGTCGTTAGTTTTATCATTCGGTGTTTCTGCTGACGGCACAATTTTTCAATGTGATGCTTGCGAAATGTGGTTTACGGTGAAAGATTTCAATTACCATTTTCTTCACCGCAAAGAATCAGAGGATAATATGAAAGGCAACGAATACGATAAAAATATCAACAGGTTTTTGTATAACGACGGCAAGCCGAAAACCGAATCGCCGATTGTGCTTAAAATCAGGTTCGTGCTGCTTGAGAAAGCGGTCGTGATGGAGGTTTTAGAGCAGGATAACGAGGCTTTAGGTCATACTTATAAATCGCGCAGTTCCGTGAAAGGAAAGCCGATTGAAACTAGTAATGGCTGGCAGATTGGGCAAGGCTCAATGTGGGGTTTTTACATAGACGGACTTTTTATCGGCAACAAACCGGATGCGCCGCAGATTTATATCACCGATGGGTATTCTTTCGAGCAAATCAAGCAAGCCTTATCCGAATTCGCCGACAACGGAGGATTTCACGGCGTTGATAAGCCCGTGCCGAGAATCGAACGGTTTGATAAAACCGGCGACGGTTGGGCGTGTAACGGATTTGTGTTGACTATTGTTGAAGATGAAAGAATTCATATAACAGACGACATCTATAATTATTTGTCAGCGATTATTGGTTTGCCAATCCCAATCTACGAACCGAAAAAGATGTTCGCGCATTCGTGGGAAAAGATTTCCCCGCGTGAGTTTAGCGTTGGTGCATTACCACATTTTCCTAGTAGATTTATAAATTCTAACGCCCACGACGAACTCTTAGATTGTGAAGATTGGGTAATTTCTAATGTTAATCAATTAGAAGAAAATTCAATTATTCCCGAAGTTTGGCAGTTTCGGATGTGGAATAACGGAGAATTATAAATGGACGAAAAACAAGTAGATTACGCAGCCGAAAGTTATTATCAATCAGAAAAGCAGAAAATTGACGACAATTTTATCGCAAATTTGAAGCGGGCGAAAAGAATTTTCGATACTTTTACGCCCGAACAATACGAGATGTTCGTTGAAGCACTGAAACGAGAAACCGACATAAAAACGCGGCTAATCATCGCGTTAATTCATTCCGTTTGGATTTATGATAGAAATTCCCCGTTGCTTAATACGCTTTTCAAATTGAATGCGACATTGACAGAACAGCAAGTGTTAGATGAAGTTTGCGCTTGGAATGAATTACACAAAAACGGCGAATAATATGATTGTTTTGGCTGTTCTCGCAATGCTGTTTCTCGCCTTTTTACCGGCAATCGCCAAAGCGACGGGCGATTTAATTGATTATTTATACAAACGCAAAATGGAAAAAGCGGAGAGCGAGCAATGCAAATATAAGGCGACGTAATTACATTTGAATCTACAACAAAAAACGGAGAGCGAATGAAACCGTTGGAATTCCTAATTTGGCTGCGTGATGAAGTCGGAGTGATTCGGCACTCGAAAGAAGGCAATCGCCTTGACAAGCCTTCCAACGGCGAATTGCGTCGGTGGATACAGAAGAACGCCTTGTTTTGTAACGGTCAAACCGTCGAAGCGTTCGGCGTGATTGAATTTCCGATTACTAGCCTTGTGTTATTTCCGCAGAACGACAAGGCGAGATGTTCTTTGGTGTAAGCAAATATGAAAGCCATCGCCAAAGCTAAGAACGAATGAACGAACTCGACATCGAAATGGAACTCAACGCCTATTCTTTGGAGTGGGAGCGGGAGAACAAGTCGGCTGAAGACCAATCGGCGGGCGGCTTGCCTGAGAATCTTCTGTCCGCCCTCGAAGCGGCGAAAGGCGCGCGACGACTTATCGCGCCTTTGCAGGAAGATTTACGCGAATTGTTGGAAAGCGCGGAAAACGAAATCGAACGGCGCGCGCGACAATATCAAATTGATTTGATCGGGTTCCAACTTAACCGCGCCGCCGACTTAGCCGAATATCGCCTTGACTACTTAGCGAGAATTCGCTCACGGGCGGAGATTGATGCCGAAGTCGAAAAATGCCAAGCGGACTTATATGTGGGGATTCGATCCTCGTCCCGATTCGCCGCTGACGATTATTCCGTTTGAATTGTTCGAGTTTCAGCAACGATACGTGAAATGGCTGGATTATATTGTTTTCACTAAAAGAACCTCCGGCGTTGTCGAAAAGGCGCGCGATATGGGCGCAACCGAGACGGCTTTAAGGTGGGCGATTCATAAATGGCGATTCATTGAAGGTTTTTCGTGCATTTTATTGTCGGCGAATGAAAATCTGGTTGACGACAAGCAAAACGGGAATACTTTGTTCGAGAAACTGCGCTTTCAGTTGCGGCTTTTTCCTGAATGGCTGCTGCCGAAAGATTTCAATACGAACCGCGACATGCCGTATATGAAGCTCAAAAACGCGGAAAACGGCTCTTCATTTCAAGGCTACGCGCCGACCCCGAACGTCGGCAGACAGTCCCGCGCGACCTGCGTCATCAAGGACGAGTCGGCGGCGTGGCAGTTTGGCGGATTTCCAC
>CAXTMQ010000254.1:3727-4286 GCA_964245305.1 uncultured Pyrinomonadaceae bacterium
CATCCAAGTCTTTGATCGACATTTCGTCGGTGCAGGGGAAAAACAATAAATTCGGCGATTTGTGTCTGGACGGCGTAACGGCAAAATTCGTAATGGATTGGCGCGAACACCCCTGGAAAGACGAAAGATGGTATGAATCGCTGCCTTACGGTTATCTCGCGCCGGCAATGAACGAACAGCAAATCGCGCAGGAGATTGACCGCAATTTCGACGCTTCGCAGCCCGGTAAAGTTTTTACCAATTTACGCGAAGAATATTGCTTTATCACCTGGCGGGAACTTTTAACCTTTTACGCGCAGCACAAACTCGACGGCGATTTCCAAACCGTTGACGGACTCTACCGGATTCCGCTGGAATGGAACTGGGGCAGAACATTCGATTACGGACAAACCGAAGGGCATAAGTTCGGTTATATGATTATGGCGCGACCGGCGGAAAGTTATCCGCTGCACGATTCGTATTTTGTATTCTGCGCCCAACCGATGCCGCAAACGTCGGCGACCGAACAACAGGCGGTCGCGCAATGGCGATATTGGGAAAGAGTTTTAGGACTCCGCGC
>CAXTMQ010000254.1:4296-6999 GCA_964245305.1 uncultured Pyrinomonadaceae bacterium
AAGTTTTCACGCGCTTTCCCGAATACTCGGAATGTTCGCACGAGCAAAAGGATTTACGCGATACGTTATTGCAGAACTACGGCGAAAGCTGGAGCGCGTGGGACACCGATTATGTCGCCGGAATATCACAGATCAGAGATTGGTTCGCGATCATTGACCAAAATAAGCCGAATCCGTTCCGTCCGAATTTATCGGGCAGGGCGACGATTTATTTTGTCGCGCCGAACAAAGAATACTTGTGCGCTTTCAATGAAAAAGAAGGAAAATATTTCGTTACGCCGTCGCAGACCGAATGGGGATTCAAATTGCTGCGCGAAGAATTCGGCGAATATCATTATCCGCCCGAAGAAAGATTCAAGCCGCCGCCCGCAATGCGCCCGCGAAAAATTAAAGACGATTTGATTGACAATCTGCGCGCCCACGCGACGCATTGGGGCGCGACGGTCAAGCCGCTGACGGTAAAACAGAAATACGAACGTCGTTTGAAAGCGATGCTGCCCGTCCGAATGCAGGGCGAAGTCGAATCGCCAATCGTCGAAACCGTCGGCTATTCCGACTCGCTGACTTTGCAGATGAACGAAATGATGCTGCGGCGGCAGATGAGAGAAGAAGGCGAATTACTCGCGTCGCCGTTTGATGATGAGGAAGATTATTCGCCGGATTTATCGGGAGGTTATTGATGAAAACAGATTGGCAAAATTGGAAAGTTTGGGACTGGTTAGGTTATCAGCAGAACAAGATGATTGTTTGGTTGTATCCGAGAATACTGAAAATGCAACATCTGTCCGATGAGCAAAAAGCGGAAGCGAAAAAGCAACCTGTTATTGCCAGATATGAAATCGGTGTTTATTTGATGAAAGATTTGAAAAGTTCGGTCAAATTATAATGAATCAAACTCTTGACATCATCAAAGCCAGAAACCAGATACAGTATTGCTACCATCTGATGCAAAACATCAACAGCAATATTGATGATGTCGAGACTCTGCGAATGGTAGACAAATTGCTGTCAGTTGTCACCAACGGCGCGAAGAAAAAAGCAAACGGGCTTGACCGAGACAGAGTTTTTTACGGCAAAAAAATGCGCTCAGGCGGAAAATAAGAGAAAGGCGCATTGTTCGCAAAATTTAGTTGATTCTCCGTAAATCTTTTGCTATCTTTGTTGAGTAACAAAATCCGTGTCAAAAACACGCCGTCCGGTATTGTCGAGAAAGACAACTTCGGGACGGCTTTTCTTTTTTACCAATCAAAATTTCAGAGGAAAATTATGAGCGAATCGAAATCAGCAAAATTAAACGCGGCGAAATCGGGCAAGGCAACCGAAAAAACGAGCGAAGTTTTAAGCAAGTCCGCCGTCAATGTCGAGAAAAAGGTCGGCGAGCAAAAACAGGCAGCCAAAGACGCGCCGAAGCCGCCGGCACAGGCGAAACCCGAAACGGCGGCGAAGACGGCGACCAAAACCGAAACGAAGACGACCGAAACGACCGGCGCGGTCAAGGGCGTTGAAAATCAGGGAACGTCGAGCGCGGACAAGGCGAAAGAAGCCGTCGAAACCGTCGAAGCGAAACCGGCGAACGTCGCCGCCGCCGAGACGAATATGGATTTCGTCGGCGCGATGGTCAGAGGTCACGGAATGGGGGTTGACGCCTAACCGAGAAAGGCTCTGACGCGCGAAAATTACGCGATGCAGACCGAAACGCCGGATTTGCAGACGACGACCGACAAAACCGTTGAAAAAGTCGTCAAGGAAACGGAGAAAGCCGCGCCCGACGCTTCTGAAAATAAGGACGCGGACGGCAATCTGATCCCGTTCAACGAAAGTTAAATTATTAAACCGTAAAGATGAGTCGGGATAAATCCGACTCATCTTTACCCGCTTTTACAAATAAACATTATGGCACTTTCAGCAAACGAACAGCCCGAAGCCAACCGCGTCGGCTCGATGTTAAAACTTTTGAAGCAGCTCGGCGTTTTCACCGACTCAAACGTCGCGGCGGCGGACAACAAAGCCGGGCTAATCGCGGTCGTCAACGCGGCGACGCTTCCGATCGGTTCGAGTCCGCAGTTAAAAACGCAGGGCGTTAAGGCGATTAACGTCGGCTACGACCTGGGCATTTTAACCGACGCTCTGGTTAATCCTTTGACGACCGTTGACGGTCTCGTCGCTTTGACCGGCGTTCCGGCGACTTATCAGGGCAGAGCGTTCTACGATTAAATGCAGTTTCTCTCGACTTATGCCGAAAACCGTTCGATTATCTCGCGCGGCTTGCTTTACGCGACGTTCTACCGCCGGTTCTTTTTGCGCTACGTTCGATTGCGGCGCAAATACCGGCGGTTAAACGGCGAGTTGAACAAGCTGCAAAAGCGATACGAGCGCAATCTCCGGCTCGAGCGCGAAAGCGGCGGCGATGAAATCGAGCGGCTTTCCGAATTGCTCGAAATGGAGAAAATTCGCAACCGCATCGTCGAGGACGAATGGCGCGACAAGTTTTTTGAAGTCCTGAAATTGAACGGCGTTCGATTTGCGACGAGCGCGGCTGACGACAAAATCAACAGTTTGCGCCGTCAGCCGTTTCTGCCGAAGAAGCCGAAGGAAACGAATCCGTATCTTGTAAATTTGTCGGTCGACGAGCGCATCGCCTACGACGAGCGTAAGCAGCACCATTTCGAGGCGGGACGCGGCGAAGGCTACACCGAAGTTGAA
>CAXTMQ010000255.1:0-6983 GCA_964245305.1 uncultured Pyrinomonadaceae bacterium
AAGTTCGGGCTTGGCAGTCGCGCCCGCTTGATTCCGTTTACCCGATTCTTTATCTGGATGCCTTGCAAGTCAAAGTCAAAAGTCAGGGCAGCGTTCGCTAACCTTGCTGTTTATTTAGCGTTCGGCGTTAATCTGCAAGGATTAAGAGAAGTCTTGGGCATCTCGGGCAGCCGACACGGAAGGCGCGAAGTTCTGGATGCAGGTTGTCACGGAACTGAAGACGCGCGGCGTGCAGGATATTTTCATTGCCTGCGTTGATGGACTCAAAGGCTTCCCCGAAGCGATTGAAGCGGTTTATCCAAAGACTCAAGTGCAGGTTTGTATCGTGCATTTGGTCAGGCATTCACTTTTTTACGTCTCGCATAAAGACCGCAAAGAAGTGGCGACCGATTTGAAAATGATTTATTCGTCACCGACGATGGAAGAAGCCGGCTGCCAGCTCGACAAATTTGCCGACAAATGGAATGAAGTTTATCCGATGGTCGTCAAAAGCTGGCGCAATAACTGGGTCAGAATTATCCCGATGTTTTCATTCGCGCCGGAAATCGGAAAAGCAATCTACACCACCAATACGATTGAATCGTTGAATATGACTCTGCGAAAAGTCATCAAAAATCGGGCGATGTTTACCAGTGATGAGGCGGTCTTTAAGATTATGTATCTTGCCTTGAGAAATATCAGCAAACGATGGACAATGCCGATTGCTAACTGGAGCGGAGCGATGAATCAATTCGCCATCCTTTTTGAGAACCGGCTGCCGAACAGCAGCTTTACCAACAACTCATTTACACAAAATTTCTAAAACCCTCTACCATCGCCGTCGTAATCTGCCGCGACCGCTTTGTCGTTCGCTTCGCCGAACTGCACGCCGGTGAATCCGAGCTGACTGCGCTGGATATACCAAGTGCCGTTGCGGAATACAGCAAGATTGGTTTTACCATCACCGTCGAAATCTGCGGCAACCGGTCTGTCGCCGTTCTGTCCGAACTGAACACCGGTAAAACCCTGCGATGAACGGTTAAGATACCAAGTTCCGTTTGATGGGCGGAATACGGCGACATCGGCGCGCCCGTCCGCATCGAAATCGCCAGGTGTGGGAATATCCGCCGCCTCGCCGAACTGGATGCCGGTAAAGCCGAGACTCGAACGCATCAGATACCAAGTGCCGTCACGATAAACGGCGACATCGGTCTTGCCGTCGCCGTCGTAATCCGCCGGAACTAATTTGTCCGAAGCGATGCCGAATTGCAGACCGGCGAAACCTTTCTGCGATTGATTGATATACCACGCTCCGTTCGACGGGCGAAAGACCGATATATCGGAGCGACCGTCGCCGTCAAAGTCGAATTCACCTCTGCCACTCGATCCAGAAGCCGTGATGTATGTTGAAAATTCCGAAGTATTATTTGACGAGTCGGTTGCAGTAGCCGTAATAAATAATCCTCCAACATTTTGGGAGTTTAAGTTTACATTTAACGGAGCGTTGCATCCGGCATCGGTCGAAATATTAGTTGAGCCAAGATAGACTTTGCCCTCAGCGTTGTTGGAAGCATCAAAAGTCGGACTCGCAAAAAATTCGATTGAGAATGTCGAGTTCGGGATACTGTTCAAATTTCCTGAAATGGTCGTTAATCCGTTGCTAGAATTTGCGGAGCTTAAAACAGGGTAATTCTGCAAATTATTTGCTCCCGTATCTGCATCGCATAAATCATTGTTCTTGATACCTTGTGTTCCGATGTCAATTCCTAATTCACTATTAGAGAATATAGAATTTCTTAGTATTCCGTTTCCTCGTTCGGCGGCGGGCAGTATCGAAGATATTTCGGCTACTTCGCTTGATGACATCAAAGCGTTTTTCCGTCAATATTACGTCCCGAACAATGCGGTTCTGGTGATCGCCGGAGATTTCAATGAAAAACAGGCGCGCACTTGGATCGAAAAATATTACGGTTCGATCAATCGCGGCGCGGACATCGTTCGGCAGTACGTGCCGATGCCGCGCTTCGACAGTGAAATTCGCAAAACATTTGAAGATTCGATTCGTCAACCGCGAATTGCCGTCGTCTGGCACGCCGCGCCGCAGTCTTCGCCCGATTACGCGGCTCTGCGGGTTCTCAATAATGTGCTGACCGGCAATGACCGCCTGAATAGTAATATCGCAAACGGAAAACGACTAGGCTCCTATATGGATGTTACTTATTTCCCGAATGAAACCGGCGGATTTTTTAAGATTGAAGTAGAAGCCGCACCCGGCAAAACACTCGATGAAATCGAAAAGGAAATCACCTTCCAAATCGAGCGGTTAAAAAAAGAGCCGCCGACCGCTCTAGAAACAATTCGGGCAAGAAGATTTTTTGAAGCAGGCGGCGTTTACTCTCTTCAAACGATTTTCGCCAAAGCCGCCGCACTAAGCGAAAATGCCGGATTTCTGGGAAATCCCGATCAATTCCAAAAGGAAGTTGACAGCTTTCACAATGTTTACCCCGCTGATTTGCAAAGAGTCGTCAATAAATATTTTACGGCGAACCGTCTGGTTTTGACCTATCTTCCGCAGACAGACAATGCTCCGAAAAATAATTCTCCGACTAATCAAACCGCTTTTCTACCAGAAGTAAAAATCGATCAGGCAAAACTTGAACGGCAGACCGCAAATTTGCCGAAACCGGGTGGCGACCCCAAATTCGCGCTGCCGCCGATTGAAAAATCGAAACTGTCCAACGGGTTGGAAGTTTGGCTGGTCAAACAAAAAGAATTACCGATAGTTTCGATGAATTTAGTTTTAAAAACGGGTGCCGCAAATGACCCTGCCGATAAAACGGGCATCGCGGCAATGACCGCCGCGATGATCAATCAAGGAACGAAAACCCGTTCGCAGAAAGATATTTCGAGCGAACGTCAGCTTCTCGGAATGTCCTTGAGGGCGGAAGCCGATTGGGATTCGACCGCCGTTTCGATGCAAACCCTGAACAGCGTTATGGACAAATCGTTGGCACTCTACGCGGATATGATTACAAATCCCGCATTTTCCGCCGAAAAACTTGAAGATATACGGCGAAATTTCTTGAATGTTATTTCGCGCAGCAAGTCTAATCCGGCGACGACCGCCAATTTGATTTTTAATAAGCTGATCTATGGCGAGCAGCCGTATGGACGCAATCCCGGCGGCAGCGAACAGAACATCAAAGCGATCTCCCGCGACGATCTTTTGAAATTTTACGAGCGCAATTACGGTCCGAATAACGGCGTTCTGATTGTTGTCGGCGATTTTGACCGGAAGCCTTTATTATCAAAACTCGAAAAAGCGTTTGCTAATTGGAAAAGCGAAAACATCGCAGACAATCCCGCACCCGAAACGAAAATGCTCGGCAAGGCGGGAATTTATCTTATTGATAAACCCGGCGCGCTGCAATCGTCCGTCTATATCGGACAGGTCGGCGCGTCTCGCAGCAATCCCGATTATTACGCGTTGCAGGTGATGAATTCGATTTTAGGCGAAACATCGTCGGGTCGTCTGTTTATGAATTTGCGCGAAAGTAAAGGCTATACTTACGGAGCTTATAGTCGCATTGCTTACCGCCGCGCCGCCGGACCTTTTTCTGCTTCGGCGGAAGTGCAGACTCAATCCACTAAAGAGGCGATTGTAGAATTTATAAAAGAGTTAAACGGCATCCGCGGAGCGATTCCCGTGACATCGAAAGAACTGGAATTCAGCAAGCAAAGTTTGATTCGCAATTATCCGAGTGGTTTTGAAACAATCGGTCAAATAGCCGGTCAACTTTCAAGTTTAGTCGTTTACAAACTTCCCGACGCTTATTTCAATGAATATATCCAAAATATTAACGCCGTTAAGCTCGAAGATGTCAATCGCGTCGCCAATAAATATTTAGATCCGTCAAAAATGGTTATCGTCGTTGTCGGCGACAGAAAATCAGTCGAACCGAAACTCGAAGAACTCTCATATCCTATGATGATTGTTGATGCCGATGGTAATGCGGTGAAAGATTGAGGAATCTGGAGAGCTGTACGGAATGAAGTTTCGGCTCCACTTTGTATGCAATCGTTTGGTTCATCCCGTTAATTTTGAAAAAGAAGATGACGCGCGGAGATCACCTCTTTAGATTTTTCTAGCGATTTGAGCATGCATCGGATCAAAAGATTTCTAATGCGGATTTAAATGATTTCAATTATAAGGAGAATTTTAATGTTTTGTCCTAAATGCAGCCAGGAGCAAATCTCTGATGAAATGCGATTTTGTTCGCGCTGCGGCTTTCAGCTTGCCGGTGTGTCGGAACTTTTACTAAACGAGGGTTCACTGCTTCAAACGTCCGAAGAAAGGACTGGAATCGCAGCATACCTTCGTCAAAAAAGCGCGCTTCCCGGCGCGAAGATTATGTTCTTCAGCATATGCCTGCTCCCCATTGCTGTCGGGATTGGAATAGCGGTTAACGGACCGGTTCCGTTGCTCGCGGCTGTTATTCCTTTTTTTATCGGTTTAGTTTATATGCTTTACAATTTGGCTTTCGGTAACCAAAGTCCGGAATCGCGCCGCCAGACAGCAACGAAAATTCCATTAGTTTCTATGCCTACCTATGTCGCGCCGTTAAGCCTTACGGAAACGGATCAATTAGTGCCGATGCCGCCGCCGAGCGTGACGGATCAGACGACAAAACTTCTGAAGATTGAGATAAAAAGTAAGGAGGCGAGCGGGCATCTTTACGATGAATAATGGCGCAAAATTATTTCGTGAATTTTACATTTCCGCGATTATAAAAGCTCGCTTGAAAAATCAGAGTTATCAATAGAAATTCCGCTTTCAAAATTGATAAAACGAATGATATGAGAAATTTTATAATTGTTTGCTTATTAGCGATTGTGTTTTTTTCCTGCGACAAAACGCCTGCTCAAAAGATAAACGCGGGAAATTACACTTTGATTTGCATTCTGCAAGGATTTGAGGAAGGCACTCCATTCTTTCTCATCAATCTTGATGATGAACGGGAAAATTTTTCGGCGCGCGTAAAAAATCAAAAAATCGAGTTCAAAGGATGGCTTAAAGAGCCGACCACTTTCAGACTTTATTACAAAGATGGGAATGGCAATGTGACGGATTTGAATTTCTGGTTAGAGAATAAGGTGATTACTTTGACCGCAACTAAAGACGACTTTTCATCTGCCATCATTAAGGGGTCGCCGATTAATGAAATTAACCGGGCAGTCGTCGGCAAATATCGAGGGATGCAAATCGAACGAGATGATTTAATGAGAAAATGGCTGAGCGAACCGGACGAAAATAAAAAACAGGAGCTTCTTAAAACAGTCGACAATATTGATAAAAAAGTCTTGGTGACGAGACTCGACACAATAGCAACTTTCAAACCCTCAGAAGTCACCATCAAGGAACTTTTCTTTTTGCGAAACGATCTGTCCACAGCTGAATTAACAATATCGTTCGAGAGATTTCCCGCAATCCTTAAAAACACCAAATACGGTGAAGTCATCAAGCAGTATATCGCAACAAATGACTTGAAAATCGGCTCAAAATCAATTGAAATTTCCGGTTTTGATAGCAACAATCGCCGAATCAAGCTTTCGGATTTTGCAGGCAAAGTCGTTCTGCTCGATTTTTGGGCGGCATGGTGCGGTCCGTGCCGGAAGAGTAACAAGGAACTGGCTGAAATTTATCGTAAATACAAGCCGCGCGGATTTGTGATTGTCAGTTTTTCGGTTGACACCGACCCGTCGATCTGGAGAAGAGCTTCTCAGGACGACGGAATTTTCTGGACGAATATCTCAGACCTCAAAGGTTTTTACAGCGAGCAGGCTGCCGCCTATAAAATTCGCGCCATTCCGAAATCTTTTCTGCTCGATAAAAACGGCAATATCCTTCTCATTTTTAACGGCTACAATCAAAAATCGGAAAAGCTTCTGGAAGACAAAATCGAAGAACTGACAAAATGATATATATACCCAAAATGCCCAAGCAAATTTACCGATTTTTATTGTTTCTTCTAGAAATCTATGTTTACATTTGCTTAATATACGAGTGCTGTTACTTACTCACTAAACCGGCAAACATAGCTACAAATCTTTCTCTTTCAAACGGTTTTTGAATGAAAACCGCAGCTCCTGCGGAAAGGCTGGCGAGCTGGATTTTAATGCTTCCTTCGGTTGTCATTATCATAACCGGAATTTTCATTAATCGTTTTTCGGTCCGCATATAGCGGAGCAAATCAGGTCCTTCAATATATGGCACGTGAACGTCAAAAATTCCTGCCGCAAAATCCGCGTCCTTTGCCAAAATGCGATAAGCCTCGCGCCCGTCTCCGGCAACGACCGTGTGATAACCGGCTTTTTCAATAATATTTTTGACAATCTTTACAATTAATAAATCGTCTTCGACAATTAAGACGCGCTCATTGGATTGAGAAACTTCTTCTTCTTTGCGTTTTTCGATTTCATTTGCGATTTTTTCGCCTACGGAAATGGCAGCTCGCCGTTGCCCGATTGGTAAGAGCAGTTCATTAAGATGCGTTAAAATTTCTTTCAGAGAACTTTCTTTTTTCGAGACGATGCTTGATGCGCCGGCTTGGCGAGCGGCATTGAGGACATCTTCATCACCGCCCGAATAGGCAAGTATCTGCAGATCGGCAAATTCCGCATCCTTTCGCAAATCTTTGATAATTTCAACACCGGACATTTCAGGAATCATCAAATCCAGTAAAACTATATTCGGTTTAAATTCCTTGACTAATTTAAAACCGGACGCGCCTTCATAAGCGACTTTAACCGTATGTCCTTCGGCGATTAAATTAGTTTCATACAATTTGGCAATGAGCGTGTTGTCTTCAATGATAACGATTTTTGACATAGATTCTCCCTTATGTTGAAACTAATTCTCCGGTTACTTCCGCGCACTGGCGGATGATTTCAGAAAATGTTTCTCGCGCGCCTGATAAAATTTGCTCCGCGCCGTCGAATTGGTT
>CAXTMQ010000256.1:0-6913 GCA_964245305.1 uncultured Pyrinomonadaceae bacterium
GTATAAACTCAAAGAAATTTCATCCAAAATTAAAGATGAATATGATTATATTATTATTGATTGTCCGCCTTCGCTCGGATTATTGACCGTAAATGTTCTTACCGCCGCAAATTCTCTGCTTGTCCCGATACAATGCGAATATTACGCTCTCGAAGGAGTTACAGAACTTTTTGATACACTTGCGAGACTACGCCGAGGGCTTAATCCGCAGTTAGCAATTGAAGGCTTGCTCTTGACAATGTATGACGAGAGAACAAATCTTTCGGCGGCGGTCGCCCAGGATTTAAGAGACTTTTATGGTTCTCAGGTATTAAAAACCGTTATTCCGCGCAATGTTCGTCTCGCCGAAGCCCCAAGCTACGGAAAACCGATAATTTTATATGATATTCGCTCACGAGGCGCGGAGAGTTACATACAATTAGCAAAGGAGATTTTAAGTCATGACTAGAAAAGCCTTGGGAAGAGGGATAAATGCATTGTTAGGCAGCGAAACCGTCAATCCGAAAAGTGAGGAGCTACTTGAAATAGACATTGATTTAATCGAACCGAATTCAGAACAGCCGCGCTCAAGATTCGGGGAAGAAAAGTTAGAAGAATTGGCACAATCAATTCGCATTAACGGCGTGGTTCAGCCGATTATTGTGCGGAGAAAAAACGGAAAGTTCCAGATCATCGCGGGCGAAAGACGCTGGCGGGCTTCGCAAAAAGCCGGTTTGAAAAAAATACCGTCGCTTATCAGGGAAGTTGACGATAATAAACTGCTTGAACTCGCATTGATTGAAAATATTCAGAGACAGGAACTAAATCCTATCGAAGAAGCGAGAGCATACCGAAATCTGACCGATTCATTCGGATTAACTCAGGAAATGATTGCCGAAAGAGTCGGCAAAAATCGAACAGTTATAACCACGTTCCTCAGACTGCTAAAACTTCCGAACGACGTTCTCAGTCTGGTCGAGGATGAAAAAATCACCGCCGGACACGCAAGAGCTTTATTAATGGCTAATAGCGCGGATGCTCAACGTCGTTTGGCGCGTAAAGTTGTTGAAATGGCTCTCTCCGTGAGAGAAACTGAAAAAGCCGTCAAAAGATTAGGCAAAGAGCCGGCAAAAAATGCTGAAGAAGAAAAGCTGAAAGCAAAGATTGATGCGAATGTCAGAGCCGCAGAGACAAAGCTCAGACGTTATCTGGGAACACAGGTACAAATCATTCCCGACGGAAAGGGAACAGGCGGCAAATTAGAAATCGAATATTATAGCGAATCCGACCTGGATAGAATTTATCAAGTAATAATAAAGAACGATCAAAATTAATTTATGAGTCAAAAGCGTCTAACAGAAATGGTATCTTGTGCCGGTTGAGTGGCGAAGCTCGCGCCGGGAGATCTTGCTCAAGTTTTGAGTAAACTGCCATCACAGGATTTTTCGACGGACGTTTTAGTTGGCTTTGAAACGTCTGACGATGCCGGTGTGTTTCGCCTTAATGATTCAATCGCGCTCGTGCAAACCGTTGATTTCTTTACACCTATCGCCGACGAACCGGAAATTTACGGGCAAATCGCGGCAATAAATTCCCTAAACGATATTTATGCAATGGGCGGAACGCCGATTTCCGCACTTTCGATAGTTTGCTATCCGCAAAAAGGTGATTGGGACATTTTGGGTAAAATACTGCTTGGCGGTCAGCGTACATTAAATGCGGAAGGAGTTGTCGTCTTAGGCGGTCATTCAATTGACGATCAAGAAATGAAATTTGGTTATGCGGTAACGGGAACAATTGATCCGAACCTCATTATTAAAAATTCTGGCGCAAAAGCAGGCGATGTCTTAATTTTGACAAAGCCGATTGGCACGGGCGTGATTAGCACGGGAATCAAATTTGAGAAAGCCGGTGAAGAAGCGAAAGGAGCGGCGTTAAAAACAATGACTTCTTCGGCTCGAGATGCGTCTAAGCTAATGTGTGAATTAGGAGCGAACGGTTGCACGGATATTACAGGGTTCGGGCTTTTAGGTCATTCGTTTGAAATGGCGAAAGCAAGCAATGTGACGATAAACATTGTATCTAAAGAGGTTACGTTACTGCCGGACGTTTTGGATTTAATCGAACAAAAGATGCTGACGCGCGGCGACAAAAATAATCGTATTTACGTCAGCGATACTGTAAAATTTGAAAAGACGGTTTCTAAGACGATGCAGAGCGCGTTATTCGATCCGCAAACGGCGGGCGGTTTGCTAATTAGTTTAGAACCGTCGAAGGCGGAAATTTTCGTTCAAAAATTTAAGGATGCGAGAATAATCGGCAGAGTCGAAGAATTTAGCGGATTTTTAATCGAGGTCGAATAAATTCACGCGAAGAATTTTTTGGATTAAAGAAAATGTTTTACTTATTTATACTTGAATCAATCGGAACGTCGGAATTAATGCTTATCGGGCTGGTCGCGCTCATTGTTTTCGGACCTCGAAAACTGCCCGAACTGGCGCGGATGCTTGGAAAAGCGATGAACGAATTCAGGCGTTCGACCGATGAATTCAAACGAACTTGGGAGCGCGAAGTTGATTTTGAAAATGAAGGAGCAAATCAACAAATTAAACCGGCAACAACCTTAATTTCAGAAGACGTTCAACGCGAAAATTCACTTCAAGAGAATGCAAACCAACTGCCGAACGAAATTGTCGCGCCGGAAATAAAGGAAATAAGCGGCGTTGATTTGCGCGAGAATTTTTCTGATCAAACGGAGGCTTCGTCAACGAGTCCGAAGCCAGAAAACGTAACGACGACGAATAAGCGCGATTGGTTATAAACGAAACTCACCGAAAACTTCGACGAACAAAATGGACTCAACTGCGGAAAATACAATACCGGAAGAAGAACAACAACTCGGCAAGCAAATGTCGTTTCTCGAACATATTGACGAATTTCGCAAAAGACTTGTAATTTCAGTAATAGTCGTAGTTATCGCGTTTTTTCTATGCTGGTTCGTGTCGGATGTGATTTACAGATTTCTTTCCAGACCGATTACCAGAGCGTTAGCCGAAGCAAACCGGCGCGAGATTCCGGTCGAAGGTTTGACGGGTGAAGAAAAGGTTTTGCCGCTCAACGCTTTGAACGAAGGCGATGCCGGACGTTATGTTTTCGACCGCGCAACGAAGCTCGGTGTCGGTGTCGTGTCGGCGGGAACTTCCGTTGCGGCGCGTGTGGAAAAAGACGCGACCGGAAAGCTCGGACTTTTTTCCGACGAACCGATTTTTACCGGCAACGCGATTATTCCGAAAGGAATTCGTCTGCCCGTAGATTTTCAAGGCAGACAGGAAACCGACGCGAGCGCGGACGAGCGAATGACCGTGACGACGGCGATGGAGCCGTTCACGCTTTATGTCACGGTTTCGCTTTATTCGGCGATTGCGCTGTCCGTGCCGTTTTTGCTTTTCCAAATCTGGGGATTTATCTCGCCCGCGCTCTACAAACACGAACGCGCATACGTTACGCCATTTATCGCGCTTTCTACCGTTTCGTTCGTCATCGGCGCGGCGTTCGCCTATTATATTTTGTTTCCGCCCGCGCTCAATTATCTGCTCGGTCTCGGTTCTGATTTTCAGTTAATGCTTCGCGCGTCGGATTATCTCGATTTTATCCTTTTAATTATGCTGGCGATGGGCATAATTTTTCAGATGCCCGCGGTTACTTACGTTCTCGCGCGAATCGGCATCGTCAACGCAAGACTTTTGGTGAAAAGCTGGAAGATTGCGATTATCGTTATATTAATTGTCGCGGCGGTCGCTTCGCCGACGAACGATATTCCGAATATGATGTTGTTCGCCGCGCCGATGATCGTTTTGTATATCATTTCGATTTTCGTCGCGTGGTTTTTCGGCAAACGCCGTCAGAACGATGCCGAAGCCTCAATTGCCGAATATTAAATTCGGCGCATCTAATCTGATAAATGAATTCGTTCGACAGAGGAGAAATCTTAAAATGTTTCTGCGTCTTTATATTTTCACGTTTTTTTTATTTTCAATGAACATCTTCGCGCAAATTCCGCCGATTGAAACGGGCGTTCCGCAAACGCTTGCGAAATGGCGGGCGGCGAATTATTCGGACGTGCGTTATAAATTAAATTTGACGCTCGAAAAAATGTCGCCGGTTTTGAAAGGCACGATGGAAATTTCCTTGATGAATCAGGGTGATTCGATCATTCTCGACTGGCGCAAAATCAAAGGCAGAGAAGATGCGTCAACCATCTCAAATCTCAGCGTCAACGGCAAGCCCGCGCCGTTTGAAGAAATCAACGAACATCTCGTCTTAAAAGAAGGCATTCTAAAAAATAAATCGAACACGATCCGTTTAGATTTCACCTCGCCGATTGCGACGAGCGGCGCGGCGATCACGCGCTACGTTGACAAGGAAGACGGCGCGGAATACATCTATTCGCTGTTCGTCCCAAGCGATGCAAGCACGGCGTTTCCCGTCTTCGACCAGCCCGATTTGAAGGCGCGGTTTAAGTTGAGTCTTATAACTCCGACAAACTGGAAAGCTGTTTCAAATACAGAAGGAAAGGCTTTTGAAGAAACCGGGTTTTTCGGTAGAAATTCAGTTACCATATACGGTTTTGAGTTCGAGGAAACCAAACCAATCAGCACATACGTTTTCGCGTTTGCGGCGGGCGATTTTGCGGAATTTAAAGAAGGTCAGTTTGATGAACCTACTCTCAAGTCTAGTAATATAAGCGTTTCTCCACCAGCCGGAAAAATTGAAATTCTTGAACGCCCTGACGAAATAATTAACACGACCAAAACGAAAATCTACGTTCGTAAATCGCAAGCCGAGAAATTCAAGCAACATTCCGCCGAAGTTTTCCGATTGAACCGCGAAGGCGTGAAGTTTCTCGAAACTTATTTCGATTACAAATTCCCGTTTCCGAAATACGATCTGGTTTTGATTCCCGAATTTCCGTTCGGCGGAATGGAACACGCCGGATGCACTTTTCTGCGCGAATCTTCAATCATTTTCCCGACCGAGCCGACGAAAAATGATTTGGTTTCACGCGCCAACGTCATCTTTCACGAAGCCGCGCATCAATGGTTCGGCGACACGGTAACGATGCGCTGGTTTGACGATTTGTGGCTCAAGGAAGGCTTTGCCGAGTTTATGGCGTATAAAACGATGGAAAAGGTTTTGCCCGAATACAACGCGTGGAAAATCTTTTACGAGCGCAACAAGCAAGCCGCTTACTTAACCGATTCGACGCGCGGCACAACGCCGATTTATCAGGAAATCCCGAACCTCTCGGCGGCAAAATCCGCTTACGGCAACATCGTCTATCGCAAAGCCCCGTCGTTCCTGCGCCAAGCCGAGTTCTATCTGGGCGAAGATAAATTTCAAACGGCAGTCCGTGCCTTTTTGAAGAAACACGAATTCGCCAACGCCGAATGGACGGATTTGGTGAAGGAATTTAACAGCGCAAATTGGAATGATTTAGAAAATCGCGCCAAGTATCAAGAATCAGACGCTTGGGCTGATGTTTGGGTAAGACAAAGAAGTTTACCGATATTTAGAACAAGTTTGTCCAATGAAAATGTCATCAATCAAACAAACGCGCTCGGAGAAAATACATTTTGGCAAGAGAAAACCAAAGTTTTGACAATTAAAAAAGATGGCTCAAAGAAAACGAGCAAAGTTTTGTTAGACAATAAGTTTTCAAATATTGTGAAAGCAAAATCGTTACTTTCCGCAAAACTTGAACCTGAAAAAGACGTTGAATTTATTTTCCCAAACTATCAAGATTACGGCTACGGCATCTTTCTGCTTGACGAGCGAAGCCGCGCTTACGTTCTCGAAAATATCCAGACGGAAAAAGACGATTTTCTCCGCACGATGATGTGGGGCGCGTTGTGGGATTCGGTCAGGGAAACCGAACTCGCGCCGAAGGATTACGTCGAACTCGTCATCAAAAACTTGGGTGTTGAAACCGACGAAAGCACGATTCAAACTCTTTTGGGCAGAGTTTCAACCGCGACAAATTATTATCTCTCGGACGCGCAAGCCGCGACACTCGCGCCGAAAATCGAAGCGGTTTTGATTGAGAAAATGCAAAACGCGCCGACGCTCGGACAGCGCATCACGTTTTATCGCGCGTTTCTAAACACTGCGTCAACCGAAAACGCTCGGAACAAATTAAAGGAAATTCTCGGACTGACCGGCAAAGCGCAAAGACCGATTTTCGATTTAAAGACCAAAGACAAATTTGATATTGTAACGCGCCTCTTAATTCTCGGCGACCGGGACGCGCCGCAGATTTTAGCGAATCTCGAAAAAACCGAAACGAGCGACGAAGCCAAACGCTACGCTTATGCGGCGAAAGCCGGGATTGAGACGGTAGAAAATAAAGCGAAATTCTGGAACGATTTTACGGACAACAAAGATTTAAGCGAAAGTTATATCGAAGCGGCGTTCGCCGTTTTCAACGCGCCGAAACACTCCGATTTGACTTTGCCGTATCTCGAAAAGGCTCTGGCGGAACTGCCGAATCTGAAAAAGAATCGCAAAATATTTTTCGTCAACGGCTGGCTCGCCGCGTTTATCGGCGGACAGCGCAGCAAAGAAGCGTTAGCAATCGTCAATAAATTTTTGGCGGACAATCCAAATCTCGATAAAGATTTGCGGTTGAAGATTTTAGAAAATTCGGACAACCTCGAACGCGCCGTGAAAATTCGCGCGAAGTTTGGAAGTTAATTTCAGCCACGAATTGCACGAATAACACGAATAAAATTTATGAAAAAATAATTCGTATTATTCGTGCAATTCGCGGCTGAAAAATCAATCCGGCTCTGTAACATTCGGAATCGCCGTCCATTCGAGATTTTCCCGTTCGTTTTTGCCGCTCAGTGCTTCAGCCTGAACGCGCACGATGTCGCTC
>CAXTMQ010000257.1:0-6912 GCA_964245305.1 uncultured Pyrinomonadaceae bacterium
GCCAGAAGCGGCAGAATCTCGTCCCAGTCGGCATCATCGGTTTTCTCGACCGTCACCATTTTGTCCATATAAAACACCGAAACGACATCGCCGATCTCGAAAATAGATTTGGCGAGTTTATCGTCTGCGGCTTTTTCGGCGGCATCGAACGAATGCGAAGTTCCGTGGCTGACGGCTTCCTTCAAAATAAATTTAACCGCGTTCGGGTTCGGCGTTTCCTGTATATCGGCAATTTTCGGCATTTCTTGTAATCACTCTTTATAAAACTCAAAAATGCGTCGATTTTTAATCTTTACATTTTAGTCAACATTATAACAAAAACATTCGCCGCTTGCATTCTTTGAACGAGATTTGAATTAAATTTATTGAATTTGAGTGAAAAATTAAAAGCGGCAAACCGTGATTTATCCGTCAAAATCATGGAGAAAGACGGAATAAATCGCGGAATGCCGCTCTCGAATTTTTTGTTGCCAAAGAGAACTTTTTACTCGGTAATATGAATATCTTCGTGTTGATTAACTTTACCGAACATAAAAAGTCCGCCGAAAACAACCGCTAACAGGGCAAAAATTATTCCGACAACGAGCGCGGTCGTATTGTTCGCGGTATTTTGAAATGTGTATAAAAAATAACCCGCTACCACGACTGAAATTAGAGCCAAAACTGCATACAGCATATTCTTCACAAAAATCACCTCCGATTAATTGAAAAAAAGATAAAACTTCCGAAGTTTCGTCAGCCTCGCTTTTTCAATCGAGACTTTCGATACGTGTCCGCAAACTTTCAAACTGCTTGTTTTGGAATGCAAATAATGGTAACGCTATCGCTTATAAAAGGCAAGAATTTTTTGCTGTGTCCGCCGCATTTCAGCTTAATTTAAGTTGAATAAATTATCCGGCGGTTTCAAAAAGAGCTAAAATCTGTTTGCCTTCGTGCGAGCGCGGATCAATCGTTCGCAGATGTTTGCGTCCCTGCATTTCCCAAATCGCCGTTACATTGCCTTCTTTTTCGACCGCGTGATAAGAAATATCCTCGATCATTTCCGGCGTTTTGTTTTCCTCTGTCGGCGCGGCTGTCGAAGTATTTTCTTCAGTCGCGGCGACCGTTCCGTTTTCCGTCATTATAATTTAAAAAGTCTCCTCGATTATTTGTCGTGCAATAAATTGTCGATTGTCGAAAGAATTCTGACACAGCCTCGAATCGAAAGCAAGCAGTTTTAAAGTTGAAAACATTGCTTTGCCCAAAAAATGAAAAAGTTCGTTGATATTTTATTACTTTCCGCTGTTCACTATCCGCTATCAACTATTCGCTGTAAAAAAAGTGAATCTGTTTCCAATTTGAATAATCAAAACGAACGGTAAAAAGCTCGATTATGGAAAAAGCCGCCGCGAAACACAATAAAATTTTTCACTTTCCGCGATGAAAGTGCAGTTCGTAAAACCAGAAATCATTGTTCGGCTGGTCAATTTTCATTTCGTCGGTTTTGCCGTCTTTGCTGATTGTAAATGTAACGAAGCCGCGCGGAAAATTGTAGGAAACCGACGGTCGCCATTTGATCTGGAAAGTGTCGTAATGCCAATGCTCCAAATCGGCGACGAAATTCGGCGATTGAACAAAGCGCAAAACTAATTTACCGTTTTCTTCCGTCACGGTCGCGTCGCCGTAAAGCTGATCCGCGTAACTTCCGGCGTAATTTTTCAAATCAAGGCTCGGTTTCGTGTTTAAAACTCGCGCGGCGACGATTTTCGCGTCCTCATCAGCGGCTCGCGCTTTGTTGTCAGCGGCGCGTTTCAGGCGTTCCGCGCTCCAATCGCGCTTCGGCTCGATGTTGAGAAAAACATCGAAAATTTTGTTCATCATAATCGAATTGACATTCGTTTCCGAATTCGTCAAAACGACCAAGCCGAGATTTTCCGACGGCATCATCGCGGTTTGCGAAATCATTCCGTCCAAACCGCCGCTGTGCTGAACGATTTTTCTGCCGCGATAATCCTGCAAAAACCAGCCCAAACCGTAAGCCGAAAACATCTGCGTCGGCGCGTCTTTGGCGGGAAACGGATTGACGGGCAACGCGTTCGTCGGCGACCACATCAAGCCTGATTGCTTTTCGCTAAAGATTTGTTTGCCTTCAAATTTTCCGCGTCCGAGTTGTAAGCGCAGCCACTTCGTCATATCGCTGACCGAAGAATTTAATCTGACCGCGCCCGCCGCGCCGTCCACATTTCCCTGCGGCAAAGCGCGCAGCTTGCCGCCCGATTCGTTGTGCGGCACGGCGACGTTATCGCCCGTTTTGTAATCGAAAATGCTCGTCTTCGTCGCATTCATTCCAATCGGCGTTAAGATTTTCCCGCGCACGAATTCCGCCCACGTTTTGCCCGACACTTTTTCCACGATTCTGCCCGCCGCAATGAACATAATGTTTGAATAACCGTAACCGCCGCGAAACGGATAAACCGGCTTCAAAAATCTGGCTCGGTGTATGATTTCGTCATTCGTGTAAGTCGTTTCATACCAAAGAAGATCGCCGCTAAAAGTATCAAGACCGCTGCGGTGCGTAACCAAATCCTTGACGGTCATTTCCCCTGTAATATACGAATCATACATCTGAAAATCGGGCAGATATTTCGTAACTTTGTCTTCCCAATTCAGCTTGCCTTCATCAACCAAAATCGCCAGTGAAGCGGTCGTAAAAGCCTTTGAATTCGACGCAATCGCAAACAAAGTATTTTCGTCAACCTTGTCGGGCTTATTTAATTCGCGTACGCCGTAACCTTTCAAAAAGATGACTTTATCGTCTTTCACAATTCCGACCGCAAAGCCCGGAACATTCCAATCCGTTCGCGCCTTTTCCGCATAAGCGTCAATCTCCTTTAATTTATCGTCGAGCGACTGCGCGAAAACAAACGCGGGAAAAACGACGAACAGCAAAAACAAATTCAGCGATAAAAAATTCTTTTTCATAATGTTTTTATTGATTTACAATCCGGGCACTCGACGACTTTGATTTGTTTCGTAACGGTTTTGCCGCAAACGCCGCAACTGTCATCAACTCCTGCGGTAATCGTATAAGTTCCGGGCGCAACGCCTGACAAATCCCAAACAACTTTTGAACCTTGACCGACAATTTTTCCGCCATTGACCGTATAATCATAAGTCAAGACATCGTTTTCAGGGTCAACTGCTTCTGTCGTAATATCTATCGAACGACTTTTATCAGAACAGCTTTTTAAATTGGTCGAACAAACTACAGTTACTTCAGTTTGGCTTAAAATAAGATTTGTCACGTCGGCAAATTTATTGAATACATCTTGTTTATTTCTTCTGCTTCTTCCAGGTCCAACAGCAAAAATCCAGCTGCCCGGTTCACTACTCGGAACAAATCCTTCCGGAATGCCAGCATCATCGGAAAAAATGCCGGACGCAACATTTGAAACTGATTTTGCCACGTTAGAAAGCAAATCCGCCTTTGCCGCATCGCGTTCGAGGTGCGGATATTTTTCGCCGCCTTGATAATTTAGTTTGAAAGTTCCGGTCGCATTGTTGTTTGCGGCGATGATTTCGATTGACGACGCGCCGTTTTTCGTGGCGGCGACGGCTTTGTGCAGCATTTCGATTGAAAAATCTTCGCCGTTGATTTTGGAAATCTTCATCGAAGGAGAAAGACCGCTTTTTGCCGCCGCGAGATCGGGATTGATGTCGAGAATCGTTCCCGTCTGGTTGACGAGAATGCCGATTGAATATGCAAAATTCGCGTAATTGGCGCGCCCTTCGTTAACTAAAACCTGCGTGTTCGGCGTGTCGTTGTAAATCAATTTCCAGCCGCCGTTCATGATGCCGCCGAGCGGCGCGCGCGTTTGAACTTTGTAAATCCTGTCGAGCAGAAATGTCCGCCAATCGTATGGCTGAACGTCGTTCAAAGTCTTGACGACTTCATCGAAATCATACGGCTTGACTGCGGGAGCGGAATTTTGTCCGCCGTGAAATTTTTTCAGAAAATCGTCGAGCGACAACTTGCCGTTCGATTTCTGGCGAATCAAAACGTCGGCTTCGAGCCAGACTAATTCGCCTTCAAAATAATATTCTGCGCCGCGCCGCTGGTTGCGCCAATTTCTCGCGCCCGAATATGTGAACTGCACGGCGGTTGCTGTGTCCGCGATTGGTCGCCAGCGTCTGCCCGTCTGATAATCCATCGTCGCGCCGACTTCGGCGATGACTTCGCGGAACTCGTCAGCCGTCCAAAGTCCGCTTCGGGCAGGCAAAACATCGCCCAAATATTCGGTCAAACCTTCGTAAACCCACAAAAGTTCGGCTTTCATCGGCGATTGATAATCGCCCGTTGCCAAACCGACCGGACGGCGATATTTGCCGTTCCAAGAATGCGTGTATTCGTGTCCGAGCAATCCGCCGAAATCGAGTAGTTGATATTTTTCGCTCAGAGATTTTTCGCCCACGCCGTCTTCGCTCGATTCGTGATGTTCCAAACCTTCGCTGCCGCCGAAATCGCTCAAAGTAACGAGAAATTTATAATTGTTGTAATGCCTCGCGCCGAACAGCGCGTTTGCCTGTTTGATAAGATTTTTCCAGCCCGTCAAAGTTTCCGGTTTGTATTCGAGAGCTTCGGCGGAATCGGCGAAAAGATCAATTTCGTGCGCCGCGCCGTTGACGTTTTCGAGCGGCACGCGCTTGAAGAATTTGCCGATCACGGCGGGCGAATCAACAAAAGTCGTCAGCGTCGTTTCATTGAAATTTACAGAGTTATTCGATTCTTTCGCCGTCGTCAAAGCCGTCGCGTATTTCCAATCGGCAGGCATTGTCAGCGAACCCGTAACCTTCACGTCGTCGCTTTTCGCGCCCGACGGATAAAGCAGAAGACGATTCCATTTGATTCGGGCAAGCTGCGCGCTCGCGGTCGAACCTGATTCGGCGGCATCGTCGAAAGTGATTTCGATTTCCTTGACATTTTCGGGAATTGTGAGATGAAACGCGAACATTTCCACGTCGTCGCGCCGCCATTCGAGCGGTTTGCCGTTCGCCTTGATGAACAAATTAATCTGATTGTTCAAAGGTCCGGTCGGCGAATGTTCGCCCGGAATCCATTTCGGATAAAAAAGCGTCAACGCGCCCGGCTTGACCTGCATCGTTTCGCGGACGTGCAGAAGATTCTTCGCCGCGTCGCTTCCGTCAACCGCGACGTTAATCGAATTTTGCGCGAAGGCGGCGGAAAATTGGAGAATTAAAAATGCGAGCGCGAAAACGAATTTGCGGCGCGAAAGATGTCTCTGATTATTCATAAAAACTAGATTTCCTCTTGCAGATTGATCTTCAGATAATAACAAAAGAATGGTCTGCGAATACAGTTAAGCCCGCGACAAAATATGTTTGCTCGTCGGAAGGTTCATCAGGCGGACGGCGTTGCGTTTGCTGAAAATTTTAAACAGCGATTTTCTTTTGTCTGAGCGTTAGGCAAAAATGCGATGACGGATTTATGCTTGAAATAAATTCAAAGAATTGTTTTTCCAAATTTCAAAAATAATGATGGTTGCACCGATGAAGAAAATTTTATCTTTTAACTTTCTGCTTCTTTTATTGGCGACGGCGGCTTTTGCACAGCAAGCACCGACTCGCGTTTTGACCGCTGACGATTACGACCGCGCCGCGCGAATGCTGGCGTTTAATACGAATCAGATGGTTGACCGCAACGGCGTACGCCCGACTTTTCTGCCCGACGGCAGATTTTATTACCGCGTTTTGACGGCGACGGACAGCGAATACGTTTTAATCAATCCGGCAAACGGCGAGCGTAAAACCGCCGCTAATTTAGCCGGTCTCGGCGTTCCCGATTCGCCCGCCGCGCCGGAAAATCGTCGCGGCAATCGTCCGCCCGGCGTTGTTTCGCCCGACGGAACGCGCGAAGCCTTTATCAAAAATTACAATCTTTGGATGCGCGATTTGAAGACGGGTAAGGAAATGCAATTGACCGCCGACGGCGTAAAAGATTTCGGCTACGCGACCGACAATGCGGGCTGGGTTCACAGCGACCGCGCGATTCTTGCCTGGTCGCCCGACTCGAAAAAAATCGCCACGTTTCAGCAAGACGAACGCGGCGTGAGCGATATGTATCTCGTCACGACCAGCGTCGGCGCGCCGAAGCTCGAACAATGGAAATATCCGCTTCCGGGCGACAAAATAGCGACGATTCAGCGCGTCATCATCGAAACCGAAGTGCCGCGCGTAATCAGATTGCAGATGCCGCCCGATCCGCATCGTTCGACGATCTGCGACGACGTTTCGTGCGACGGCGGCTGGGAAGACGTTTCGTGGAGCGCGGACTCGAAATCGCTCGGCTTCGTTTCGACTTCGCGCGATCATAAACGGGCGAATCTGCGCGTCGCCGATGCATTGAGCGGTGAAGTGAAAGACGTTTTTGAAGAGGTCAGCCCGACGCAGTTCGAAGCCGGACAAGGCGGAGTCAACTGGAAATATCTGCCTGCCTCGAACGAATTCATCTGGTATTCGGAAAAAGACGGTTGGGGACATTTATATTTATACGATTTAACGACGAAGCGTTTGAAAAACCGCATCACCGACGGCGATTGGGTCGTTACGCAAATCATTGACGTTGATGAAAAAAACCGCACGATTTATTTCAACGCGGGCGGACGTGAAAAAGGACAAGACCCATATTTCAGCCATTTTTACAGCGTCGGCTTTGACGGTAAAAACCTGAAATCTTTAACGCCCGAAGACGGCAATCATGACATCACGATTTCGCCCGATAATAAATATTTTATTGATATTTATTCGAGACCCGATCTTCCGGCGACCGCCGTTCTAAAAGATATGAGCGGTAAAATCGTAGCGAATTTGGAGAAAACCGACATCTCGCGTCTGACGGCGACCGGCTGGAAACCG
>CAXTMQ010000258.1:0-6863 GCA_964245305.1 uncultured Pyrinomonadaceae bacterium
ACGGAAAACTATAAAATTAATAATATTTACGAATACCTAAATTTGATTCATTTAAGACCAGCAATGTATATCGGTGAAAATTCACTTACTGTTTTAGGAGATTTTTTAAAAGGATTTAGAGAAGGTTTACTTTTATACCAAAATGATTTTGATTGGAAAAACTTTCATTCAGTTGAATTTCACAATTACATCAAAGATAAATTAGGCAAACGCGATTATGCTTCACTTAACGGCTTCTGTATTAGCCTTTATGAATGCGATGAAAAAAATGCTTTTGATATTTTCTTCGCGCTTTTAGAGGAATTTAAGTTAGAAAAAGAAGATTCGGGCGGAATTTGAGGTGTGTTAAAATTTACGATTATGACTACAGTTGAAGCAATTTATGAAAACGGCATTTTCAAACCAGTTTCGGGCGTTCCGGCGCATTTGAAGGAACACGAGCGGGTAAAACTTATTATCGAAAATGAAACGGAGAATATTCGGGTTTCCGATAAATTATTGCGCGAAATGCTGGCGGAAGGATTGATTAGCCGTATTCCCGAAGGCGTTTCGGACGAAGAGGACGATTTTGAACCGATTGAAATTGAAGGCAGACCTTTTTCCGAAACACTGCTTGAGGATAGAAACTAATGGCGGTTTTATTTTTCGATTCGAGCGGTTTGATGAAAAAATACATCGTTGAAACCGGAACAAATTGGGTAATCAGTCAGATTCGTCCGACCGCTAATGATGTTTTTGCGGCGAGTATTACGGGAATCGAAATCGTCGCCGCGATAACGCGGCGAGTCAAAGGCAAAAGCATCAGCCAAGCGTTTGCCGACAAAGCAATAAAAAGATTTAAGCGTGATTTCGACAGAAGATTAATCGTCGTTGATTTAACTCCGAAAATTATTCAGGAAGGAATTTTACTGGCTCAAAAACACGGCTTGCGAAGCTATGACACGGCGCAGCTCGCAGTCGCGCTCAATGTCAGAAACCGTCTGCTGCAAGGCGGAATCCGTCCTTTCACTTTCGTTTCTGCCGACAACAATCTAAATTCCGCCGCAAATGCCGAAGGATTGACGATTGAAAATCCGAACAATCACCCGTAAAAATCTTATGAGTTATCAACCAGACGAACGCGGTTACTGGGGCGAATTCGGCGGGCGATTTGTTCCCGAAACGCTGATGTCGCCGATTGAGGAATTGACGGGCGCGTATTTCGCCGCGCGTGATGACGCGGATTTTCAAGCCGAGTTTCTGCAATTATTGAAAGATTTTTCCGGTCGTCCGACTCCGCTTTTTTATGCGAAAAGATTATCGGAGAAATTAGGCGGCGCGCGGATTTATTTGAAGCGCGAAGATTTATCGCATACCGGCTCGCATAAAATCAACAACGCGATTGGGCAGATTTTGCTCGCCCGAAGAATGGGCAAAAAACGCATTATCGCCGAAACCGGCGCGGGGCAGCACGGCGTGGCGACGGCGACGGTGTGCGCTTTGTTCGGGCTGGAATGCGTCGTTTATATGGGGACGGAAGATATGCGGCGGCAGTCGCTGAATGTTTTTCGGATGCGGCTGCTGGGCGCGGAAGTGCGCGGCGTTGACGCGGGCGCGAAGACTTTGAAAGACGCGATTAATGAGGCTCTGCGCGATTGGGTAACGAACGTCGAGACGACTTATTATCTTTTGGGAAGCGCGCTCGGTCCGCATCCGTATCCGCTGATGGTGAGGGATTTTCAGTCGGTGATCGGGAAAGAAGCGCGTGAACAATTTATTGAAAAAACCGGCGAATTGCCGACGGCTTTGGTCGCCTGCGTCGGCGGCGGCTCGAATTCCATCGGACTTTTTCATCCGTTTTTGAATGATGAAACAGTGCGAATGATCGGCGTTGAAGCAGGCGGCAAAGGAGACAATTTGGGCGAACACGCGGCGCGGTTTAATAAAGCGGGCGGCGGGCGAATCGGCGTTTTGCAGGGAACGAAAAGTTATCTTTTGCAAAATGACGACGGGCAAATCGCGCTCACGCATTCGATTTCGGCAGGTTTGGATTACGCTTCGGTCGGACCGGAACACGCTTTTCTGCAATCAATCGGGCGCGTCGAATACGCTTCGGCGACGGACGACGAAGCATTAGAGGCGTTTCAAGTTTTATCGCAGACCGAAGGCATTATTCCGGCACTGGAAAGTTCACACGCGATTGCTCATTTGCTGAAACTCGCGCCGGAGGTGTCCGCGACGCAAACGATCATCTGCAATCTTTCCGGTCGCGGCGATAAGGATGTCAATCAGGTTCAGGACTATTTGTCAGAACAGCCTGCGTGAGCGGGCTGGTTAAGGTTGGCAATGATAAACCAGCCCGCTCACGCAGGCTGTTCCGACAAGAGTATGAAAAATCGAATCACCGAAAAATTTGCGAACTTGAAATCCGAACGGCGCGGCGGATTTATTCCGTTCGTCGTCGCGGGCGATCCGAATTTGGAAATCACCAGAGAATTAATTTTGGAATTGGCGCGGCGGGACGCGAGCGTGATCGAACTCGGCGTGCCTTTCTCCGATCCGGTCGCGGACGGCGTAACGATTCAGGCTTCGGCGGAGCGCGCTTTGCGAAACGATCTTTCAATGAAAGATATTTTGCAAACCGTTTCTGAAGTCCGCGCCGCGCAATGCGAAACACCGATTATTTTGTTCAGTTATTTCAATCCTATTTTGCAGTTCGGTTTGGAAAGTTTTGCGGAAACGGCAAAGCAGTCCGGCGTTGACGGGGTTTTGATTACCGATTTAGTGCCGGAGGAAGCGGAAGAATTTCGGGCGATCTTATCGAAAAAGGATTTGGCTTTGATAATGCTCGCCGCGCCAACCTCTTCGGATGAAAGATTAAAAAAAATCTGCGAAAAGGCGAGCGGTTTTGTTTATGCCGTTTCGCGGGCGGGCGTAACGGGCGCAAGAAACGAGACGAGCGACGACGCGAAAATTTTGGTTGAAAGATTGCGAAAATTTACCGATTTGCCGGTTGCCGTGGGTTTCGGCATTTCAAATGCGGCGCAGATTACGGAAACGTGGAAATACGCGGACGCGGCGGTTGTCGGTTCGGCGATTGTCGCGGAAATCGGGCGTTTGAATGACGCGCCGGATTTGATTGAAAAAGTTCGGGCGTTTGTCGAGAGCCTTTTACCGATAGGAATTACCGTCGGAAGAGATGAGAGATGATATATGAAAGATAAGAGATTTAATCTATCAGTTTTTATCTTTCATCTCTCATCTCTTCCGAAATATTAAAATTTCTTAGCCGAAATTATCAACCGTTTGCAAAAGCGGCGGCGAGAAACTAAAGTTGGAAATTTGAATTTATGTTAATTGTAATGAAACCCGACGCGACCGAAGAAAATATCGAGCGCGTTCTTGAAACTATCGAAAAACTCGGCTTTAAGCCGCACACTTTGCCGGGCGCGAACCGCACGGCGATTGGCATTACGGGCAATAACGGCTCAGTTGACCCGGCGCATTTTGAAAATCTGGCGGGCGTGGCGGAAGCGATTCGCGTCACGAAACCTTACAAGTTGATTTCCAAGGATTTGCGCCCGGAAAAGTCGGTTATCAAAGTCGGCACGGCGGAAATCGGCGGCGATGAATTGGCGATTATCGCCGGACCGTGCGCGATTGAAAGTTTCGATCAGGTTTTTTCGGTCGCCGAAGTGGTCGCGGAAAGCGGCGCGAAATTTTTTCGCGGCGGCGCGTTCAAACCGCGCACTTCGCCGTATGCTTTTCAAGGGAAAGGCGAAGAAGGCTTGCAAATTCTGGCGCAGGTACGCGAACAGTTCGGATTGAATATCGTCACCGAGGCGATGGACGAGCGCGGCGTTGATCTGGTCGAGAAATACAGCGACTGCATTCAAATCGGCGCGCGTAATATGCAGAACTTTTCGCTTCTGAAATACGTCGGCAAAACTCGCAAACCCGTTTTGCTAAAACGCGGTTTGTCGGCGACGCTCGACGAATTATTGTTGGCTGCCGAATATGTGATGGCGGAAGGAAATTACGACGTGATTTTGTGCGAGCGCGGCATCAGAACTTTCGGGACGCACGCCCGCAATACGATGGATTTATCAATCGTTCCGGCGATTCACAACGTATCGCATCTGCCCGTCATCGTTGATCCGTCGCATGGCACGGGCAGAAATTATATGGTTAATCCGATGGCTCGCGCCGGTGTCGCCGTCGGCGCGGACGGGCTGATTATCGAAGTGCATTCCAATCCCGACCAAGCCCTCTGCGACGGAGCGCAGGCTTTAACGCCGAAACAATATCTCGAACTTTACCGCGAAGTTCAGGCGATTCACGAGGCTTTGTCACCGGTCGCTGTTTAATCAAAACTTAAATTGAAAAAAGCGGCGTTGATTGTTCCCGCAATCAACGCCGCTTTTTCAATTCTCCGAATTCGCCTTTTGCCTATTTCGCCAAACGGAGTTTTAAGAAATCGTAAAATTGTATGTAACAACAAAGCATCGCCGTCACGATTAATAAAGTCATCGGTAAAAGCTTGAATGTTTCCGGCAAAACTACGCCGAGCGATTGTTTGAAGATTGCGCCGAGCAGAATTCCGAAAGTTCCGATCAAACTTCTGCCGAGCAGCCAGTTCGTCAAATTCGTTTTTTCGTCGGAAGCCAGAAAATACGGTAAAACGGCGACCGCCAAAAGCGTCAGAAACAAAAAGATATTGTCGAGACTCAACGATAAAAACGTCCGTCCGAATTCGACGGCTAAAAAGAAAAGAACGAACGACGTATCAACGGCAAAACCTCGTTCGGATGCGTTTTCAGCTTGCGCTCGCTCGCGGCGCGATGTTGTTTTCATAATTTTTTCCCTTCGCTTATTTCGGAAATTACCGCTTTCCCGTTTTTAACGACGCTTATTTCTCGCCCGGTTTGCTGAACTGCGTATAAGCGACACGGAAAAGTTCCGACAGAGCCTTCGCAGTTTCCGGCGTTAAATTGCGGTCGGCGCGAAGATGCGCTTCGATAATTTCCGGCATCGCTTCGTGCGGGTAATAAACTACCGCTTCGACATTTTCCGACGCGCCTTGTTTTTTCATCACGCGGTCAACCGGCATATCGAGCCAGTTGGTCAAACGCGCGATATTGTCCGCGTCCGGTTTGCCCGTGCCGTTTTCGATGCGCGAAAGCGTCGAAGCCGAAACCTCGGTCGTGTCCGCGACATCTCTTAAACTCATTGACAATTCCTCGCGGCGGCGTTTGATCGCGCGTCCGAGTTCGATTGTGTTAATCAGACTTTCGTTTTTGTAAGCCATAATTTATCTCCATTCTTTTAACAATTTTGCAAGGTCTTCTGCCTTGCGCCCGTCCCATCCAAAAAGAATTTAACACACGAAAAATTTATTTGCAACACTTCGTTTCACGCTTGCAACAAAAAAAATGTTCTGATACAATGTTTCATAGATGAAACGAAAGCATTTTATCTACGAGCAAACAGTTAGAATTACAACGATTTGCAGTTTTTTTGAGAGGTAAAAAATATGACAGCGATAGCAATAGAAAAAAATTCGACCGACAAACGCGACAAACGCGCGAAATCAATCGCGGCGATGGGTTTGGTCAATCGTGAAGGCGATAAATTTTTGGTTTCAACGCCTTCTCTGCGCGGAAAGCAGACTTCTTATGGAGTTTGGCGCGACGCGAACGGCAAAATTCAATGCGATTGTTTGGAATTTGAAGAAGCGGCTGTCAACGATGCGGCATTTCGATGCGAGCATATTTTAGCGGTGAAATACGCTTTGCTCGCCAAGAATACCGAATCGGTAACGAAACAAGCGACGAAGGATGAAAATCAAACTGAAGTTCAGCCGACCGAGATTGTTTCGGAAGACAAAAGCGCAACTGAGTCGGGCGCGTCCACGTCCGGCGAACAGAAGGCAGATGCGTCATCGGAGAATGTTTCGGAAATTGGACAATCCGAAACGTCGAAAGTTTCCGACGAGCATCAACTTGCGAACACACAAGGAGACAAAGAAATGACACAAGCAAACCAAAAGGAAACTACTTTTTTAACCGCCGAAGAAGCGAATGAAACGGCGAACAATGTTTTGAATTTTACGACAACCCTGCGCGAACTGCGTAAAAATGTTGATCCCGAATTAGTCAAACAGCGCGAAGGCTGGCGCGACCGCAACGGCAACACGCATTATGTTGATTACGTCGAATGGCACACAGTCGCCGACATCCTGGACGAACACGCTTCGGATTGGTCGCACACGATCCGCGACATCAAACAGTTCGGCGATATTTTCACCGTCACCGTCGCCATCACGATTGACGGCGTAACCCGCGAAGGCATCGGCACGGGAACGGCGGAAACCGAACTCGGCATCAAAAAAGCCGAACACGACGCGCTCAAACGCGCCGCCGTCAAATTCGGCATCGCCCGCGATCTTTACAAAAAAGAATCGGACACCATCGAACGCGACGGCGCGGTTCCGCCGCCGAATCCGACGAACGACGGTTTTCCCTCGAATCCGATTGCCCGCAGCCTTTCGGATTTGGTGACGGCGAAACAGCTCGGAATGATTCGCGCCATCGCCCGCGAAATCGGCGTTGATCCCGATGTCGAATGCCAGAATGTAATGCAGTGCAAAACCGACGAATTATCGAAAAAAGCCGCGTCGGGTTTGATTCAGCATTTGCAGGATTTGCAAAAAAACGGCGAAGTCGCCCAACCGCAGCCGATGCGCCGCACGGGATAAAATTAACGAGCGGTGAGCAGTAATTATTGCTCACCGCTCGCTCAAAAGAGTTTTGAGCTGCGAAGACCGTCCTGCTTTCTCCAAAAGTCAGAAATAACCTCGCTCGCAGTTCAAAACCTCATTACAT
>CAXTMQ010000259.1:0-3207 GCA_964245305.1 uncultured Pyrinomonadaceae bacterium
TGAAACTCGTTTTACAGCGAATAGTTAATGGTGAATAGCGAACAGTTTAGTTTTGAAAATTCTCGATTTACAATCTTATGAAAGACGCGAAATTATTAAACCGCTCGAATCGCCACGCCGTTTTCTTCCAAACTTTTTCGCAGAGCGCGGGCGAACGAAAGCGCGTGTCTGCCGTCGCCGTGAATGCAGATCGTCTCGGCTTTGAACGAAATTTGCTCGCCGTTCGTCGCCGTGACAGTTTGCGTTTTAAGCATCTGCAAAACCTGCTCGACGGCTTCGTCGGCGTTTTCGATCAAAGCGTTCCTTTCGGTTCGCGCCGTTAAATTTCCGTCCGGCTGATACGTTCTGTCGGCAAACGCTTCGGACGCGCATTTCAAACTGATTTTTTTCGCTTCGTGGATTAAAAAGCTGTTTGCCAAACCGTAAAAAATCAAATTTTCGTCAATCGCTTTGACGGCTTCGGCAATCGCACGGGCAATCGTTTTATCTTTCGCGGCTTGATTATACAACGCTCCGTGCGGTTTGACGTGATGCAGCGCACCGCCGAGAGTTTCGCAGATGCCTTTGACGGCGGCGATTTGATAAAGCGCGATGTCGAAAATTTCTTCGGGCGGCATTCGCATTTCGCGTCTGCCGAATCCTTGCAAATCGGGAAACGACGGATGCGCTCCGACGGCGACGTTTTTGCGAATCGCCGCTTCGACTGTTTTCCGAATCACCGTCGCGTCGCCCGCGTGAAAGCCGCAGGCGACGTTGACGCTCGAAACATAGTCCATCAATTCGGAATCTGTTCCCATCTGCCACGCGCCGAACGATTCGCCCATATCACAATTTAAATCAACCGAAAACATTCTTTGAATTTACGCCGATTTTCAATAAATTCAAATCTCTTTCAAACTCTAAAATCAAATCTTCCGCTTCGGCTTGCGAAATCAATTCAAACGCGACTTTATCATTTGCTCCGAGTTGGGCGAGAACCGGCAAATCTTTCGAGACGACGTGCGCGATTCGCGGATAGCCGCCCGAAGTTTGCGCGTCCGCCATTAAAACGATTAATTGTCCGTCGGGAAGAAGCTGAATCGTGCCGAAGTCAACGGCAGAGGAAACGAGTTCGATTTTGTCTAAAAGGTAAAGCGGCTCGCCGTTCAACCGAAATCCCATACGGTTTGAATCGCGGCTGATTGTAAAAGTTTTTTTGAGAAAATTCTGTTCGCTCAACGCCGTCAAACTCTCAAATTCCGCGCCCGCCGTTACGCGAGCGGTCGGACACGAGCCGTAACGCGGAATGATTTTGTTTGAAATTTTTAAATTGGTTTTTAGTTTTTGGTCTTTAATTTTTTGTTTGAAGAAAATTTGATCGCCTTTCTCCAATTTTCTGCCGCGAAAGCCGCCGATTTGCGCGGTTAGATTGGTGCTTGCGCTGTTGAGCCGGCGTTCGATTTGAAAGCCGCCGCGAGCGGCGAGATAAGCGCGGTTGCCGCTGATTTTTTTGTTGAAAGATAAAGTTTGATTTTCTTTAATAAAATAAGGTCGCCAGTTTTCGATTGATTCATTCTCAATTTTCGCGCCGAAATTCGCGCCGCCGAGCGCGATTATCGCCGGTTGTTCAAACAAGATTTGCGCGGCGGGAAAATGCATTTCCAAAACCGCTTCGTTTTCGTCGTTCCCGAGCAAAATATTAATCAAACGCGCGGCGGTTTTGTCCATCGCGCCGTTCGGATTGATTCCGAAACGTCGAAAATTCGTTCTTCCCAAATCCTGAACGGTTGAAAGAACGCCGCTTTTTTTTATGAGAATGCACACCGAAAATTATTTTAGCAGACGATCAGAACCGCCTGCGTAAGCGGGCGATTAAAGTTATGAGTTGAAAATTAAAATGGACGTGCGAGCGCGACTACGTTTAGCCGCCCGCTTACGCAGGCGGTTCTAACTCGGATTTATTCGTATCTTAAACATTCAATCGGGTCTAAATTTGCGGCTTTTCTCGCGGGCAGAACGCCGAAAATTAGACCGACGGCGACCGAAACGGTCAAGCCGGAAATGACTGCCCAAAGCGGAATCGTCGCGGGCAAACTCGGCATCAAGAGCATTATGAGCTGGCTGATGCCGACGGCTAAAGTTACGCCGAGCAAGCCGCCAAAAAACGTCAAGGTCATTGCTTCGAGCAGGAATTGCAAAACAATCGCGCCGCGTTTCGCGCCGATGGCTTTGCGGATGCCGATTTCCTTGGTTCTTTCGGTCACGGAAACGAGCATAATATTCATCACGCCGATGCCGCCGACGAGCAAGCCGAGAGATGAAATGGCAATCGCAATCAAGCCGACCATTGCCGTGATCGAATCGAACTGCTCGATAAATTTGCTGGCGGTTTTGATGTCGAAATCGTTCGGCTCGCCGAATTTTACTTCACGCCGCTGGCGCAGAACGGCTTCGGATTCCTGCAAAGCGTCTTCGATTCTGCCGCTTTTCGCCTGAATAATCTGCAAAAGATAATTGCGCTGCGGCGCGACTTTGCGGGCGGTTCGATAGGGCAGAAAGATTTTGCGGTCTTCTTCGTTCTCGCCGAAAAATCCGGCTTTTCGTTTTTCCAAAACGCCGATGATTTCCCACATCGCGCCGTTCATTCGGATTGATTTTCCAATCGGGTCTTCGTCGGGATTCGGAAAAAGCGCGTCCGCCGCGTCAATGCCGATGACGAGAACATTGCGCCTTTGCTGGTTGTCGGCTTCGGTTATAAATCTGCCGGTTCGCAACGTCAGATTAGAGATTTTTTCGTAATTCGGCGAAACGCCGTCGGTCTGCGCCCAACGGTAATTTCTTCCTTCGTAATGCATATTGTCGTCGAAACTTTCCGCGCCGAAATTGCCGATGCCGGGCGCGACCAGCGCGATGTCTTCGACCGCTTCGGCTTGCGCTAAAATCTGGTTCGCGTCGGCTTCGGTCAAAGGCTTGCGCGAGCGTTCCGAACGGTCGCTCGGACCGAAACCGGTCGAGAGATGAAAGGCGTAAATATTATTCGTGCCGTAATCTTCGACGATGGCGACGATGCTGTTTCGCATTCCGGTCAAAATCGAAGCGACGACAATCGCCGTCATCACGCCGACGACGATTCCCAAAATCGTCAAAAACGAACGAAATTTATTAGCGCGAATGCTGTCAATCGCCATTCGCAAAACTTCCATCGGCATCGAAGTTGAAAATCTCATA
>CAXTMQ010000259.1:3307-6808 GCA_964245305.1 uncultured Pyrinomonadaceae bacterium
GCTTTGAACGCCGGATAAAGTCCGGCTAAAATTCCGATGATGCTCGACACGGCGACGGATAAAATCACATAAGTTATCGTAATGCTCATCGTGATTCCGGCGAGCAAAGTTATCAGCTGCGTTACGCCGACTGCCGTTAATAATCCGATCAATCCGCCCGAAATGCAGAGCAGAGCCGACTCGATTAGAAACTGCAAAAGTATTTGTTTGCGTGTCGCGCCGAGAGCCTTTCGCAAACCGACTTCAAAAGTTCTTTCCGTGACGGAGACGAGCATAATATTCATCACGACAATTCCGCCGACGATTAAGGTTATCAAGGTAATCGGAATGACGACCGCCGCGATGCTGTTGGTGAATTCGTCAATTTGCCCGCCTAATTCTTTGGTGTTGACCAGCCCGAACGAATCCGGCTGATTGCCCAAAAGCCCGCGTTTGTTTCGCAGATTAAGACGCGCCTCTTCGATGGCTTGGTCGAAGGCTTCGGGCGACGCGCCTTTGCCGTGAATTTGTATGCCGTCCGCGCCGCGCGAGAAAAGCTGCATATGAAGCGTGACGGGAATGTAAATCGCGCGGTTGAACGAGCTGCCCGGAAGCTGTCCGCGCTTGTCTTCCACTCCGACGATTTTTAAGGGCAAGCCGCGCAGTTTGATCGTCTGTCCGACGGCTGATTTATCGCTGAAATATTTTTCGCGCACGTCGTCGGCGATCACGCAAACTTTTGCCGAACGGTCAACTTCGTCGGTCGTAAAAAAGCGTCCGTCAACAATCGTTTTGTCTTCGATCTGCTCGAAGTTCGCCGTTACGCCGTTGACCGAAACCGACGGCATTTCGACGGCGTTTTCGCTCAAATCAGTTTGCGCGTAAAGCTGCGCGCCGATTTCCGAACAGTTTTGACAGTTGGCTTTCAGATATTCGTATTCGTCCCACGTCAATTTTTTATTGCGCCGGTTCGCCGCTTCAAATTCGCCGTCCGCCATTCTGCCCGAAAACGCCATTCGGGCGATCATAAAATGATTCGTGCCGAGAACTTTTGAAATTTGCGTCGAAACATACGAATTCAAACCGCTGATCGAAGCTCCGACGACGACGACCGAAGCCACGCCGATAATCACGCCGAGCAAAGTTAAAAAAGCCCGCAGTTTATGCTCGGTGATTGATTGAAAAGCGATGCGGAAAGCGTCGGCGTAAAATGTATAGAGTTGTTTCATAATTGCTTGAAACGTCCTCCTCGAAAATTATAATGTTGCCGAAAAAACATTCGGCAGGTTTGGAAGTATTTAAATTTCGGTCTCGAAAAGTTTAGACAAATCTGCAAACGTAATCTTAAGACGGAATGTTTCGGGAAATGTTAACCAAAAAGCGAAATTGTCAAAAGAAACTTGCATCGTGCTATACTTTCCGCATTGTTTTTTACAAGTCAAATTTCAAATTAGGAGACAGATTTTGAGCGTTTTAGTCAACAAAAACACGCGCCTGATCGTTCAGGGCATCACGGGCAAAGAGGGAACTTTTCACACCAAGCAAATGGTCGAATACGGCACGAACGTCGTCGGCGGCGTAACGCCCGCAAAGGGCGGCACGACGCACGAAAACATTCCCGTTTTTAACACGGTCGCCGATGCCGTCAATGAAACCGACGCGAACGCTTCGGTCATTTACGTTCCGCCCGCGTTCGCGGCGGACGCGATTATGGAAGCGGCGAATGCCGGAATTCCGCTCGTCGTCTGCATCACCGAAGGCATTCCCGTCGCCGATATGGTCGCCGTCAAAGAATTTTTGCGCGACAAAAACACGCGCTTAATTGGTCCGAACTGTCCCGGAATCATCACGCCCGACGAATGCAAAATCGGAATTATGCCCGGACATATTCACAAAAAAGGTCGCGTCGGCATCGTTTCGCGCAGCGGAACTTTAACGTATGAAGCCGTCGGACAAACCCGCGATTTAGGACAATCAACCGCCATCGGCATCGGCGGCGATCCGATCATCGGCACGACGCATACCGACGCTTTGAAATTATTTGCCGACGACGACGAAACCGAAGGCATTATTTTAATCGGCGAAATCGGCGGCACGGCTGAAGAAGACGCAGGGCATTGGGCGTTTGAAAGCGGCTTGTCGAAACGCAAACCGATTGTCGCCTTCATCGCCGGACAAACCGCGCCGCCCGGAAGAAGAATGGGACACGCCGGCGCGATTATTTCAGGCGGCAAAGGCACGGCGGACGAGAAAATGAAATCGCTCGAAGCTTCCGGCATCCGCGTCGTCAAATCGCCCGCCGACATCGGCGCGACGATGAAAGAAGCGTTGGGAAAATAATTGCGCCGGCGCGGGAAATTCGAGTATGGAAAAACAATACGAAACGCTTCTGCATCAATGGTTCGGCGAAGTCTGGAACGAAAAGCGCGAAGCGGCGATTGACGAAATGCTTCTCGAAGAAACGAAGCATCGCGGTTTAGGCGGCGCGGAAGGCGAAATTGTTAGCGGAATCGAAAACTATAAAAACTTTTTCCGTAAATTCATCGCCGCCTTTCCCGATCTTCACGTAACGGTCGAAGATGTCGTCACGGACGGCGAAAAATTGGCGGGGCGGTTTACGGTGCGCGGAACTCATACCGGCGACGGTTTGGGAATCGCACCGACTAACAAAGAAGTCGAATTCGGAGGAATCGGCATCTGCAATCTCAAAGACGGAAAATTTACCGACATCTGGAACGAAATTGATTTTATGAAAATGTATTCGCAGCTCGGCGTGTTGAATCTTAATTTACAATGAGATTTTCACATTCGTTTCGCGTCGTTGCCGAAGACATTGACGCGCAAAACCACGTCAACAACGTCGCGTATGTCAAATGGATTCAATCTGTCGCCGTCGCGCATTGGTTTTCGGTGACGGATGAAGCGATGCGCGAAAAATATACGTGGATTGTTCTGCGCCACGAAATTGATTACAAAAAACAGGCGTTTGAAAACGAAGAAATTACGGCGATAACTTGGGTCGGCGAACCGACGCGGATTTCTTGGGAAAGATTCACCGAAATAAAACGCGGCGAGGATTTATTGGTCAAAGCGAAAAGTGTTTGGTGTTTGATTGACCGCGAAAAATCAAAACCGTCGCGCATTACGGCGGAAATGATAAAATTGCTGATAGGTGAAGACTTATGAACCAAAGAATTTTTCAGTATTCTAACAAAAATTAAAACTATGATTCACAAAATATTCCCGCTTAAATTTAAAATAAGTGAAGATGGGCAAGAGGAAGATGAAAAATTTGACTCTTTGGATGAAGCAGTTGAAAGAATGTCTGAAGGAAGATTTCTTATTGCCAAATATGACATTCAATTTGATGACAGAATAGCCATTCAGCAAAACGAAGTTTTAGAGTTTACAGAAATTGCTAATTTGAATCAGCAAGAAATCGTTGAGGAAATTGAGCAAAGAATTAAAAATAACCCAAGTTGCCAGTTATTAGATTTGATGTTTGAAATAAAAATTGTCCTC
>CAXTMQ010000260.1:0-6802 GCA_964245305.1 uncultured Pyrinomonadaceae bacterium
TTCTTGAAGTTAAAATTTTTAATCTTCAAAAAATATTTTCGCGGCGATTCGAGTTGTATTCGAAACAAAATTTTAGAGAAAGATTTCAAAAAAAATCACAAAAAACCAGAGTAGCTTTCTTTAAAATTTGCGGTAGAAAATAATGACAAAAATCTTTCCGTTTTCAATTCTTTAATCGCATTTTTTTCGACGGAAATTTTTAAATTGGCGAAGGCTCGAAAGTTAAAATTTTTCGAGACAGGAAAGTCGAGGATTGAAAAAGATACAATGCAAAATTCAAACTCGAAAAATAATTTTGTTTCGTTACTTGATAGAAAATCCTTTTAACTTTTTGCCGGTTCTTGAAAACTCGCTTTGGTCGCGGGTTCGCCGCCAGTCATTTGGATGGCGACGATTATTTGTCTGGCTTCGTATCTGAATTCGGCGAGCTTTGAACTGAAAAGCAGAGAGCCGACGATACAGACCGCGCCGCCGAACGCGACGGTTAAAGGCGCGCCGAGATAATTGGCGAGCGAACCGGCAAGCAATGCGCCGATTGGAGCCATTCCCATAAACATCATCGAATAAACCGCCATCACGCGACCGCGTAAATGGTCGGGTGCCATCGCTTGAATCAAAGTGTTGGAAGAAGACATTTGCAGCATCATTGAAAATCCGATTGGCACGAGCAGAATCGCCGAAAGCCAAAACGTATGCGACAGCGAAAACAAAATCAGAAACACGCCGAAGATGCCGGACGACGTGCCGACGATTGTTCCCAAACCTTTTAGATTTCTGCGAGATGCTAAATACAATGCGGCGATTAGCGCGCCCGCGCCGCTCGCGCCCATCAAAATACCGAGACCCTGCACACCGCCATTCAAAATCTGATCGGCAAAAATCGGCATCAAAACCGCGTAAGGCATTCCCATCAAACTGACGAGACCGAGCAGCAGAAGCAGATTGCGAATCGGATGCGTTTGACGAACAAAGCTGAAACCTTCCTTGATTTTTTCGAGCGCGGAACCGCCGGTTTGTAAAATCGCTTTGCGTTCGATGTTCATCAAAAGAAGTCCGGCGATGACGGCGATATAGCTGATGCCGTCGCCGACGAAACACCAACCCGTCCCGACAAGTGAAACGACGACTCCGGCGATTGCCGGTCCGACGATTCTCGCGCCGTTGAACATCGAAGAATTGAGCGCGATGGCGTTGAGTAAATCTTCTCTGCCGACCATATCAACCACGAAAGATTGGCGCGTCGGAATATCGAACGAGTTGACGATGCCCGACAAAACGGCGATGGCGAAAATATGCCATTCGACAATGTTTCCGGTCAGAACCAAAATGCCCATCGTCAAAGTTAAAATCATCGAAGCGATTTGCGTGGCGACGAGAATTTTTCGGCGGTCGTATTTGTCGGCAATCGCGCCGCCGATTGTGCTTAAAAGAAAAACGGGAAATTGTCCGGCGAAACCGACGAGTCCGAGCAGAGCGACGCTGCCAGTCAATTTATAAATTAACCAACTGCGGGCGACGTTCTGCATCCACGTTCCGATAAGCGAGATAAATTGTCCCGAAAAGAAAAGTTGAAAGTTGCGATGTTTTAAGGCGCGAAATGTGTTGGCGAAACGGCTTGCAGAAACTTCTTCTGTTTTGGTCGGCGCGGCGGACGTTTGGGATTCGTCTTTCATAAATTCTGTTCGTTTAAAAATAAAACGGAGCGAATAGTTATAGCTAATCACTCCACAAACGAAATTGCAAAATCTCGAAAAATTAATTTCTCGAACCCATAAAAATTCGCAGAATATACCAGAACAAAAGCGCGACGCTGGCAAATAACGAAAGCGATGCGGCAACGTGCTGGTCGGTGCGGTAGCGATGCAGAATGTTTGACGTATCATATAAAATCGCGCCGCCCGCGAAAGCGACCATTGCGAACGAGAAAATGTTCCCGAGACCGAAACCGAAAATAATTCCCGAGAAGATAAAGCCGAGCGCGACGAATCCACCAATCATTAAAATCGGTCCGAGAAACGAAAAATCCTTTTTGGTCAAAAAGACGACTGCCGTCAAACCTAAAAATAAACCGAGCGTTGTAATTCCGGCTTGCGCGAAAATTTCATAGCTGTTTGATCTGATTGCCACTAAAAAAAGCAGGGGAACGAAAATTATCGCTTCTGCAACAGTAAATACAGCCAAACCCGCATATTGCAGAGCCTTCGATGCGTGTGAATTCGCCCAATACTGCGCGAGCATCGAAATGCCCATAAAAGCCAGCAGAACGATTGCCCACGACCAACGTCCGCCAAGCATCGTTTCGGTAAGAGCGAAAGCCTTGCCGGATGAAAAAATAAAAAATTCAATAAAAGTAAAAGCCAAAATCGCGCCTGCCAAATGCAGATAAGTTTTGCGTATGAACGAAGCGCGTTCCTCCGGCAGAGCGTTCGCCGCCGAACTATTTCCGAATGTGTTGTAAGTCGTATCCATAATTTCACCTCAAACTTGTTTGTTTAGATGCGAATTTTTGAAAATAAATTCAAATGTTTTTTATCGCGTAAGAAAATTATAGCACGAAAATCCGCGACGATTTCAGAAGATAAAAAGAGCGAGACACGGCTCGCCCTTTTAAAAATTATAAATTGAAACGACAAAATTATTTCGCCCATTCGCCGGTAGTTTGCAGGCTGTTGAATTGGCGAACGAATTCCGGTTCGAGGGGCGAACCGTCGGCGTTGCGAACGTAGGCGAGCGTGTCGCCGGGCGCAATCGCGCCGCGTCGCGGGTCTTTCATTACCGGACAAATTCCATACATCGGACCTTCCGAACCGTCGGGATTGCGAAAGCGTTTTTGCGCGAAGCCTTTATTTAAAAGATTATTCAAATCGCTCAGAGTTTTGATAATCGGCGTTCCGTCGAGAGCCGTGCCGTTTTTGCGCTGAAGATCGGCGAGAGCTTTTTGTCCGTCTTTCGTATTAAATGCCGCGTCGGTGTAGCTGATCCAAGTGTGAAGCCAAAGCCCGAGCGGATCGCCGCTGAAATAGCCGCCGCTCAAATCAACGATGTCTGCCTGACGATTGTTGCCGAGACCAATCGGATTTCCCGTGCGCGTCGGAAAGACGTAAAGCACGTAGCGGTTGGCGATTTGTTTGGCGTTCGCGCCGGCGGCATCGTTTGTAAAACCGGCGTTGTTGACATCGCCCATTACCGCCCAAAAAGTCGGCGTTCCATTGTCCGAATAAGCCGGATTGATGCGCGATGCGCGGACATTTGTTTGAAACCAAAAGTTCGGCGTGTCGAAAACCGAATTTCCGTTGCCGGTGAATGCGCGTCGTCCGAAAATTTTCGTCGCGTCAACGCCGTTTTGAAAATAATAAACGTCGAGAAAATCAAACAAGCGGTCTTGCACGCCCGCTCGAGCGAAACTTGGCAATGCTGCCAGAATCGCCGCCGTAAAAATAAACATTATAAACTTTTTCATTTTTCGTATTCTCCTAAAAATTTTTAATTTGCAGGCTTTAATTCGCCTTTTACACACAGTGCGGGCGAAGAAAGAAAAAAGACAAAAATTTTTTGAACTTATCGTTTTGCTGATGACATAAACTGTGAATGGGTGTATAACTATGATTATCAGCAATAAATATGTGTTTCATAAATGCGTGATGTTTTTCGCAATTTGACACATTTAGATAAGGTTCGGAAGTTTTGCTTCGCGCGGAGTTTAAAAACTTCCGGTTGGAAAAGTTTAGACTTAAAAAGTTTAAAAATTCATACGAGGGGAAGATTTTATGAAAAAGATAATTGCAACAATCAGTGGTTTGGCTGTTTTGACGGCTATGTTTTTAACGAGCGTTTTATTTGCCGGTCAGAGCGTTAGCGGCAACGACGCTTTTGACACCGGCATTCAGCAAGACAATTCAAATAAGCCGAAAAAGGAAAAGAAAGAAAAGAAAAACAAAAAAGACAAAGACTCCAATATGATGATGAAGAATTCAAATATGGATTCCAATATGATGATGAACTCGAATATGGATTCCAATATGATGATGAATTCAAACATGAGTCAGAATGTGAACCGGTAGTAACGGTAAAATATATCGGCTGAAAAAGAAAAAGGCGATTCAAATTGAATCGCCTTTTTCTTATGCTTTTTATCGGACTGTTTTTGACAATTTAGCCGGAGAAATTAAAAATATTAATTAGAGCCTTTCGACTTTTCGCCATCAATATTTTCGTTGTAATCAACGCCGTTTTATCAAACCCTTCCGAATTCTTTTTACCGTTCCGAACTGTTTTGCCGGTCTTGCCGCTGTCGGCTTACCGGCTTCTAAAGTCCGGCGGTGTTTCGATTGAATTATTTATCATATCTATATCACCTCCGAAACTTAGAGTAACTAAAAACTGTTTGAGTTGTCAATGTTTTTTTCAGTCGCGCTTGTCCATCGAAGGAGCCATCATTTTCATTGCCGCGTCCCAAATGACATCGGGCGTAAAGTCGTGAACTCTGCCCATCACGGTTGACATCGCGCCGACGTGATAACGCGCGCTCGGGCTTCTCGCAGTTGCCGCCGTCACGATTTTTTCGGCGACATCTTCGGGATTTAGAACGCCCGTGCCGCCCGGTTTTAACATTTCGTGCGTCATTTTCTTCAAGTTTTCCTTGAAAATATAATACGGGCTGTCTTTTCCCGTATCGGGAATATGCGCGACGGCGACATCATCGAAATTAGTAGCGACCGGACCGGGCAGAACGCCGACGACCTGTATATTAAATCCGCCGACTTCGATCCGCAATGCTTCGTCAATCGCTTCAACTGCGTGTTTCGTCGCGTGATAAATTCCGCTGCCGGGCTGCGACATCTCGCCCGCCACCGAACTGATATTAATGATGCGACCCGCGCCTGCTTCGCGCATTTTCGGCAGAACCATTTGGCACATTCTCAAAAGTCCGAAAACATTCGTTTCGAAGTTTTTTCGCACGTCGTCAACCGCAATCTCTTCAATCGGACCGTATTGCCCGTAACCGGCGTTGTTGACTAAAACTTGAATCGAACCGTTAACGGCTTCGGCGGCGCGGATTGCTTCACGCGCTTGACCTTCGTCCGTTACGTCCAATTGCAAAGTTTCACAGCCGTAATCCTTTAAATCGCTGATGTCGTCAACGCTTGTCGCCGTCGCAAAAACGTGAAAGCCCTCGTCCTTCAAAGCCTTCGCCGCCGCATGTCCGATACCCGATGACGTTCCCGTTATCAATACTACATTTTTATTTGTGTCCATAAAATCTCCCTTCGCCCGTTTTGATTAACGCAAAAATGCGTTTATTAATTCCATTGAATTTTAAGTCAATCCAACGCCTTTGATCTGTCATTTAAGTTACAAAAAGCGATTCGTTTAAGAATGTCTTTCGGTTTCAAAAATCATTCCTTCGGTTCTGCGCCTCGCTTCGGTTTGGCGTTTTTGACTTCATCGGAAAGTTCGATTGTTTTGCCCGTTCGCGCCGCCTCGTAAATCGCTTCCATAATTCGATGGTCTTGCAAGCCTTCTTCGCCGGTTGTGTAAGGCGTTTTGTTTTCCATAATACATTCCGCGAAATGATCCATCTCCAACGCAAATTGATTTTTCTGCGGCAGTTTAATTTGCTCGGTGCGTTCCATTTTCCCGTCGGCGCGTGAAGTTTGAAGCTGCAAGCCTTCGTAATTAAACGCCGGATTCATTTCCAGCCAGCCGGTTTGCAAATGAGCGCGGTAACGCTTTGAATCGTGAAAGTCATAACCGGCTGAAGAATTGACCAGCGCGCCCGACGGAAAGCGCATTTGAAACAGCATATTTTCTTCGATTTCCTCGAATCGCGGATCGTTCGGAGTCGAATACTGCATCGCCGAAATCTCGATAGGTTCTTCGCCCAAAAGAAACCGCGAAGTATTCAGACAATACAGACCGATGTCCGGCAACGCACCGCCGCCCGCGAGTTTTTTATCGTGCCGCCATTGATATTCGTTCGCCTGTCGCTGACCGTTGACGGCTTCGATTAATTTGACCTTTCCGTAATCGCCGCTTTTGACTAATTCGCGGACTTTGCGGTTATACGGCTCATACTGAATGCGGTAAGCGATCATCAATTTGACTTTCGCTTGCTCGCACGCCGCGATCATTTCCGACGCTTCTTTGGAAGTATTCGCCATCGGTTTTTCGCACAAAATATCTTTGCCCGTCGCCGCGCCGCGCAAAACGAATTCGTGGTGCATTCCGTTCGGCAAAACGATGTAAATCGCTTTGACTTCTTCGTTGTTTTTCAGTTGATCGTAAGATTTGTAATCGTAGATATTCTTTTCCGCGATGCCGTATTGCGCGGCGATTTGTTTGGCTTTGTCGGGCGAACCGGAAACTAAAGCGACGGGCTTTGCCTTTTCGCATTTGGCGAAGGCGGGAAGCAACTGTTCGATAGAAAGTCTGCCCAAGCCGACAATCGCAAAGCCGACTCTTTCCGACGGCGCGAGCGGCATCGGCGGCTCGCTCTGTTTTTCGGTCGGCGCGCTAAACGGCGGCAGTTTGATCGGTTTTTGCGTCTCAACCTTCGGCGGTTGATTTTTGTCCTGTGCGTGAACTTTGGAATTCGTTTGCCCGACAATTCCGGCGGCAAGCATCGCCGCGCTCGTTTTAGTCAAAAATTTGCGGCGCGAGACCGCATTCTCGTTTTCTAAATTCATAAAATCTCCCTTGCTCGTTCTTGTGAATTAAAAGCGATAATAATTTTGCTTTGCGTTCAATCATAAAATTTTGAAGATTCAAAAACAATTGAAACAAAAAAAGACGACTCGAACGA
>CAXTMQ010000261.1:0-1250 GCA_964245305.1 uncultured Pyrinomonadaceae bacterium
CCCATAATGACGTTTTCTTTCAAACCGCGCAGATAATCAACGCGACCGGAAATCGCCGCTTCGGTCAGAACGCGCGTCGTTTCCTGGAACGATGCCGCCGAGATGAACGAATCGGTCGAGAGCGACGCTTTCGTGATGCCGAGCAATAAAGGTTCGGCACTCGAAGGCTGTCCGCCTTCGTCCATTACGCGACGATTTTCGTCCTCGTAGCGGAAGCGGTCAACTTGTTCTTCGAGTAGAAAATCCGTGTCGCCGACATCTTTGATTTTCACCCAGCGAAGCATCTGACGAACGATACATTCGATGTGTTTATCGTTAATGTTTACGCCCTGCAAGCGATAAACTTCCTGGATTTCGTTGACAATATACTGCTGCAACGCTTCTGTTCCGAGAACGCGCAGAATGTCGTGCGGATTCAGCGGTCCGTCCATCAAAGATTCGCCCGCCTTGACGTGATCGCCTTCCTGGACGTTGATGTGCGTTCCGCGCGGAATATCGTATTCGCGTTCTTCGCCGTCGTCGCCGATGATAACGAGTTTGCGTTTGCCTTTGGAAATCGCGCCGAATTTAATTTCGCCGTTGATTTCCGACATAATCGCCGTTTCCGACGGACGACGCGCTTCAAACAATTCGACGACGCGCGGCAGACCGCCCACGATGTCTTTGGTTTTCGTCGTCTCGCGCGGAATTTTCGCAATCGTATCGCCCGGTTCGACTTCCTGCCCGTCTTCGACGTGAAGATTGGCGCGAATCGGCATTTGATAAGTTTTCAAAACCTTATTGCCTTTGCGGATTTCGAGACGCGGCTGTTGTTTTTCATCCGAATCTTTGACCACGAGGCGTTTCTGCCCGGAAACTTTATCAACTTCTTCCTCGATTGTTTTGCCTTCCTTCAAATCCTGAAATTTCACCGTTCCGGCAACTTCGGTCAGAATGGCAAACGTGAACGGATCCCAGGTTGCCAGTAAATCGTCTTCTTTGACTTTTTGACCGTTTTTGACGTGAACGTGCGCGCCGTAAACGATTTGATAACGCGCGACTTCACGGTCACGGTCGTCCATCAAAGCGAGTTCGGATTTACCGCGCTTCATTGAAATCAATTCACCGGCGCGGTTGGTGATGACCTTGAAATCATCGAGATATTTCACCGTTCCGTCAATCGCCGCCGCGTGTTTGGTTTCCTGTTCGAGCCGCGCCGCGCCGCCGACGTGGAAAGTTCTCATCGTCAACTGCGTTCCCGGTTCGCCGAT
>CAXTMQ010000261.1:1350-6791 GCA_964245305.1 uncultured Pyrinomonadaceae bacterium
CCGTTGCGGATAATCGCTTCCGCCCAAATTCCTCTGAGCGTTCCGCAATTCTGCTCGGAAACGATGACATCCTGCGCCACGTCAACCAATCTTCTGGTCAAATAACCCGAGTCAGCCGTTTTCAAAGCTGTGTCAGCGAGACCTTTACGCGCGCCGTGCGTCGAAATAAAGTATTGCAGCACGTTCAAGCCTTCGCGGAAATTAGCGACAATCGGCGTTTCGATAATCTCGCCCGACGGTTTCGCCATCAAGCCGCGCATACCGGCAAGCTGCCTGATCTGCGCTTCCGAACCGCGCGCGCCCGAATCCGCCATAATCAAAATCGGATTCAGCTCTTTGCGGTCTTTTTCGCGCTGGTTCATCGCCTTGAACATTTCCTTCGCCACGCGGTCGGTAACTTCCGACCAAATCGCGGTGACTTTGTTCACGCGCTCCATATTGGTCATCGTCGCGTCTTCATACTGCTTCTGAAGCTTATCCACTTCCTTACGGGCGTTATTGATGATTTCCTTTTTCGACGGCGGCGTAACCATATCGTCAATGCCGATTGAGATGCCCGAGCGCGTCGCGTAAAGAAAACCCATCGCCTTCAAATCGTCGAGCATTACAACGGTTTGTTCGTGTCCGAGACGCAAGTGACAAAAGCTGATTAAAGACTGTAAGCCTTTCTTTTTCAGCGTTCCGTTGACAAACGGCAAGCCGTCGCGCGTCAGGCGTTCGTTCAAAATAACGCGCCCGACGGTCGTTTCGATAATGCTGTTGACGTTCGGGCGAATCGTCGCGCGCATTACGTCCTGCGTGTTATGCTCTTTCGTCAAATCGAGCAAATCGCCTTTCCAGCGCAGTTTGATTTTCGTCTGCGTCTCAACCGCTTTGGCATCGAGCGCGAGCAAAACTTCGTCAACCGAATTAAACGCTTTGCCGTCGCCTTTCAATTCATCGCGGTCGAGCGTCAAATAATAACAGCCGAGAACGATGTCTTGCGACGGAACAGTAATCGGTTGTCCCGAAGCCGGTGAAAGCAAATTATTCGAGGCGAGCATCAAAACCGTCGCTTCGATCTGCGCTTCCGCCGAAAGCGGAATATGAACCGCCATCTGGTCGCCGTCAAAGTCGGCGTTAAATGCCGTGCAGACAAGCGGGTGAATTTTAATCGCTTTACCTTCGACCAGCACCGGCTCAAACGCCTGAATACCGAGACGGTGAAGCGTCGGAGCGCGATTTAATAGAACCGGATGCTCGCGGATAACTTCTTCCAAAATGTCCCAGACAATCGGCTCTTGCCGTTCGACCATTTCACGCGCCTGCTTGATCGTCGCAGCGTGCGCGTCGCGTTCGAGTTTGTTGTAGATAAACGGCTTGAATAATTCCAAAGCCATTTTCTTCGGCAAACCACATTGATGCAGTTTCAATTCCGGTCCGACGACGATCACCGAACGCCCTGAATAATCAACGCGCTTGCCGAGCAGATTCTGACGAAAACGCCCCTGCTTTCCTTTCAAAGTTCCCGACAAAGATTTCAGCGGACGATTGTTCGCGCCGCGCAGAACGCGCCCGCGACGACCGTTGTCGAACAGCGCGTCAACGGCTTCCTGGAGCATTCGTTTTTCGTTGCGAACGATAACTTCCGGCGCGCGCAGCTCCATCAATTTTTTCAGACGGTTGTTGCGGTTAATTACGCGGCGATACAGATCATTCAAATCCGAAGTCGCAAATCTGCCGCCGTCGAGCGGCACGAGCGGGCGCAGCTCCGGCGGAATGACCGGAATGACATCGAGAATCATCCATTCGGGTTTGTTGCCCGATTTCAAAAACGAATTCGAAACTTTCAGCCGTTTCGAGTATTTCAACTTCTTCTGCTGCGAAGTTTCCTCTCTCATTCTGCCGCGCAAATCTTCGACGAGTTCGGCGATGTTGATTTTCATCAGCAATTCTTTGATTGCTTCCGCGCCCATTTTGGCGACGAACTGACCTGGATGTTCCTGTGTCAATTCTCGGTAACGCTCGTCGGTCAGCAAATCTTTTTCCTTGAGTTCCGGCACATCGCCCGCGTCAACGACAATGTAAGTTTCAAAGTAAAGAATTTTTTCAAGGTCGCGCAGAGTGATGTCCAAAAGATGTCCGATGCGTGACGGCAAGCCTTTGAAAAACCAAACATGCGAACACGGGCTGGCTAATTCAACGTGACCTAATCTTTCGCGTCGAACCTTGGATTGCGTAACTTCAACACCGCATTTGTCACAAATTACGCCGCGATGCTTCATTCGTTTGTATTTGCCGCACAAACATTCCCAATCCGAAACCGGACCGAAAATACGCGCGCAGAAAAGCCCGTCGCGTTCCGGCTTGAACGTGCGGTAATTGATCGTCTCCGGCTTGGTAACTTCGCCGTGCGACCACGATTTAATTTTTTCGGGCGATGCCAGGGATATGCGAATCGCCTCGAAATTCGGTGTTAGTTGCGTTTTATTGTCGTTTTGAAATCTAAACATTTTTTCTCCGTAAAATCCGCCCGGCGTTAAACGCCTGTGTGCTGCCAACTGTAAATTTTTATCAGATACCCGCGCTTATTTTTACATTGTTAGCAATATCGATTTATATCTTTTCTACGTTGTCTTTCGGAATCTGTAGTTGCGGCGATTCCGCGCCTCCGAAATCTTCGCTCCAAGTGCATCCTTTCGTTTTCAAAAAATCGTATGTCTTTTGCCTTTCGCCTTCCGATTTGACGGCTCTCTTAAACCATTTATTTGTAAAAGTCGTTAGAAACGCTCCCCGCATATATAAGACGGCATCGTCTCGCTGCTGATCGGTCGGCGGCGCGCTTTCTTCGGCTTTGTGCTGCAAGCCTTCTCGAATAAATTTCGTTATATCTACCGTTTCGCTCTCGCCGATAACGATGCCTGTTTCTGGATCAATCATTTTAATCGGCGTTGTCGGTATTTTATATTCCTGCCAGCCGTGATGTGCCGGCGAAACCGAATCCATATACGTATGACAGGCTCTGCCGAAATCCGTCAGAGCCTCTGAAACCATCTTTCCCGAATCAATATAAGGATTCGGCGCGGAAGAAGGAACAGGTTTTCCATTGCTTTCCTGTTGTCGCGCCGCCAATTCCTGTCTTGTCTTTTCTATCTGCGCGTCTGCTTCTCTTTGAGTTTTTCTCGCTTTATCGGTATTTTGTTTAATCCATTCGTGAGCTACTTTCATCGCGTCTTCAACCGTCATTCCTTCCGGTGTCATCGCGTGTTTCGGAGCTTCGCTGACGAATAAAGTAATCGGAACATCAATCAAACCGCCTGTTCCGAAATAGGTGTCCGTCAACTTGCTGCCGTAATCAATCGCATCGACTTCCGATACCGATAATCCGCCCTGCCCGTTTCCGTATTGTCCTCCTCCTTCCTGAAAAGCGTATTTTATAAGCTCTTTGTGAGTTCCGGTCGGAAACATTCTACGCAATTTATGGCTAAATACCGCGTAGCGCAACGCTTTAACATTCGGGCTGTTTCCGAATAATTCTTCAAAACGCGAAGGCTTTATTTCATCCCCAATCGCTCGCCAGGTTTCAATGTCCGTCCTTCCCGTTCGAGTCAAATTTTTATACGACTGAAATTGTTTTAACGCCGCCTCCGTCTTTTGGCAAAAATTATAATTGTCGGAAATTTTTGAAGTTTTCACTACAAAATGCGAATTCAGAAATCTTTTGACGGCGATCACGTCAAAATGATTATCGCCGGATTTATGTAAGAAATTTCTAAAGTCGTGATTTATCATTTTACGCGCTCTTTAATAACAACTTCCTTCGATGTTTCTCTGCCCTGACACTTCGATTCGGGATAACACCATTTGTTATCCGACAAATAATCTTTTGCGCCGAAGCCGACCGAAGGACCGGAATCGGCGTGAATCGCTATTCCTCCCAAAACATATTCCCCGAACAAACCGAACAACATTCTAAGAGGCGACACCCAAATCCCTTTTGCGGAAAACGCGGCGAATCCGTTTTCATCTGCAACGGATTCGTCTCTATGCGCCTCCGATTCATACGTCCAGTGCTGCCATTCTTGATAAATAACTACGCCGGCAACCGGCTTTTTATTCGTATCTACCGCTCTTATACTGACTTCCGGCACGACGCTGACGGGAACTACCGGCAGCGAAAGCAAAAAACCGACGATTAAAATCAACAAAATAATTTTCGATTTTTTACTCATCGCGCTCTTTTTTAATGCCGCCTTCCAGCCGGACAAGAATTCGGTTTTCGCTGAAATAATTCAAACTGAAAACCGAATTCTGTGTTCCGGTTTCTTAATCCGCGCCGACCAATTCGAGAACGCCGCTGGTCGCTTCTTCGATGTCAATTTCATCTTCGGTGATGAGTTCGACATCGAGACAGAGCGACTGGAGTTCGCGCACGAGAACATTAAATGATTCGGGAATGCCCGGCTCGAAATTCGATTCGCCTTTGACGATGGTTTCGTAGATTTTCGAGCGTCCGGCAACGTCGTCTGATTTACAGGTCAGAAGTTCCTGTAAAATATGCGCCGCGCCGTAGGCTTCCAACGCCCACACTTCCATTTCTCCGAAACGCTGCCCGCCGAACTGCGCTTTGCCGCCCAAAGGCTGCTGCGTAATCAGCGAATAAGGTCCGATTGAACGTGCGTGAATCTTATCGTCAACCAGATGCGACAATTTGAGCATATAAATGTAACCGACGGTTACTTTCTGCTCGAACGGTTCGCCCGTCAAACCGTCGTAAAGACGGGTTTTACCCGACGGTCCGACCGACGGCGGCAAGCCTAATTCGTCGTATTTCTCGTTGGCTTTGCCGATAAACTCCTTGATTTCCCGTTCGCTCGCGCCGTCGAAAACCGGCGTGGCAAAATGCAGTCCGAGAACACGCGCCGCCCAACCGAGATGCGTTTCGAGAATCTGACCGACGTTCATACGCGACGGTACACCGAGCGGATTCAAAACAATCTCGACCGGCGTTCCGTCCGGCAAATACGGCATATCTTCTTCGGGCAGAATGCGGGCGATTACGCCTTTGTTGCCGTGACGACCAGCCATTTTATCGCCGACCGAAAGTTTGCGCTTCATCGCCACGAAAACTTTCACCATTTTGATCACGCCCGGCGGCAGTTCGTCGCCCTGCTTCAATTTGGTAATTTTTTCTTCGTAGATGTCGCTCAAGATATTAATCTGGCGCGTCGTGCGCTGTTCGTATTCCTTGATTTCACCGGCGATGTCAATTGTTCCGGCAGTCACATCGGCTTTGCGAAGAATTTTCGAGTCAATTTCGGCGATATTTTCTCTGGTCAGAGTTTCGCCTTTTTTGATGATGACTTCTTTGCCGTCCATCAAATCGCTCTTTAATTTGCGACCTTCAAAAAGCTCGAAAATTCGCTCGTCGCGCTGTTCCGACAAAATACGAATTTCGTCTT
>CAXTMQ010000262.1:0-371 GCA_964245305.1 uncultured Pyrinomonadaceae bacterium
GGTTTTATCAGATTATTTTCATCATTTTTTAACAAAAGGGAATTATAAAAATGTTTTTTTTTGAAGAAGGCGGCGGCGAACACACGCGTTTAATCGTCGAATTCATCAATCATTATTTAGGCGAGCCGGCTTTGAAATTCGAGAAGGCGGTTTCCGAACCGGCTTGGAATTGGCTTTTTAATAAATTGGGTGTCAGCACGACGGCGGAAAAATTGTTCGGACCTTACACGGTCGAAAATGCGATTCCGTGGTATACGATAATGTTCGTCATCGCCTGTTTTTTGACGATGATCGTCATTTGGATTTTCAAAGGAAAATTATCCGAAGACGATCCGAAACCCGGACAGTTGACGCTCGAAGCCGGAGTTTTG
>CAXTMQ010000262.1:381-6747 GCA_964245305.1 uncultured Pyrinomonadaceae bacterium
CACGGTTACAAGTATTTTCCGGTCGTGGCGACGTTCGCGGTGCTGGTTTTGGTTTCCAATTTGATGGGACTTTTCCCGCTGTTTATGTCGCCGACGGCGCACGTTTCCGTTACTTTTGCGCTCGGCATCGCGTCGTTTATTTATTACAACTACGTCGGCATCAGCGAAAACGGCATCGTCTCGCATTTAAAACATTTTACAGGACCGCGACTGCCGCTGGTGCTGGCGTTGATTATCACGCCGCTGATTTTCCTGATCGAATTGTTCAGTAATCTGATTCGACCGATGACTTTAGGGATTCGACTGTTTGCGAATATGTTCGCGGACGAACAGATCGCGGCGATTATTTCGGGCTTGTTCCCGCCGTTCACGCAGGTTTTAGTGCCGGTCGTTCTGCTGCCGCTCGCGCTATTCGTCGCGCTCGTGCAGACGCTCGTGTTCACTCTGCTTTCGATGATTTACATCAGCGAAGTTTCGCACGCGCCGCACGACCACGCGCACGACGAGGAACACCACGCGAAGGAAGAAGGCAGCACGGCGCAAGTCGAATTTGCGTAAGATTCAGGATTTAATTCTGAATCCTGAATCGTCAAAAAGTTTTTTGAAGACTTTAAGTGAATGATTTGAAAACCGGCAATTCATAGCGGAGATGCCCGCACGCGACAGGAGCCTCGACTCCAACGAGAGTAGAAATCGAGCGCATACCGGAAGTGAGGCGAAATTATACAAGCCGCAAATTTTATAAACCGAAAAACGATTGAAAAATCTTCGTGAGTTAAATAAAAATTAAAATTTGGAGACAAAAATGAATTTAAATACGTTTTCTTTTCGGTTCTGGCGTTGGCTTTGATGGCGATTCCGGCGTTGGCGCAGGGCGCGGCGGCGGCTGGCGACAACGCGAATACGGTCGCGGCTTACAAAGCGATTGCCGCCGGTATCGGTTTCGGCATCGCCGCCGGTTTGGGCGGACTCGGACAAGGTAAAATCGGCGCGGCGGCGGTCGAAGGCGCGGCTCGCAATCCGGGCGCGGCGGGAACCGTGCAGACGATGATGATTATCGGTCTGGCTTTGATCGAATCGCTCGTGCTGTTCGCGCTCGTCATCGTTTTCGTTGTTTTGAGATAAACATCGAAAATATCTTTTCAGAAAAGCGCGGTCGAAGTTTCTTGACTTTCGACCGCGCTTTTTATGTATTATCTGCGGTTTTTATCATTTATAATTAAACTTATCGCCGTTTGACGGCATCGAAAATTTTTATCTTTTAAGAATTTAGACGAGAGAGTGTAAAAATGTCAGACCAATTTATCGGACAAACTTTGGCGGAAAAATACCGCATTGACTCGGTTTTGCGCGACGGCAATTTCGGTAAAACTTACCGCGCGACGCACGTTTCGATGGACAAGCCCGTCACGGTCAAAATCCTCGCGCCCGCGCTCGCGGTTGACGAAAATATCGTCAAACAATTTTCCGCCGAAGCGCGCGCGGTTTCGCATATTTCGCATCCGAATATTTTGAACGTCACCGATTTCGGCGCAGAAAAAAACGGCGCGGTCTACATCGTTTCCGACGGCGCGGACGGCGCGACTCTGAAGGAAACGATGCAAAGCGAGGGCAAATTCCTTCTCGACCGCGCTTTGAAAATCGCCCGTGAAATTTCCGCCGCGCTCGCCGCCGCTCACGCTTACGGCATCAAACACGGCAATCTGAACGCCTCGAATATTTTGCTCGTCAGAACTGCGAACGGCGAAGAAACAGTCAAAGTTTTAGATTTCGGCGCGGTCGCGGCAACGGATGAAAACAGCGCGGAAAATCTCGAATACCGCGCGCCCGAACAAAACGCCTCGGTCGCGGATGTTGACGAACGCGCCGATGTCTACGCGCTCGGCGTGATTGTTTACGAAATGCTCGCGGGCGAGATGCCTTTTACGGCGGACACGCCGACCGCGCTTCTGCTCAAACAAGCCGAAAATCCGCCCGCGCCGCTTTCGACTTTTCGCAGCGATCTGCCCGCCGAGGTCGAGCCGGTCATTCTTAAAGCGTTGGCGAAAAACCCGGAAATGCGCTATCAAACGGCGCGTGAGTTTACCGACGATTTAAATCGCGCCGCCGCAGTTTACGGCAACGTCGCCGCTCCGCAATCTGTGGAGATTTCCGACCAAGCTAAAAATAATCTCTGGAAAACGGCGTTCGTCGTGCTGGCTGGAATTTCCTTGCTCGCGGTCGGTTTGATTTATATGACGCAGAGCAAGCAGGCGAATCCGACGACACAGTTGCAGACCGACGCGAACGGTTCGCCCGTTCAGCCGCTCAATCCGGCGACCGGAATGAACGAATTCGGCGCGTCGAATATGATGGCTCTCTCGCCGCAGATGATGGCGAATTCAAATATGATGCTCGTCGCGCCGCCCGGAGGCGCAAGTCCGACCAGCGACGGTTACGGCGACGGCTATAATCCCTGGGCGAAAGGCATTCCGCCGCCGGGCGCGCCGCCGATGCAGCCGGGCGGACAATATATTGACCCGAACAACCCGAACAGCATTTTTATGCAGGACGGCACGGTTTTAGTTCCCGTACCGACAAATGCCAACGTCGCTCCGGCGAATGTGAAACCGGCGGCAACGCCAACCGGAAAACCTTCGCCCGCGCCGTCAAATGCCAATGTCGCGTTGCCGAATCCGCCGCCCGCGAACACGAATCCGCCAACCGTACCGTCGAAAACGCCCGCGCCGACCGCGCCGAAGGCAACGCCGAAACCTTCGCCGCCGACACCGGCGAAAACTCCGGCGGCGGCGACCGAAAAACAAAGCGGAAAACCACAGGATTCATAACAAAGGAAATTAGCCGCGAATACACGAACAACACGAATTATTTTTCTATTTAGTTCTTGTTATTCGTATTATTCGCGGCTAAAAAAATTTCTAAGAGTGAATTTTTTCTAAAACAATCCGCGCCGCTTCGATTAAATTTTTCTCTTGCGTCGGAACTTTTAAAACGCCGCTCGGCGCGAATGATGATTCGGGATTTTCCGACAAAAATTTCATCAACTTTTCGGGCGCGGCTTTGGCGTTTTCGCCTAACTTGACGGCAAATCCGTCGCGCGTTTTATCAACCGAAACGACGCGCATTTTTTCAGCGGATTTTCTCAGCCGCGCATAATCGAATAGATTATCAACCGACGAGGGAATTTTGCCGTATCGGTCGCCGATTTCCGTGTAAATTTGCATCAGCCCGGAATCGGAATCGGCTGACGAAATGCGTTTGTAGGTTCTTAATCTCTGCGCGGTTTCGGAAATATAATCGTTCGGAATCGAAACGTCCGCGCCGAGATTTATCGAAACGCTCGATTCTTCTTGGATTTCTTCGCCTTTCAATTCCTGAATCGTGCGTTCGAGCATTTTCGTGTAAAGGTCGAAACCGAGCGCGTCGAGTTGACCGGATTGCTGTCCGCCCAAAATATTGCCCGCGCCGCGCAATTCCAAATCGAGCGCGGCGATTCTGAAACCCGCGCCGAGATCGGAAAATTCACGAATCGCCGAGAGCCGACGTTTGGCAATCGGCGTTAATTCAAATTCCGACGGAATCAGAAGATAAGCGTAAGCGCGGCGGTTCGAGCGTCCGACGCGACCGCGCAGTTGATAAAGCTGCGAAAGCCCGTAATTGTCGGCGCGATTAATAATAATCGTGTTCGCGCGTGGAATGTCGATGCCGTTTTCGATAATCGTCGTCGCCACCAAAACGTCGAATTTGTAATCAACAAAATCAAGCACGGCGGTTTCCATTTCCTTTTCGTTCATCTGCCCGTGCGCGACGACGATGCGAGCGTTCGGCACGATTTTTTTGATGTGCGCGGCGATTGATTCGATTGATTCGACGCGGTTGTGAATAAAAAATACCTGCCCGTTTCTGGCTAGTTCGAGTTCAATCGCCGATTTGATTACGCCTTCGGAAAATTGAACGACCTGCGTGTTAATCGCCAAACGGTCTCGCGGCGGCGTTTCAATTACCGACATATCGCGCATTCCCAACAGCGACATATTTAAAGTTCTGGGAATCGGCGTGGCACTCAAAGTCAGCACGTCAACTTTCTTCTTCAGTTGTTTTAATCTTTCCTTATGAGCGACACCGAAACGCTGTTCTTCATCAACGACGACCAAACCTAATTTCGGCAATTTCACGTCCGCCGACAAAATGCGATGCGTGCCGATGAGAATATCAACCTTGCTTTCTTCCGCCGCTTTGACGACTTCTTTTTGCTCTTTCGCCGAACGAAAGCGCGATAATAATTCGATTTTGACCGGAAACGCGGCAAATCGCTGTTTAAAACTTTCAAAATGCTGATACGCCAAAACGGTCGTCGGCGTTAAAACAGCGACTTGTTTATTGTCCATCACGGCTTTGAACGCGCCGCGCATCGCTACTTCGGTTTTGCCGTAACCGACATCGCCGACGATCAGGCGATCCATCGGCACGGGCGTTTGCATATCTTCCTTTAAATCTTCAATCGCCGTCGCCTGGTCGGTCGTCAGTTGATAAGGAAAAGCGTCTTCAAATTCTTCCTGCCACGGCGTGTCGCCGGAAAAAGCAAAGCCCTGCACCAATTTTCTTTCGGCGTAAAGTTTCAAAAGCTCGTCCGCCATATCGCGCATCGCGCGTTTGGCTTTCGCCTTTGTTTTCTGCCAACCGAGTCCGCCCAATCTGTCTAAAGTCGGCTGCGTCGCTTCGCCGCTCGAATAACGCGAAACCAAATCCAACCGCTCGACGGGAACGAAAAGTTTCGTGTTTTCGGCGTAAATCAGGAGCATAAATTCGCGTTCCGCGCCCTGCGAGTTGATCGTTTGCAAACCTTCAAAACGCCCGATGCCGTGATCTACGTGAACGACGAAATCGCCCGCTTTCAAATCCCGAAAATCCGAGATAAACGCGCCGAGTTTTGATTTTTGATTTTGGTTTTTAGTTTTTGGTTTTTGGTATTCCTGCTGAGTCGTTTCGCCGAAAATATCGTTTTCGGTATAGACGGTTAAATTGAGCGCGGGAATTTCAAAACCACCCGACAAATCGCCGACGCGCAGCGAATCTTCGGCAATCGAAACGTCGTAATCGCGCAAAATCTCGCGCAAACGCTCGGCTAAACCGTGTGACTGTAAAACGAAAAGCGGCGAATCGTTTTCGACTTTGATTTTTGAACTCTGATTTTTAAACTGTTCGGCAAATTCCTTGACGTTGCCGTGATATTTTCTCGTTGAGCGCGATTGAATTTCTATTTCAGAGGCTTTTTCCGCCGTCGAAAAAAGAAAAAGCGGTTTTCGTTCGGAGTTTTTGATCGGCAGTTTGTCAATTTTCTTCGGCAATTCGGTTTCGAGCGTATATTGCTCGTCAATTTCCGCCGCCGTTCTGCCCAGAGCGCGAAGTTCGACGCGGCGCGTTTTTTCAAGTCTTTCGCGCAATTCTTCGCCGCCGAGAAAAAAATCGCGCGGCTCTAAACCGATTTCGCCGGCTTCAGCAGTTTCATTGAAACGCGATTGAAGCGTTTCGTAAAACGTCTCCAGCGTTTGTTCGACGATTGTCGGTTCGTCAACGATTAAAACGAAATCTTCGAGAAAATCGAATGCGTTTTTTTCGCGCGGCGCGGCGAGCGGAAACAGAAATTCCCAGCCGGGAAAATCTTCGCCCTCGTCGGCAAATTGCGTGCGGTCTTTTAAGGCGCGGGCGAATTTTTCATCGGAAAATCGCTCGCGGGCGAAAAACGACCAATCGCGGAAATCTTTGGCGGTCGCGGCAAATTCGCGCATCGGCGCGACTGAAGTTTCCTTTAATTGATTGGTCGAAAGCTGTGTTTCCGCGTCGAATTCGCGGATCGAATCAATCGTGTCGCCGAAAAATTCGATGCGGACGGGCAGCGGCGCGTCCGGCGACCAGACATCGAGAATTCCGCCGCGCACGGAAAATTCGCCGACATTTTTGAGCGGTTCTTCGCGCCGATAACCGGCGGCGATTAATTTTTCGATCAACGCTTCGGGCGCGAAATCTTCGTCGCGTTTTAACGTCGCGCCGAGATTTTTAATTTCGTTCGGCGCGAGCGTTTTCGTGATTAAAGATTTCACCGGAACGATTAAAAAATCCGGCTGTCCGCGCGTTAAATTCCACAATGCCAGCGCGCGTTTTTCCTGCGTTTCGGCGTGCGGCGAGACGTTTGCGTAAACGTCGGATTCAAACGACGGAAGCGTTGCGATTTGCGATGTTTGTTTTGCGATTTGCGATTGAAAAAATTCGAGGTCGCATTCCCAATCGTCGGCATCTTTGTTTGAATCGGCGATGACGACGAAGGTTTTTTCAGAGGTTTTTTTCAGCTCGGATAAAACGAAACAT
>CAXTMQ010000263.1:0-6721 GCA_964245305.1 uncultured Pyrinomonadaceae bacterium
AGCAGATGCGGCACGGTATTTTTGATTTTAATTTTCTTCGGCATCTTTCACCTCCGCGAGTTCTTTCAGATTGCCGAGAATGTTTTCCGGCGTGTAAAAGTCAATGTGGTTGCCGTTCAAATTATTTTTGAGCGCGTCTTTGATTGATTGCGGCAGATGCGGATTCTGAATTAAAGTCGAAAGCGGCAAAGCCAAATCTTCGAGTTCGGTTTCGGACAAATCCATAACGGGTTCGAGGTCAACGAACGGCTCGGCTCGCTCGAAAATCAAATGAGCCTTTCGCATATGGTTTATGTAAGCGTGGTAACTTTCCCACATCAGCTTATTGAAAACGTGCTGCTGCAATTCAAACATCAGATTTCCGGCTTCGACGGGATTTGTCCTGATCGCCTCGTAAATGGTTTGAAAGAAAAAGAGAAACCCGTTAAAGGCGTAATCGCCTTGAATGCCATCGGCGTTCGACAGCGTGGAGATAAACTCTTTCATCTGTTTTTGGGTCATTACGGGCGTTTCGGTCGCCGCTTTTGAATCGTTGGTTTGATCGCTCTTTTGTTTTTCAGTCGGTTGCGATGTATTATTCATTCGTTGTTTTCTCCATTTAGAAATAAGTGGAAAGAGAGGCTTAGGAGGCTGCTACTTCCTAAGCCTTTCGTGTATTAGAAATTGCAGTCCGGGCAAAACTCCGCGCCTTGAGCAAAGCCCCAACCGCGTGAAACGAGATTCGCTTTCGTTCCCGATGCCTGATTTTGGCAACAGTCGCAATGCGCTCTCATCGTCGCTTCAAAGGTTGTAACCGTGAAATTTTGATTTCCGGCTGTGGTTACGGTTTCGGTTGTTGTGTTTAGTTTTTCTGTTTGCATAATTTTCTCCTGTTTAGTTTTGGAATGATTGAATTAATCAATCTATAAATAAGTATAGCGGCATACCGCCAAATATGCAAGTTAATAATAGCGGTATGCCGTCATAATTTCAATAAACTTGAAAAGAATATCGTTTTACCGCTATGATTGTTTTGATATGGAATTAACCACCAAAGAAGTTGCTGAACGATTAAAGATTAGCGTTCGACAAGTACAAACTTTAATTAAGTTAGAGCGGTTGCCAGCAGAAAAACGTGGGCGCGATTGGTTCGTAAAAGAACAGGATTTAAAGTTGGTCGAAAACCGCCCAAAAACAGGTAGACCACCAAAAACAAAAGGTGAAAGCAGTAACAGAAAAGATTAATCTACCTATGGAAGTCGAAGCTCAAATTGTCGCAGGAGTTAGATATAAATCTAATCTTAAATGTGAGTTGAATGAAGTTGCAATCGATAGTTTTAACATCAATTCCGCAAAATCTTCTTGTCTAATTTCTTATCAACAAAATAGAGTTGCCTTAAGTAAATGGGTGTCTCCAAAGCGAACTCGGTCTTACCCATATGAAAGGGTTTATAATACTTTTTCCGCTTCAAAACGAGCTACTGTTATTCCGGTTGTAAAAGATGAAGGCGCATCTGGCGACAGAGACTTTTTGCAGTGGGATACTATTTCACTAATGAGTTTACTCGACATATATGTAATTCCAGCCTATTATGAGACAGCCGAAAAGCATAAAACTCGAGCTGATAAAATCACAAATCAAAAATTCAATAATGATTTTGTTATAAACAAGATCAAGGAAATTACGAACTATCATAGTTCTGCATTGCATTGGAATTTGAAAGAGTTAAAAAGCATCTCAACAACTCTACAAGCGGCGAGAAAATCCTATAAGGAAATTGAAGCTAGAACAAATGTCAGATTTCACAATGAAAGGGGGCTAGAAAATTTCTTTAATGCAATTACAAGTGATTTATCAACCTTTATGGATTATTCAAGATTGAAAGCACAATCCGCTCAATCAAGAGAGTTTCAAACAGTCCAACCAAAAGAAATTCTCGCCACACTAACAAAAGCCAAAATCACAATCACGAATTATTTAGGCGGGAAATATTTCCTAACAGTAGATGAGATTGATATAAGAGAAAAACAATTATTTCTAATAGAATCTAAGCATAGTGTAAATGGAAAGATACCCAGTATTGGAGATATTAAAGATGGCTTGTTAAAAATGATGCTTTATACAAACTTGGAAAGTGTCAGAATTAACGAGGTAATTTTTCCAAGCATACCTGTTTTGAAATTAACCTCAACTAAAATTGATGGCGAAATTACATCTGATTTAACGACCGAGGAGTTAGATGTTTTCTTTCATAGCAACAAATTTAATTCGCGGCAAGCCGATTTAATTAAAAGTTTATTTGCAGAGGCAAAAGAAAATAATTTTCTAGCTATTTTGGCGCAGATATAATTATGATTCGCAGTCCTTTACGTTATCCAGGTGGAAAAAGCCGAGCAAGAGACCGCATTTCTTCGCTTATTCCCTTCTTTCAAGAATTTCGTGAGCCGTTTGTCGGAGGTGGCTCTATCTGCATTCATCTTAAACAAGAATTTCCCGACAAAGAATTTTGGATAAACGATATTTATGTTGAATTGATAAATTTCTGGCAAAAAACACAATTAAATATCGAAGAAGTTGTAAAGCAGGTATGGCAATGGAAAAAGCAACACCCGGATGGGAAAAAACTTTTCTATTTCTTACGTGAAAACAAAGAGGTTTTAGACGAAATTGAACGAGCCGCCGCGTTTTTTGTTTTCAATCGAATCACTTTTTCAGGCACGACTGAAGCAGGAGGATTTTCACAGCAGGCTTTTGAAAAACGTTTTACGGATTCAAGCATTGAACGTCTAACGGCACTTCCGAGCATTCTACAAGGTGTAAAAATTACAAATTTTGATTATGAAGAGGTAGTTATGACGAAAGGCGAAAACGTCTTTCTATTTCTTGACCCACCATATTTTTCCGCTACAAACTCTGCTCTTTACGGCAAAAACGGCAATCTTCATAAATCTTTTGACCACGAACGTTTTGCTAAAGTAATGAAAAAATGTAAGCACAAGTGGCTTATAACTTACGATGATTCACCTTTGATTCGGGAACTTTTTTCATTTGCAAAAATAACAGATTGGAGTTTGATGTATGGAATGAGAAATCAGACAATTGAATCTAATCAGATTGGAAATGAACTCTTTATTTCCAACTATGCAACAGTAGACTTATCAACAAATTCATTAAAAATGTTTAAGAATAATTTTTCCTTTGCTGCCGATTCAAATGCAAATTAATTTTAACTTGCACCCACAATGGTTGAATTTCGTAAGTGGTTTCGATTGCGTTGTTAGCGGTAGTTGATCTGTTGCTGCTAATACTCATAATTTATTTGACCTCGTTTTGGAAATAATCGCATTAGTCAATCTATAAATTTTTTATAATCGCCGCGATACTTTTTATACTCGGTCAAAGTTTTGTTATGTTTTTTTCTGTTACAGTCCAAGCAGGCAATTTTTACAGCTTCAGGCTTATGATTTCCGCCTCTGGACAGAGGAATAAGATGTTCGATAGTGGCTGTTTCAAAGGTGAGCAGTTTATCGCATAAATAACATATTAAACCGTCTCTTTTTATGATTTCTGACTTCTTAAAACCTATAACAATTGGTGCGCCTTTCTTTCTGGCTAAATAAGACTGCCTGAATTTCGCGCGGCTTTCACGGTCTTGTATACATATGCTTATTCGTTTCTGCATTTTGTTTCTCCGCTAATTCTTGAATTGAATAACTCATTCAATCTATAAATAAGTATAGCGGCATACCGCCAAATATGCAAGTTAATAATAGCGGTATGCCGTCATAATTTCAATAAACTTGAAAAGAATATCGTTTTACCGCTATGATTGTTTTGAGAAAAAAAGTTGACGGCAAAAGAAGTAGCTGAAAGATTCGACGTGAGCAAAACAGTAGTTCTCGGCTGGTTTCTGCGCGGAAAATTCCCAAATGCTGCAAAAACCATTGATCGCTTCGGTGTGGAGTTTTGGGAAGTGCCAGAAAAGGATTTAGAAAATTTTGTGCCTCAGCGAAGAAAAGGAAAGCCAAGCATTGAAAATCCGTCAAAAGAAACTTTGGCAAAACGACAACAACGCAAAGAATCTAACCAAGCAGACCGCCGAAAGTGAATTAAAATGTTTCCGCTTGGAAAACACAAAAATCTCACACGAATTCTCATAGTTAAATTTATTGATTTGTCATTCAAAAAACTGTTATTCTGAATAAGTCGAAAATGTTACCTTTAAATTCAAGTTTGGTAATCTCAGAAAAACAGAAAGAATTGATGAAACGACCGAATAATTTTGCACATCAAAGATGTTTCGACTATATTTGCGGCTTTAACCTCGATCATCCTCTCTCAAATTATTTATCCTAAAACAAACCCATCAACGTGGACAGTTGCTAGTGTGACCAGTGCTTCGAATAAATCAACCCCGCGAGTCGACTGTAAACGCTTATTCTCTGCACGGCGAAATTGTTGTTAATTTTACTCTAACGAAAATTCGGTAATAGCCCTATATCATATTCATAGAAATTGAAAAAATTGTTTGATTTTAGAGCAGTAATAAATAACCTAATAAACTTCAAATATTTTGACCTCTTAAATCTAAATTTCCTGCGTTTTAGAATGAGGGAAAAATTTATTTGAATCTATAGACGCAGGAAAATGACAGGCGGCAGATTTATTGGAGAAAATATGAACAATCAGCGATCTAAAACCGATGGATTACAGTTTCTGATATTAATAATTTTTATTAGCTTGAGTTTTCAAGCGCGGGCGCAAGCGGCAACTTACACCGTGACGAATACAAACGACAGCGGCGCGGGTAGTCTGCGGGCACTAATTGCTTCAACCAATGCCGCGCCGACCGGCAGCGTGGACACGATTACTTTTAGTATTCCGACGAACGACTCGGGATGCGCGAGCGGCGTTTGCACGATTATTTTGACAAGCGGGGAAATCGCCATCCAAAAAATCGGTAACAGTCAACTGACCATCAGCGGCACGGGCGCGGGCAATCTAATTTTGAGCGGCAACAATACAAACCGCGTTTTCACCTTCACCAGCGGCGGTGCGGGTTCGAGCGTGACGTTGAACGGTGTTACCGTTTCCGGCGGCAGGGCAGGTTACGGTGGCTCGATTTTTGCAAATGCCGGAACATTTAATATTTCAAACTCTACTTTTACCGGCAATGCGGCAACAGGCAACGCAGGCGGCGGAGCAATTTATTGTTCCTGCAAAATAACAAATTCGACATTCACAAACAATTCTGCGTCGAGCGGACAAGGCGGAGCGATTCATATTCAAGGCAACGGCTTCACAATGGCGAATTCGATTATTTCCGGCAACAGTGCAAATGACGGCGGCGGCATTTTTGACCAATACGGAAGTATATCAATCACGAATTCGACGATCAACGGTAACACCTCCGCATACGGCGGGGCAATCAGTTTCGACTCAGCCGGCAGTGATTATATTTCCAATTCGACTTTGAGCGGCAACACGACGACGAGCGGCGGCGGCGCGATTTATGAATTTTACAGCAGCATCTTTCTGATTAATACAACAATCACCAATAATTCTTCGAGCAACGGCAACGGCGGCGCGCTGTATGACGACCGGGGAAATTTTTATTTTACGAACTGCACGGTCAGCAATAATTCCTCGAAATTCGACGGCGGCGGAGTCTACGCCTACACCGCTAACGTATATGAAAGCAAATTTTTGAACACGATTGTCAGCGCGAACACTTCGACGACTGGCGCAACGGATTATTACGGACCGTTTCAATCGCTCGGCTATAACATTCTCGGCGACGGCACGGGCGCGACGATTACCGGCATGACGACGAGCGATCAGGTCGGCACAACCGCCTCGCCGATTAATACTAAACTCGCCCCGCTCGCCTACAACGGCGGCTTTAATCTTACTCGCGCTTTGCTCGCCGGTTCCCCTGCCATTGACGCGGGAACGATTGCAAGCAACGGGAACAATGTTATTCCCGCTCTCGACCAGCGCGGCGCGGCGCGTTTCGGGGCGACTGACATCGGCGCATATGAAGTCAATTCCGGTTTCGCAGCAAATCTCCCGAACGGCTATACAAATCTCGTTTATAGCTCACAGATCGTCCCTGACAGAGGCAGTTTTACATATTCGGTGACGGCGGGCAGTCTGCCGCCCGGGTTGAATTTAACAGGCGGCGGGACAGTTTCAGTTGCGGGAACGCCGACAATGGGCGGCACTTACAGCTTTACGGTGACCGGCACTGACGGCATAAATTCGACGGTGACTAATTACACGATTACTATTCTCGCGCCGACGGCGGCAGGCACAACGGCGGGCGGACGAGTCGCCGAAGCGAACGGTCGCGGCATTTTCCGCGCTCTGGTCACGATGACCGATTCGCAGGGCAACCAGCGACAAGCCTTTACGAATCAGCAGGGCTATTATAATTTTTCCGATGTCGCGGGTGGACGGGTTTACGTTTTCTCAGCTTTTCATCGCCGCTATCAGTTCGATCAGCCGAATCAGGTGCAATTTATCGGCGAAGAACAGGACGGCATCAATTTCGTCGGATCGCCGTCCAATATATTCCGTTTCGACATTTGGAATTTGCCGACGAAAGAAATCGAATGATTTTGTCGAGATTTAATTCAAATAAGCCTTGTCAATTTCGGCAGGGCTTTTTGATTTGACACTCCCACCCAAACCGTTCTATATTTCCTTCCAAAGTTTTACAAAATTCAGAAGTTGCTACTG